>NZ_CP011451.1:2503284-2816195 GCF_001007935.1 Nitrosomonas communis
CTTCTTTCCGTGAAATGGTTTTTCAGTTAGCCAGATGATGGCAAAGCAAACGTAGTCCCCGATCGACACTTAAGTCAATTAGGCGTTTTTCTCGACCTCAGCATATCGATAATATTTACGACGCTTAGATGGCTTACGAGTGGCTCGAATAAACCAGTAAACGCTATAAAGTTTTGCCTCCAGCAAAACCTCGAAGGAATCTCCCAATATTTTAGAGTTTAGAGAATGAATCAAGAGGATGTGTATGTCGCAAGGATGTCATAAGGGCGTAATACTGAACCGTATAATAGTCAATACATAGTATCTTTTTTGTGTAGCTTCTTCGGTGCCAGCGTTTTTCCTTCTTCCTAAGGCCGTCTCCTAAGGCCTTACTGGCACCTCTCTTTTTTCTTTGATGATTCCTTGGTTATTTGCTCCGGCTTCTCGTTGGCTTTGATTGTCTTTGATTGTCTTTGATTATTTCAGGTGGGGTTTTATCAATTACATTTAAGCGCAGTTTATAGCCGAAATATAGCGCTAAGAGGGGTATAAAAAAGATAAAGTATAGCAAGCTATGAGTTCACACCTCTTAAGCTTTTATGAAGCGCGAAACGCTGCGGTTTATGTCAGCAATCAAAAACGTGATTTTGCACTTCTCACTCCGTTTAAGGAACCGCGCATGATGTGTTTTAGGTTGCGTTTAAGTCTCCTTTAACTCCTTTATTTACAGCTATATTTAAACTTTCTTGGAAATACTAAGTCATAACAAGTAATCCTGGTATACGGGATTACGGTACACAACTGCTAATGTTCTTCTCTCTCTCCCCTAAGCTGCTGTGTACCGGTTTTCTTTCATAGCTTTCTCCATTTTTAACGGTGCAGAGCTTAGTTTATAAATCACCTTCCTGCTGTGCACCGTCTTTTCGATGTGTTGCTAATTTTTTATATAGCCCCTACTCACATGATTTAATATACCCAAGTATTCTATTAGGTCTACTCAGGCCTTCCAATCAAAGTATTATATCGAACGCAGTCAAAAAGCTATTTCACCCCTACTTCATGTGCTTGTTGATCGGCATGATAACTGGAACGCACCATGGGACCACAGGCAGCGTTACTGAAGCCCATTTCTATGGCTATACGCTCAAACTCCTTGAAGCCTTCGGGTGATACATACCGCATGACAGGCAAGTGTCCGATGCTGGGTTGTAGGTATTGGCCGATGGTGAGCATATCGACATTATGTTCACGCAAATCTCGTAACACCTCAATAATTTCACTATCGGTTTCTCCCAGTCCTAACATTAAACCGGATTTAGTAGGAATAGCTGGAAAAGCAGCTTTAAAATCTTTCAGCAATTTTAACGAATGCGCATAATCGGCACCCGGTCGGCATTGCTTATATAAACGTGGCACTGTTTCAAGGTTATGATTGAGCACATCGGGAGGACACGCAGATAATTTTTCCAACGCAACCGACAATCTGCCACGAAAATCCGGCACTAGAAGTTCAATTTTAGTCAGTGGAGAATGAGCCCGGATCTCACGCACGCAATCGACAAAGTGTTGTGCTCCACCATCGCGCAAATCATCACGATCCACACTGGTGATCACGACATATTTAAGCTTCAATGCTGCGATAGATTTTGCCAGATGTAATGGCTCTTCAGCATCAGGTGGTAAGGGTCTGCCATGCGCCACATCACAGAAAGGACAACGCCGGGTACAAAGATCGCCCAAAATCATAAAAGTGGCCGTTCCTTTACCAAAGCATTCGCCAATATTAGGACAGGAAGCTTCCTCACACACCGTATGCAATTTATGCTCCCGCAGCAAGCGTTTAACTTCGGTATAAGTCTGACTATTAGATGAGCGTACCCGTATCCATGATGGCTTGCGCAGTATCTCACTAGGCTGTTGAGCAGTTATTTTGATTGGATTGCGCGCTGTTTTAGCAATCCCTCTTTCGTGCCTATCAGTGGTCATGGCGTTAGATATTACTCCCTTCAGCAAGTTTTAATTGTAGTTTTTTGATCATTTTCAGGCCTAGCACTTCCATTTCATCATCAATGCCCAGATTTTTTGTCTGGGTGACACGCATCCCCGCATAACCGCATGGATTGATTGCAGAAAAAGGGGTTAAATCCATGTCTACATTCAATGCAATACCATGGTAGCAACAACCATTTTTAATTTTTAATCCTAATGAGGCAATCTTGGCATTACTTACATAAACGCCCGGCGCATCTACGCGGCCCTCTGCATGCACGTGATATTCTTGTAGCAAGTCTATCACAGCCCTCTCCATCTTTCTGACTAACTCCCTTACATTCAGCTTCAAACGGCGCAGATCAAGTAATAAATAGGTGATGAGCTGTCCTGGACCATGGAAAGTAATTTGCCCGCCACGGTCGGTTTGGATAATCGGGATATCATTCTGATACAGCAAATGCTCCGGTCTGCCGGCAATACCCTGGGTATAGACTGGCGAGTGCTGCAGCAGCCAGATTTCATCAGGTGTATACTCAGTACGATGAGCGGTAAACTCCTTCATAGCATGCCAGGTTACGAGATAATCTACCGTACCCAGCTCTCTTATTTTCATGGCCAACGATACCTGTTCTGGCCTAAACCGTAAATTTTCCACTTTATGGGAACTTCAAAATACCAGCATGACCATGGGGTGATCATGAAGCTCCTGATAGAGTGCATCAAGTTGCGCGCGTGAAACCGCCCAAATCGTACAGGTTATACATAAATAGTTACCATTCTTGCTCGCTCTTACTTCCAGTGCACTTTCCTCAAAATCTGGTGCATGAGTTTTGACAATATTCAGTACCGTTTCAGTAAATCCCTGCTGTGCTCGACCCATAATCTTGATGGGAAAGTCACAAGGATATTCAATAAGCGAAGGCTGCTCTGTCATAGTCTGTGTAACCGTTTATATCCCGAAACTCACTATTCTGATAAAACGGCAGAATTTCCAGCACGCATCGTACTTGCCTTATATTGCTGATAAAGCTGGTTAAGTTGCTTGAACATAGCTCCTGGTTTGCCATCCCCAATGGCTTTCCCATCAAGTGATACAATTGGCATGACTTCTCTGGTGGAAGAAGTCAGCAGCACTTCATCCGCTGTACGAAGCTCCCCTTCTGCGATTTCTCTTACCTCATGGGGAATGGCGTGGGCTTGAGCTAATTCCAGCACGACATCATACGTTATCCCTGGCAACATCAAATGGCTCTTGGGGGGGGTTAACAATACATTATTTTTTACGATAAAAATATTACTGGCGGCACCTTCAGTTAAAAAGCCGTCACGCACAAGAATGGTCTCCATAGCCCCCGCATCAATCGCCAGTTGACGCAGCAAGACATTCGGCAGCAATGAGATAGCCTTGATATCGCATCTCCCCCACCGATTATCGGAAGCAGTAATGGCCGGCACACCCGTCAACAATAGCTCCTGGGGTGGAACTAACAATGGGTTGCTCATCATGAACACAGTAGGAGAAACACCCGCCGGAAATGCATGATCACGCTTGGCTACCCCGCGCGTGATATGCAGATAGAGATATTGATCATCAGCAGCATTACCGGCAATGATCTGCCCGATAAGAGTATGCCATTGTTCATTCGTGTGGGGATTGTTAAGCCGGATGCCATTCAGGCTATGTTGCAAGCGAGCCAGGTGCTCTTTGAGGCGAAATGGCTTGCGCGAGTAGACCGGGATGACTTCATAAACCCCATCACCAAAAATGAATCCTCGGTCTAGTACCGGTACATAAGCCTCTTCAATCGGCATAAACTTACCATTAAGGTAAATCATATTTTTTTCCAGGAATTAATTAAAGAGCATATGGAGGCTATCCCAGGCGCGCCCAAAAATACCGGCTTCACCTATCGTTTCCAGGGAAACGAGTGGATAAGCTGCGATTTCCTGATCACCCAGGCTGAATTTAACGGTACCCACTTCTTGCCCTTGATTGATAGGGGCAATCACGGGTTGCTTATATTCCATTTTAGCCTTTATTTTTTCAGCCTGCCCTTTGGGCAAGGTAAAATAGATATCACGATCAAACCCTACCTTGAGCGTATTCTGTGCCCCTTTCCAGATTTGCAGAGCAGTAATTTCCTGATCCTTTTTATAGGGATGCGCCGTATCAAAGAACTGATAGCCGTAATTCAATAAACGTTGACTTTCCTTGGAACGTGCATTAGCTGAGGCAGTTCCCATCACGACTGAAATCAACCTGCGCTCATCCCGTTGGGATGACGTAATCAAACAGTAACCAGCAGCCACCGTCCAGCCTGTCTTCATGCCATCTACCGTAGGATCCACCCACAGCAATCGATTACGATTGGGTTGAGTAATGCCATTGTAGGTATACTCACGCAGTGAATAGAGAGGATAAAACTCTGGAAACTCACGAATAATAGCGGCCGACAACAATGCAAGATCGTGTGCCGTGCTGTAATGTTTGGGATGGGACAATCCAGTCGAATTGGTGAAATTCGTATTGATCATTCCCAAACGAGCCGCTTCCTCATTCATCTTATGGGCAAACATATCTTCAGAACCCGCAATCAGTTCGGCCAGCGCAACACAGGCATCATTTCCGGATTGCACGATCATGCCACGAATCAATTCATCCACCGTTACCGGCTTATTGGGTTGAATAAACATGCGAGAACCCACCATTTTCCAGGCTGCTTTAGAAACGGGAACCACTTGATCCAATTTGATACGGTTCTGCTTTAGCTCGGAAAAAATCACATAAGCTGTCATCAGCTTAGTTAGTGAGGCTGGCTCAAGGCGCTCATGCTCATTTTGACTGATCAGTGTTTTACCGGTGTGAAAATCAACGAGTATGTAAGATTTTGCTGCGACAGACAAGGTAGGCTGCTGTGCAAAAACAGGAAATACTGCCAAACATAGCACTAACCAAAGAATGCTCTTCATAAGAATACGTAAAAATTTCATTATAGCTTGCTCATCAAAATTCATAAACTGACTACATCGAACGGATTTTTTAATTTAATTTGTCAGACAGGGAACAACACAATATTTCTTGGTGAATAACTGGAGAGAAGAGGAAACTTGCTTGAGTAATCTAAGAAATTCACGAATATCCAGCTTAAATCATGAGTAAACGCGGATTGGATTTGACTATCCATAGCTGCAGTTTTGAAATACAAAAAGGGTATGATAACAAATAATATTGGCTGTCATCTCAAATTCTCTGATGCGATGCACTACTATAGAGGAATGAAGATTAACGCTACCTGAATGGCAAAATAAAGACAGTACGGATTCTCTTGGCCCGGAGGATTTCATCGGCAGGTTTCTTGCCAAAGAAACAACATATTGTCCTTCATCTCTTGGATATAAAACAATCCGGACGGCAACCGCAGCAAGGTATGTGCACGCATGCGTCTGCTCTCTTACCGAAAGGTGGATTGGTCAGTAGCATGGCAAGACTATGTCCCGCTAACTACTTTAGCTCTTTTTTCTGTACTATTTTCATGGTAATAAATCGCGTCTGATTCGAGTGGCAGCCTTCTGCGCCGCTTCCATAATGCTCTCAGGATCCACGTCCACCAGTTCTCCTTTTCTTTTCAAGGATTGTCCGTCGACAAATACCCACTCAACATTCACAGGCTGGCCGTTAAAAACGATCTGATTGACCCAATCAAAGCTCGGAGCAAAGTTGATATTTCCCGGATTGATGATAATTAAGTCGGCTTTTTTACCAGGTGTCAGGGAGCCAATGCGATCAAACATATCCAACAGCTTGGCTCCATCCACCGTGGCCATACGCAGCACGTCAGCAACCCGAGGAAATATGCCAGCTTGAAGCGATATGGCGCGTTGCAACCCCAGTGCAGCGCGCATGTCGTTAAACATATCACTCGTGTCATTCGTTCCACCATCAATGCCTAGACCTACTTGAACACCAGCCTGTTTCAGCTCAGGCAAGCGGATGACCCCAGAAGCTAGTCGCATGTTACTAAGCGGATTATGCAAGATACGCACATCATGTTCAGCCAGGATATTAATTTCTTGATCAGTGAGGTGTATCCCATGAGCTCCAAGCAGATCTGGCCCCAGTGCATTAGCCTCTTTTAGCACATCAAATGCTTTATCTTCACGTTGCGCAATGTTCTCAAGCAAATGCACATGCAGTTTTACGCCCAATTCCTTGGCCAGCTTAGACATTGCAATAAGATCGGATCGAAATGCCTCCGAAGGGTGTGAAGCCACTTGAAAAGTGGCTCTGGGATTGGGGTCAATCATTGTCTGCTTGACAAGCTTCATGTCAGCTATGCTGGTAGGATCAGCGGTACCAAGATGCGCGAACACAAACCGCAATCCAGAGTCACTGAGGGCACGAATATTCCCCCGTACGAACTGGGGTGTAAAGGCATGCGACCAGTCGACCGTTGTGGTGATTCCTGTGTTAATCAGATCCAGGGTACTGAGCCTAACTCCAGCGTAAGCCTCGGTTTCAGTAAGCGTAATACTAGGATTAAACAGTGGGAACACACAAGCATCTAGCCAGCCAATGAGGTTTTTGTCAGTGCCACAGCCACGGATGAGTGATTGCCATAAGTGATTATGCACGTCAACAAAACCAGGCATGACAATTTTGCCCGTCGCATCCACAACCTGAGCACCACTCTCCTGCAAGTTTTTACCTACCTGAGCGATCTTGTCTCCATTCAGCAAAATATCGGCATTCTCGACAATTCCTAACTCACCTGTGCCTATCGTAGAATCCATGGTGAAGATAAGGGCAGCGCCACGAATCAGAGTCTTTGAAGGTGCCGCTTGTGCCAATGCACAGAAGGAACCCACTACAACGCTCAGCATGAAGGAACCCAGAATCACAGAATACCAGCGCTTATATTTCAATATCATTTCACTCATCTCTAGCCGTTGATGTGAGATTACCTAACAATTTGGATGTATTTATGAGCTTATGATCCGCTTTTATCGTATACCTCCTAGTCAACCCAACTTCTGAACCGTCCCAGCACCGCTTCCTAATAAGCCATAGCCAGATCAATTATGAGGATGGTCACAGTTACGACACAGTAATGTAGAAGTTGGCCACATCATAGTCCTTCCCCTTTTGAGAAAACATCGACATCATTGAGAATCTCACGAAACTGTTCTAGGGCTGCCTCCAGATCCTCTACAATCTCCTGTGCAATCACATCCGGCGCTGGCAGATTGTCTGAATCCGACAAAGATTCATCCTTCAGCCAGAAAATATCCAGGTTGATCTTGTCGCGCTTGATCAGCTCCTCATAATCAAAGGCACGCCAGCGACCGTTTACTCCCTCTCCTTCTGGGTTGGGGTGAGGGGCATTACCTCTCTTCTTCCCTTTCACCGTCATTCCGGCCTCCGAGCCGGAATCCATTTCTGGACACCACGTGGGTGTACGGTTAAACCTGTTCTCAGGTTTGAAGCATTTCACAAACTCATCCAGATCTGCCCGCTTCAAAGGATTCGTTTTCAGCGTGAAATGCATGTTAGTGCGCAAGTCGTAAATCCACAGTTTTTTAGTCCAAGGCGTCTCAGAAGCAGGCTTCTTGTCGAAAAACAGTACATTTGCTTTCACTCCCTGCGCGTAAAACAAACCGGTCGGCAAGCGCAGCAAGGTATGCACATCGCACTCATGCAGCAGTTTGCGGCGGATGGTCTCACCCGCCCCGCCTTCGAACAGCACATTATCCGGCACCACCACAGCAGCGCGACCGTTCTGCTTGAGCAGGGTTTTGACGTGCTGAACGAAGTTGAGCTGCTTGTTCGAGGTGGTCGTCCAGAAATCGCCGCGCTCGACGATGTCGCGCTCACGGCTCGCCTTGCCATCCTCGCCCACGATGGTAGTACTGCTCTTCTTGCCGAACGGCGGATTGGTGACCACCAGGTCGAAGCGGTCGCCGGGGTCGGCGGCTAGCGAGTCAGACACTACAATGGGTTCGAACTCCTGGCTGCCGATACCATGTAGCAGCATGTTCATGGCGCATAGCCGCGCCGTGGCCTGTACCAGCTCCCAGCCCTTGAAGGTTTCTTCCTTGAGCTGCTTGCGCTGATCCTTTGTCATGTGCGGATTGTGCTTCACCACGTAATCGTGCGCCGCTAGCAGAAAGCCGCCGGTACCGCAGGCCGGGTCACTCACGGTCTCGCCGAGCTTCGGGACCATAACGTCGACAATGGCCTGTATCAGTGGACGTGGGGTGAAATACTGACCGGCACCGGACTTGGTGTCCTGCGCGTTCTTTTCCAGCAGGCCCTCGTAGGCATCGCCCTTCACGTCGGCACTCATCGACACCCAACTTTCCTTGTCGATCAGATCCACGATCAACCGGCGTAGCTTGGCTGGGTCTTGGAATTTATTTTGTGATTTATTAAAAATCAGCCCGAGCAAGCCTTTCTGATTGCCCAGCGCTTCAAGAGTGTGGCGGTAGTGGTCGAACAGCTCGTCACCGTCTTTTTTAATCAGACTCAGCCAGTCATAACCTTCAGGTACGGGACTCTTTTGGTGGTATGGTGCTTTGGTGCGCTCATCGGCCATCTTGAGAAATAGCAGATAGGTAAGCTGTTCGACATAATCACCATACGACATGCCGTCGTCGCGCAGCACGTTGCAGTAATTCCAGAGTTTTTGGACGATGGAAGATGTATTCATTCTTGATGCTTAATCCTGTTAATGCGAAGGGTTCAATATCTGTAAACTCGAACAAATGACAAGTGACTTTGAGCCTCTAGTCATTGCAACATACAAATTCCGCATATCAAGATTAGTCGCATTCAAAATGACAGCAGCTTCCGCCTCCAACCCTTTCAAGAGAAGAGTGCTTCCGACTGCACGCCTAGGGAGCGGGCGACCCTGCATTCGATTTTGTTCACGAGCCTGAGTCGCAGCTTCGTAAAAGGATAGGCTGGGCGTATTAATACAGGCATATAATGCTTTGATACATGCTCTTAGCACCGCTGGTCTAAAAACACGCACTCCCCCTTCTTTATTTATCGCCACAAGTAGGTCAAGAACACCGCGATATGTGGGCTTTCGTACAAAATCAAGCGCCGCCCTTTCTACCTCAGAAGGCTCCTTGCGGGCAGCGCCTCTACTCAAAATATCTACTCGCCGCACCAAATCAGTTGCTCCAACGTTAGTCATTATACTTTGAGCAAAGTTTGCAATCTGAACAAGAGAGCCATCACGCTCTAGATTTAGATTGCGGGCAAATGTAACGAGGTCTCGCAAATCAACCGCTTCCACTGTCACAGCACCTGGCACTGAGCTAGCAATACGATGCCTGCTATCGGCGTTAACACTGTCCCCAATAATCAGAACATGCCCATTATCGCCTGGGGGCTTTATCCTGGCAGCTTTCAGCATCCTCGCATGGTTATCTACTCCATCAAGTGGAATCCATTGCACTTGCGCCGGCGCAGTACTGAGGTCTATTTGTTCACCAGCTAATAGCTTTCGCCGAACATCAAGAAGCCATTCCCCCAGGCCCACAGCTCCCGCATTTATCCATCTCCAAGGCCTATTGAGCTCACCTGCAAGCGGAAAATGTTCACAGACATGCTTTTCCCAATTAGCCAAGGCATCGGAACCAAACCCAAAAATCGCCTGGAGTGGATCACCAAGCGCACATGTAGGTAGTGCCTGCGCTGCGTAAAAGACAATTGCATGTTGCCGGACAGAGCAGTCCTGATACTCATCAACAACCAGGTGCGCATAACTGGCAGTGAGAATGTCATTAATATGCCCTCCCTTTAGTAGCGTGATTGCCGCATTCCTAATTTGCGGGTAGTCTTGTCCTGGATTTACTAGATGCAGTATTTCCTTCTCCAGTTTTGCTCTAGCCGGAAACATAGAAACCAGCCTAATTGCCCATCCGTCGATAGTTGCTAATCGATATGTGCTTGAAGGAACACCCTCCCTGTTCAGACGATCTCGTAGCGCAACTACACCCGCATTGGTGTGTGTAAGAACAAGAATTGGTTTGCGATTACCATGGCGCTTTAGTGCTTCGCTAATGAGGTGCGTTTTCCCACAACCGGCAGGAGCGGAGATTGTTCCTCGATTTATTTTCAATAAGTCGATCTCACTCACCAGCGTTGTCCACCCAGTTAAATATTCGATTAATTACCTCTCGAAATCCTTCCTCAGATTTTTCAAGATCAGGACCAACAATGTCACGACCCACGATCTCCATCGTACTCACGGTCTTAAACCATGAGGATTTTTTGGATTTCGCCGCCTTGGCAAGAATAGATCTATTCTCCTGAGTTAACTCACATTTGCATACCAATAAGTCTTTTTTTCCGTCTGTCGCTGATTTAATATGGTCATTAATAACATTCTCTCCCTTAAGTTCAACCGCCAGTTCAATAAGTTTCAGGACTGCACCATCAGAGAGGCTTATGAATATCTCATCTTCAAGCGCCCGACCTTTACGCCAAGCAATTACCTCTCCCCCGTCATTCGAGAATTCCTGTTCAAGCTCCGGAGCTAGATGTGCATCATCATCACGAAGCACAGCGGTTCGATATCCAAGTGACTGAAGAGACTTGGCGCGTTTAAATAAGAGGGTGCCGGTTCCATCGACTAATCCCACGCCTTGCGCTGCAATCGATGGTCCTCCATTCACAATTCTGTGTTGGTCTAGCCCACGGATGAGTCCAACCTCGCTGGCACCCTCACAAACAAAAACGGATCGCGCAAGAAAAGCGTTTGGATATAAACGGATAGTGCCTTGAATATCGTCGTCAATGCCTACACAGCGTAATACGTGACGATCCTCTAGTCTCCGCATGGCATATAGCTGGGTACCCCTCAATTCGCGTAGTGCCACCGGTGAATGAGTCGTCACAAATAACTGAAGAAGCGGCTCCTTTTCCTTGGCGCCCAATGAGTCCAGCAATCGAATAATGCGATGTGGCTCAAGACCATATTCCAACTCATCTACCAGAATAACTGTCGACTGCACTGCAGCCTTACGTTGAAGCCCAGCAATCAACAAACGCGTAGAACCGATTCCAAGAGAACGTAAAGGTATTCCGCTTTGATCATGGAGTGAAATTGTTCCCCCACCAACAGATACAGAATGAATATCAAGCAAAGCTTTAACGTTGCCTCCGACCGGAATTCCAAGTTCTTTTGCTACTAAC
Source organism: Nitrosomonas communis (assembly GCF_001007935.1). Lineage (NCBI taxonomy): Bacteria > Pseudomonadati > Pseudomonadota > Betaproteobacteria > Nitrosomonadales > Nitrosomonadaceae > Nitrosomonas > Nitrosomonas communis. The sequence continues at coordinate 2,514,461 of NZ_CP011451.1, forward strand.
GTGACAGTGCTGAGCGTTCCTGCAAGTTGCTCTCCCGCTTCGTTCCCAAACGTAGCTCTTGCATCACGGACAATTTTTGCCAGTGCCGCTGACGCAGCAGCGCGTTCCTCTGATACGCGGTTCAAGACCGACCCCTGGCGCCAACTTAAGTTGTAATCCGCTATCGCTCCAATACGCGTCGGAGCAATTCGAACCCTGTCGTTCCAGCCAAGATTTCGTGTTTGATTTAGAGCCGCTGCCCGTTCTGAAACCAAAATCCATGATGGGTCAAGATCGCCACCAACCGTAAGTTGTATCGTCAGCACCGTCTCTAAGCCTGCTTCTGGCTCATCTTCAATCTCTCCAGTTGTCTTATTGAAACTTCTGAGGTACAGGCCGTATGTTTCAATACTTTTGAGGCTATCTTCGAGCTCCCCAATAGTCACTGCTATGAGTATTGGCTCTTCAACATTAAGTCTATAAAAATCTGTATCTGTGAATTGCGGGTTACGGCGCGCTCCGACGCAAAGGTCTATCGCATCTAATAGAGTGGACTTGCCACTATCACCTGGCCCTATCAAACAATTCACACCATCTGACGGCATCCAATCTAGACACCTGATCCCACGAAAGTTTCTTATTTCAATCTTGCGAATACGCGCCATATTTAAAACCGTTTCTTATATATTTGCTTTGCATACAAAAGAAGAGTGCAAAATGCTTTGTCGAAGAATATCGGCATGCTGGAGGTTGGCATCCATCTGGGCCTCAATTTTGCTCATGAGCGAGAAGCGGCGATCGATCTCAGCAACAATTCGGTATTGTTCAGTGAGTGGCGGTAGCAAAATAGGGTATGCTTCGATGGCGGCTTGGTCGATCTTTGGCATCGTGCCAGATATTCCTTGGGCACGGCCCTTGAAGTAGCGACGTCCGAAATCGCTTTGCAAAGCAAGTTCGACATATCTTGGGACAACAAGCTGACAAACTCGGATTCTTATCAGCAAATCTGGAATGAAAGCGAATTTCTCCGGGCCGCTATAAAGAGAGGCTGTACCTACCAACTCTGGCGTGTTCGATCTCTCAACATAGATGTCACCAGGCATTGCCCATAAATCAGCGACCTTCGCAGGATTAGCTACGGTTCGCTTGGTATTTGCTTCCGAGAAATCGCCTTCGGTGACAGCACTTAAAGTAAAAGCACGGAGTCCATTTGGATCGGTGGTTGCTTTTGCTGAATGTCCATTACGCAAGGGCTCACGCAATAAATCACTTACCGATGCCCACACCCACCCCTCCGGCAGTTTAGGCAGGTCGGTGGTGTCTGGTGCAACGAGTTCTTTGTATTTGCCCTTGCCCTTCCACTGGCTGCAGCGGGTTTCGAGGATGCGTTGCAGGAGTTGCTCGCCGGTCTCAAAACTGCGGCCTTCGCGGCGGGCACGTTCGGCTTCGGTTTCGACGAGACGACCTTTGACGGCGGCTTTGAGGACGGCGGCTTTGTAGCGCTTGAGGTTGGCCTTGACGTGCTTGAGGATGGCGACAGCTTCGTCAAGGCGAGAGAATTGTTTTTCGATTTCCGCGACAATGCGTTTTTGTTGATTGAGGGGCGCGAGTGGAATCTTCAGTGAATTAATCTTTTTCTGATTCAACGAAGATTGATTCACAGCGTGCTGCGCTATCTTCATAAATGTTCCGTTGCGACGATAAAAATTCAACAGATAGTGCAGATAGTAAGGATCAAGAAGTTCTCTCTTGGTACGCAGAAGTAGAAGATTCATGCCGTGGAGCAACCGCTTGTGGCTGGTTACGACAGCAGTCTTTCCCAAATGTAGATCACTGTTGATATGGCTGAAAAGAATGTCACCGCGCCGAAGCAGGAACCTTTCCTTCTTCGATTCTTCTAACTCACGGACGTAGCGTACTCGCTCAAAATCTACGAATCCGTTTGAGATCGTCTCAATACGAGTGATAGGAATTCCAGGGGGTTCCTTCTCTTGCACGCATGTTAGTCCATTGGTAATTCGCTCAAGCACGTCGCCAAGCTCAGTAACGGTCCAGCTGGCTGGCAGTGAAGCTTGTGTAATTTCTGTTTTCATCATGAAGCCATCTATGCTGCTAACGTCTCGTTCAGTTCTTCAATGATTGCATTCAGCTGATCGCCGAACAGCTGATACACTTTGCCGAGCCCGCCATGTTGCGTAAATGGTGGCAACTCGAAATCATCTGGCTCGATGCTGAGGTTAGCAGCGATGTGGTCACGGATCATTTCGAGCCAGTGGGATTGTTCGCGGGTGAAAGGCTCTGGATTCCGGCCTTCGCCGTAATGACGGCCCTGAGTGGCTACCCAGGCATTAAAGTTGGCGTTGACACGTTCGGGGAACGGGATGAGTTCGTTGTCCTGGTGCATGGCAAAGCGCACCAGTGAAACCAGATCAGTGAGGATGCGGCGGCCAGAGGCGCCTTTGACTTTGGATTTTTCCAACGTAGCGTAGGCGTTCCACAGTTGCGATTCGTTCCACAGATACGGCGGCTTTTCAATAGCATCAGCGAGTTCTTTCACGGCCTCGAAGGTGAGGCGCTGTTTGTAAGGTTTGCTGTAGAGCACCTGCAAGGCGGTGATTTCGTCCTTGTGCGCTTGAATGAATTGCTCGAAGGATTGGACCACACCCTTGGCGCGGTCGAGGGCTTCGGGCAAGAAGCCAACGTCGAGGACTTCATCGGCACTGATGATGTCGATGACGACTTCGTTTTTCTTTTTGATCTCAGTGAGTAGCGCGCGTAGTTCTGGATTGTAGAGTGGCTTTATTGCATCCTGGATGATACGCATACGGGCTTCGTTTATCTTGGCTTCTGGATTCCGGCTTTCGCCGGAATGACGGCTTGTCTCACCCTTATCTTCTACAGTAAAAAGAGAAGGAACTATGTCAGGATTGAGCGATTGAATAATGTTGTGGGCAAGATCTTTGAGGCTGTAACCACCATTGAGCTGCCGAATTTTTTGATCATCTTCGGGTTTGAGACGATGTTCCATACGTGCCAGGCGGACAGCGAGCGAGGTCAGCACATCGTCTTCAGTGTTGCCGAAGGCGACGGCCTGTATGAGTTTTTCGAAGCTGACGGTGGGCTTCTGTTCCATCGGGCGCGAGTCGGTCTTGTCCTGCTCGCAGACGCCGACAGCGTCGACGATGACGAAGTGGTCCTTGGCCTGGGCGTCGGGAGTAACGCTTTGCAGGTCGTCAGGCTTGATGACGCGCACGCCACGACCTTTCATCTGCTCGAAGAAAGCGCGGGATTTGACCGCGCGCATGAACATGATGACTTCCACTGCCTTGATATCGGTGCCGGTAGCGATCATATCCACTGTGACAGCGATGCGTGGCATGGGGCTGGTGCGAAATTCATTGATGAGGTCTTTCGGTTTCGTGCCCCCTGCCCCATAGCTGCGGTAAGTGATCTTCTGGGCAAAATCGTTACCCTTGCCGAATTCCTCACGCACGATCTCGACGATATTTTCCGCGTGCGCATTATCCTTGGCAAAGATAAGCGTCTTGGGAACCCAGCTGCGGCCAGGGAAAATTTCGGTGAACAGTTTATCACGATAAGTCTGGATAATGGTGCGGATCTGGTCCGGGGCGACCACATTGCGGTCTAGCTGGTTTGGGTCGTAGCTGAAATTGTCGTCGAGCTGTTCCCAGCGCTTTTTGCGTGTGTCGCGTTCCATGATCTGCACTGCGTAGCCGGATTCCACCTTCGAACCTTTTTCAGTGATCTGGGTGCGGATGCGGTAGACGTCATAGTTGACGTTGACGCCGTCGGCCACAGCCATTTCATGATTGTATTCCATCACCAGGTTCTGGTGGAAGAAACCGAAGGTTTGTTTGCTGGGCGTGGCAGTGAGGCCGATGAGGTAAGCGTCGAAGTACTCCAGCACCTGCGCCCATAGGTTGTAGATGGAACGATGGCATTCGTCAGTCACGATAATATCGAAGGTTTCAATCGGGATAGCCGGATTATACTCAATCGGTTCCGGTCGTTTGAACAGGCCACCGAGCTTGTCCACTGATTCTTCCTCGAGGTCTTCCGCCAGTTCCTTGCCTTTGAGCATGGCATACATACGCTGGATGGTGCAGATGCATACGCGCGCGGTGGTGTCGATTATATTTGAATGTAAGCGTTGAACGATGTATTCCTCGGTGAACTTGAAGTTGTTGTAGGGCGAAGCGTATTGCTGGAATTCCTTGAGCGTTTGGTCGCCAAGGTTGCCGCGGTCGACCAGGAACAGTACCCGCCGGGCGCCAGCGAATTTGATCAGACGGTAGATGAACGAGATAGCAGTAAAGGTTTTGCCAGAACCAGTAGCCATCTGAATGAGTGCGCGTGGACGATTTTCCTTAAGTGATTGTTCCAGATTCTGGATGGCTTTGATCTGGGCAGGCCACAGCCCTTCTTCCCTGAGCAGTGGCATCTGTTGCAGGCAAGCAAGAAAAGTGCTGCCCGTTTGATAATACTGCGGCAGGCTCTGCTGTACAGTGTGTGCTGGTGGATTAGGTGGATTGTTCAGCCATTCCGCTAGCAGTCCAGGTGTATGGAATGCAAATACTGACCTCGAACGTGGAGCGGGATCAAGGCCATTGGTAAAGCGGTTTTCATTTCCCGTCGATTGATACGAGAACGGCAGTGGATTGCTCCAGCGTGGCAGACCATCCGGCAAACCTTGCGTGTATTTGTCCGATTGCGTTTCAACGCCGGTGAGAGTTACGCCTGCTTTCTTGGCTTCGATTACCCCTACTGCTTTACCATCGATATACAGCAGATAATCTGCAAAACCATATCCAGTTTTCAGTGGAAATTCGCGAATGGCTAAGCCGCGTACGGCATGGATATTAACTTTTTCTGCATCGCACACCAACCAGCCTGCTGCCGTCAGCAGACGATCGATATTCTCCCTTGCGTGTTGTTCCAGTGACAATTTTTATTATTATATGGTAAGTATATCATCAAGTCATGAGCGGCAAGACAATAGCATAAAAAGCTGTCACTCAGCTAGTCTTTCTACAATTTACTCGCGCACTGTTTCCCAGAACTTCTGCAGGCGTTTGACGGATACCGGGTAAGGCGTTTTCAATTCCTGAGCAAACAGGGAAATGCGCAGCTCTTCGATCTGCCAGCGGAATTCGGTCAGATTGGGGTCGCTGATACCTGCCTTGCGATGTTTTTCCAGGCGCTGCAGGTATTGATTCCATAATGCCGCGATACTGACGGCATGCTGGCCGTCGCGTGAGGGGTTGCTGGCGTATTTATCGAGGCGCAAGACCATGCCTTTCAGATAACGTGTCAGATGCGGCAGTCGCTCCCAGTTGGTTGCATGTAGAAAGCCGGGATAAATCAGGTGATTGAGTTGATCGGTCAGTTCAGTCTTGAGGCGAGGATTGCTGATCGTGCTGGCAGCCAAACGTTGTTTCAGCGTCTGGTATTCCTGTGCGATATCCTGGATGAGTCGGGCGACAGCATCAGTTACGGGACTGAGGCGTAACCGCGCACGCTGTTTCTGGGCGTTAAATTCGCTTTCGCTACGTGGCAGTTGGTCATCACCGATGAAGGCGCGGTCGCTGATGGCAGCGAGCATGTCGCGTTTGAGCGTTTCCGGATCGATCAGGGTGCTCAACTGCATAATCGCCTGTTTATGCCCCGGCAGGTTTTTCTCAAGCTGCTTCATCCTGTCTTTAAGTTCGAAGCTCAATAATCGCCGCACTCCTGCCCGCATGTTGCTTGCGGCAGCGTCACGAGTATCGAACAGGCGTATGGCGACATGATCGGTCTGATCGACCAGGGCGGGATAGCCGGTAATTTGTTTGCCTGCGCGCGTGAAGGTGATCTCTTCGGGCAGATCACCAAAATCCCAGCGCGTGAGCTGATCGCGCTCGATACTGATTTGCTCGGCTGTGTCTGACTGGGCAAAGGTCAACTGTGCGGCTTGCCCCAATTGCGCCTGCAATTCTGTGAGATTGCGGCTCATGGCGAGCTCCTTTCCGGCATCATCGATGACTTTGTAATTCATCTGCAAATGCAGCGGTAAAGGTTTGTCGTCCCAACTGTCGAGCGGCACTTTAATACCTGTTTGGCTTTGGATAAAGCGGGCCAGCGCTTCTGACAGCAGCATGGGTTCTGCTGGTTCCTGCTGCTCCAGAAAACGGGTGACATAGTCGGGCACGGGTACCAGATTGCGCCTGATCTGCTTGGGCAGCGATTTGAAATACCAGGTTATTTTTTCCCGTACCAGTCCCGGTACGAGCCAGTCAAACTGCGCTATAGTTAACTTGTTGAGAAAAGGCAGCGGTATGGTGATGGTCACGCCATCCAGTACGTGTCCTGGTTCAAATCGATAGTTTAAGGGGAATGCGTGGCCATCAATATTAAGCGTTTCAGGGAATTGCACTTCGGTAATGCTGCCTGCTGCATGGCGCATGAGGTAATCACGCGTTAGATAAAGCAGCTGCGGATTGGTTTGTTCCGCCTGCTTGCGCCATTTTTCAAAAGCTGCCCCGCCATAGATGTCTGCCGGAATAATGGCATCGTAAAACGCAAAAATTTCCTGCTCATCAACCAGCACATCCTGCCGGCGTGCCTTGTGCTCGAGTTCTTCGATGGTTTCAATCAGCTTGCGGTTGTGCTCGAAGAATGGCGCTTTGGTTGCGTATTCCCCTGCGACCAAGGCATTGCGGATAAAGATCTCGCGTGCTTCCTTGGGATTGATCCGACCATACGCCACGCGCCGTTTCGGCACAATCGTCAAGCCATAGAGTGTGACACGCTCATAAGCGGCGACTTGGGCAGGCTGCTTTTCCCAATGAGGATCAAAATAATGTTTTTTACAGAGCCTGCCAGCGATGTTTTCCAGCCAGGAGGGATCGATGGCGGCCACGCAGCGGGCATATAATTTGGCGGTTTCAGTCAGCTCCGCCGCAACGATCCATTTGGGTTTGGCTTTTTTCAGTGATGAGCCCGGAAAAATCGAGAATTTGATACCGCGCGCGCCGAGGTATTCGCCTTCGCTTTCAGATTTGAAGCCAATATTACCGAGCAGTCCTGCCAGCAAGGCGCGGTGGATTTCATCATAATTTGCCGGTACCTGATTCGGTTTGAATCCCAGTTCCATCACCAGAGTATGCAATTGCCCGTGAATTTCACGCCATTCACGCATGCGCCGATGCGAAATGAAATGCTCCTGGCACTGGGCGATCAGTTTTTTGTTGGATTTTTTATGCTTGAGCTGCTCATCAAAAAATTCCCATAGCTTCAAGAAACTCAGAAAATCCGAGCGCTCATCACGAAAAGGTTCATGCGCGCGGTCGGCTGCTTCCTGCTTTTCGAACGGCCGGTCGCGCGGGTCTTGCAGGCTGAGGGCGGATGCGATGATCAGTATCTCGCTCAGACAGTTCTCCTGTTTTGCCGCCAAAATCATGCGCGCAATTTTCGGGTCGATTGGAAATTTGGCCAGGCGCCAGCCGATCGCGGTCAGTGCATTGTTGTCATCGACTGCGCCCAGTTCAGTCAGCAGTTGATAACCATCCGCGATCATGCGTGGTAGCGGTGGCTGAATAAATGGAAAGTTTTCCACATCGCCGATCTTGAGCGATTTCATGCGCAAAATCACAGCCGCGAGCGATGAACGCAGAATTTCCGGGTCGGTAAACTCGGGACGCGCGCGATAATCTTCTTCCCCATACAGACGCACGCAGATGCCACTCATCACCCGCCCGCAGCGCCCGGCTCGCTGATTAGCGGAAGCCTGGGAAATCTTTTCGATCAACAGCTGCTCGACTTTATTGCGGTAACTGTAACGGTTAACGCGCGCCAGACCCGTATCGATCACATAACGGATGCCTGGCACCGTTAGGGAGGTCTCCGCTACATTGGTAGCCAGTACGATGCGCCGCATGTTACCGGGCTTGAACACGCGTTCCTGCTCAGCAAATGATAAGCGTGCAAACAATGGCAGGATTTCCACCCCTGCCCCGCCGCCCGGACGGCTAAAAGCATGTTTGCGCAAGGATTCAGCGGTTTCTCTGATTTCCCGTTCACCCGGCAGAAAGATCAGGGTATCGCCCGGCCCTACCCGCATCAGCTCATCGACTGCATCGATAATCGCCTGTTGCAAGTCCACCTCTTCCTCATCTTCAGAAGCCAACGGACGATAGCGTACTTCCACCGGATACAGCCGGCCGGATACTTCGATCACCGGCGCATTATGAAAATGCCGGGAAAAACGTTCTGCGTCGATAGTGGCAGAAGTCACAATCAGCTTCAGATCAGGCCGTTTTACCAGTATCTGCTTGAGATAGCCCAGCAGGAAATCGATATTGAGGCTGCGCTCATGCGCTTCATCGATGATAATAGTGTCATAAGCGCGTAACAGCGGATCACCTTGCGTTTCTGCCAACAGAATACCGTCTGTCATCAGTTTGATATAAGTATCCTTGCTGACACTGTCGGAAAAGCGCACTTTATAACCTACCGCATGACCAAGCGGGCTATTCAGCTCGGAAGCAATTCGCATCGCTACCGTGCGGGCGGCAATGCGGCGCGGCTGGGTATGCCCGATCAGCCCGGCTACCCCACGCCCAAGCTCGAGGCAGATTTTGGGTAATTGGGTGGTCTTGCCTGAACCGGTCTCACCACACACAATGACCACCTGATTCGCCTCAATGGCGTGTGCGATTTCTTCGCGCTTGCCAACGACAGGCAACTCTTCTGGATAGGTGGGTTTGGGCAGATTGGCTAGACGCCGATCCAGCTCAGTGACAGCAAGTGGTAATTTCATGAAAAACTTAATGACAGAAACTTTATGACACAACTAAAGACACAACGAAGGCAAGCATTAACAATCAGCTTGCCGAATTAAAGAATTAGACAGTTAACAGCCATTACGATTCTCTGCTTACGATGACCGTTAAAGACACAACGAAGGCAAGCATTAACAATCAGCTTGCCGAATTAAAGAATTAGACAGTTAACAGCCATTACGATTCTCTGCTTACGATGACCGTTTCTTTTTGATTACTCAATGTGCCCTGTTCAATAATTGCTACGGTCAATCTGGAAATCGCTACACGCTTGCCAGTGGCTTCTTCGGTGATATCCGTCTGCCAGACCTGAGTGCGACGACCGATATGCAGCGGGGTACATACCCCGATGACATTGCCCTTCGTGACCGCTCGGATATGATTGGCATTGATATCAAGCCCAACTGCGCGATATTTCTCCGGATCGATCGTCATCCAGGCTGAGACACTGCCTAATGTTTCTGACAAGACGCAGCTTGCACCACCATGCAAAATCCCAAACGGTTGGGTTGTCCTTTTATCCACCGGCATCCTAGCTGTTAGAAAATCAGGGCCAATTTCGGCAAAACGGATGCCGATATGCGCACCCATATTAGCGTTGCGCAGCCCTTCCAGATAATCGAGTGTGTAATCCTTGAACCAAATCATGCTCACTGGTTTTCCTTTATTGATTGATCGTTTAAAAATTTAAAAGCGTTCTATACCGCAACTCTGCTAAACCGAATATTATAAAGGCAATGATCAAATCGACAGGTCACTTTGTTATAGCCCTGCTTTTCAGGTTGGCATGAGAATCTCTGAGCAGCCTGTTACAACTAAGACAAATCATTCAGGAGCGAGCGATATGATGGAAGGTACGATTTTCATCGGAACATCCGGCTGGTCATACTCTCACTGGCGAGACCTATTCTACCCGCCGGGTTTTTCCCAGAAAGAATGGCTGTACTATTATGCAAAATACTTTAAAACTGTCGAGATCAATAATTCGTTCTATCAATTGCCTGATAAAAAAACATTGCTGCGATGGTATGACATAGTCCCTAAAGACTTTATCTTTACCGTCAAAGCCAACCGTTACATCACTCACATACAAAGACTAAACGATCTGGAGCAAAGTACGTATACTTTCCTGGAACGAATACGCATCCTGGAAGATAAACTAGGGCCCATTTTGTTCCAGCTCCCGCCTCGCTGGCATTTCAATCCCGAGCGCTTGTCTGCTTTTCTGGAGACGCTCAGCAATGATTTCAGATATGTCTTTGAATTTCGCGACCCTAGCTGGCATAACGCACAAACTTATCAACTGCTCTCAATGCACAAGACAGCTTTCTGCATCTTTGATCTGGATGGTTTTCTTTCACCCAGGGAAGTGACCACTGATTTTATTTATGTGCGACTGCATGGCCCAAACGGTCCTTATGAGGGCAGTTATAGCAAATGTTCTTTATCTGACTGGGCAGCTACTTTTGCTAACTGGTCAGCGCGCGGTCATACCGTCTATTGCTATTTTGATAATACCAAAAGCGGTTATGCCGCTGTACAAAATGCGCTAACCTTACAAACTATGCTGCATAGAACCGAATAATTGCAACCAGGGTGAATTCCATTGCCAAAGCAAACCTGACGCGAAGGCGAGCCGCAGACATTAATAGCTGATAAACAATGAATTACTTATCCCGTCGTATCGCTCACCTTGATATGGATGCATTTTTTGCGTCTGTTGAGCTGCTGCGTTATCCGCAATTACGCGGGTTGCCTGTGGTCATTGGCGGGAAATCAGAGCATAAGCCGGTGCGACTGGAAGATGGAAGCCTGCGTTTCTCACGGTTACGTGATTATGCAGGTCGGGGTGTGATCACGACAGCCACTTATGAAGCGCGTGCAGTTGGCGTATTCTCTGCAATGGGCCTAATGAAAGCGGCACAACTTGCTCCCGATGCCATTTTGCTGCCAGTTGACTTTGATGCGTATCGCCATTATTCGCAGCTGTTTAAAACTGCCGTGGCAAGCATTACGCCGCAAATCGAAGATTCCGGCATCGACGAAATTTATATTGACCTTAGCAGTCTGCCAGAGGATAGCTTGACGCTGGCGAAACGTATCAAACAAGCAGTATGCGATGCCACCGGTCTCACCTGCTCAATTGGGATTACGCCGAATAAAATGCTCTCGAAAATGTGCTCCGATTTTGAAAAACCAGATGGCATCACTATTCTGGATCTGTCTGATATTCCGGAACGTATTTGGCCACTACCAGTACGTAGGATCAATGGCATTGGCCCCAAAGCAGAAAAGAAACTGGCATTGCTCGGCATTTCGATCATCGCCGAGCTGGCCCAGGTCGAATTAAGTTTGCTTCAGGCACACTTTGGTCGCGGCTACGCAACTTGGCTCTTTGAGGTCGCGCATGGTATTGATCATCGTCCAGTCATGACTCGTTCGGAACCTAAATCGATCAGCCGGGAAACTACTTTTGAGCATAACCTTCATCCACGCCATGATCGCACTGCTTTATCGGAAGCACTTACCGCCCTGTGTACACGTGTTGCACAAGATCTGAAAAGTAAAGGCTACCTTGGTCGAACCATTAGTATTAAATTGCGCTTCGAAGACTTCCATACTGTCACGCGAGATATCACCTTGTCTACGTTCATTGCCGATCCTATTGCTATCCGCCAGGCTGCGCGGGAATGTCTACGGCGTGTACCCCTGGAAAAAAAGCTGCGATTGCTTGGCGTACGGGTCAGTATGCTGTCTTCTACCCACTCGCTGCAGGTAGCGAATGTGTTAACTCAGGGCGAATTGCTCCTTGAATTCCAGGAATAGCCATCATGAGGTCACCCATTCAAATTTTCTGTTAATTCTGTTAATTAAGCGAATTGATTCCTATTCCTTGTTTATGCCTTTATCATTATCTCAGGGAATAATTGTCGTGTTTCCATTTACTACCGATGGGTACGTTAAATTTGTTATTTCCTTGTTAAATATGACCTATAAAGTTCGAAAGAGTATAATAACCGCTCCAAAAGTTATAAATAAGCAGGTTTGTCAATATTTTATGTCTAAAAAACTTTTTCAGAGAACACCGGTACTTGATGGTAACGACCTTAATGCTAAACGTGAAGAGATACGATCTTATTTTCATACTACGCTGGATTATTACGAGCAGCTTTTTGAAACGTTACGTAACGATGAAGCTTATTACGTTAAGCCGATCACGCTGAGGCATCCTCTGATTTTTTATTTGGGACATACTGCTACTTTCTTCACTAATAAACTGATTCTGGCCGGCTTGATTACTGAGCGAATTAATCCCAAAGTGGAATCAATGTTTGCAGTCGGCGTCGATGAGATGAGCTGGGATGATTTGGATACGACTCATTATGATTGGCCATCCGTAGAAGAAGTGATGACATACCGCCGTACCATGCGCAGTATCGTCGATAAGCTCATCAGCGATACGCCCTTGACTCTGCCGATTACCTGGGAAAGCCCCTGGTGGACCATTATAATGGGTATCGAGCACGAGCGTATCCATCTGGAAACCTCTTCGGTATTGATTCGCCAACATGCACTGCAATACGTTCAACCCCATCCTGCCTGGCAGCCCTGTCGCAAAAGCGGAACTGCCCCGGAAAATCAATTGGTGGCTGTGCCGGCTGGCAAGGTGCAGATCGGTAAAAGCAACACCGATCCTGTTTTTGGATGGGACAATGAATATGGCCACCATTCAGCGAAAATCCAGACATTCCAGGCAGGCCGTTATCTGGTGAGCAACCAGGAGTTTCTTGCTTTTGTTGAAGCCAATGGTTATGGCGTAGAGGATCACTGGGAAGAGGAAGGCCGTGGCTGGTTAAAACATACGCGTGCGCAATACCCTACCTTCTGGCTAAAACAAGGCAATGAATGGTATTTTCGCTTGATGACTGAGGAAGTGCCGATGCCCTGGGATTGGCCAGTAGAAGTCAATTTTCATGAAGCCAAGGCGTTTTGTAACTGGAAAGCGAAAACCAGCGGCCTACCGATACGTTTACCAACCGAAGATGAGTGGTACCGATTGTATGATGTAGCCAATTTATCTGAGGTACCTCACAATGCTCCAGCCGCTGGCAATATTCATCTCGATTATTATGCTTCGAGTTGCCCCATTAATGAGTTTCCTCAGGGTGAATTCTTCGATATCGTAGGGAACGTTTGGCAATGGACAGAAACACCCACCTACCCATTTGAGGGGTTCGAAGTTCATCCACACTATGATGATTTCACAACGCCTACTTTTGATGATCGGCATAATCTCATCAAAGGCGGCTCCTGGATTGCCTGTGGTAATGAAGCACTGAAGGCATCGCGCTATGCCTTTCGCCGGCATTTCTTTCAACATGCCGGATTTCGCTATATCGTTACTGATACGCCTGCCTTCCAGCCCAGCTCTCATTATGAGACAGACAAATTGCTGTCCGAGTATGCCGAATTTCATTATGGCGATACGTATTTCGATGTGCCCAATTTCCCGGCTGCTTTGGCTAAGCTAGCTATTTCTGCCATGGGCAATCGACCCGCACATAAGGCGCTTGATTTGGGATGCGCCTCAGGGCGAGCCACCTTTGAATTGGCCAAACATTTCGATCATGTAACAGGTGTCGATTTCTCTGCACGTTTTATCAATCAAGGCGTGCAGCTCGTTCAACAAGGGGTGCTGCGTTATACTCTAACCGATGAAGGCGAGCTGGTTTTTTACAAAGAGCGTTCGCTCGCAAACCTGGGGCTGGATGATGTTAAGCATAAGGTTGAGTTCTTTCAAGGGGATGCTTGCAATCTCAAACCCATTTTGACTGGTTATGATCTTATCCTTGCAGCTAATCTGATCGATCGTTTATATGATCCGGCCAAATTTCTGGCAAACGTACACAGCCGGGTCAATCCTGGCGGATTGTTACTGCTTGCCTCCCCTTATACCTGGTTAGAAGAGCATACTAAGCGGGAAGCATGGATCGGTGGATTTAAGCGGGATGGGGAAAGCTTCACTACATTGGATGGTTTGAAAGAAATACTGGGCAGTCATTTCAGACTGATTCAAGGTCCACAGGAAGTTCCCTTCGTCATCCGTGAAACTAAACGTAAATTTCAGCATACATTATCAGAGGTAACGATCTGGGAGAAAATCGCGTGAGTGATTTATTCGACCGCGATATCAAACGGATCGGAACGAATAGCACCAAGTTTGATGGGCGTCTGAGTACCTTCGGCAATGCCAATGTGATGCCGTTGTGGGTGGCCGATATGGATTTCGCTGCCCCTGCCGAAATCACGCATGCTCTGATTGGACGGGCTACCCATCCTATCTACGGTTATACGCTTATCCCGGAGAGCCTCTACCAGTCGCTCATCGACTGGTTATGGCTGCGCTATCAGTGGAAGGTAGAACGTGAGTGGATTATTCTCAGCCCTGGCGTAGTGCCCTCGATAACGACGACGACTATGGCACTCACTCAAACAGGTGAGCAAGTCATCATACAGCCACCGGTGTATTTTCCCTTTTTTTCGGCAGTCACCAAGACAGACAGACAATTGATACTCAATCCTTTGCATCTGGCAAAGGGTCGATACACGATCGATTTCGACCAACTGGAGCAGATCGGTACTAATGCGCGCATGCTGCTATTCTGCTCTCCCCACAATCCTGTGGGAAGAGTGTGGAGCAAATCTGAGTTAACGCAGCTTATTGAAATGGCTGGCAGACATAACTGGGTGATTATTTCGGATGAAATTCATGCTGATCTGGTTTATCCAGAAAACCCGCATCGCCCCCTCGCAAGTCTGACTGAAAATCCAGAAAATATCATTACGGCTATAGCACCAAGCAAGACTTTCAATATTCCAGGACTTCATCTGTCTGCCTTGATCGTACCGAATAAAATACATCGTACTGCTATCACGCATTTTTTTGACATGATGCATATCAGTGCAGCTAATCCCTTCAGCATGGTGGCATTTGAAACGGCTTATCGGAGCGGAGCAACCTGGCTGAACGAATTGATGCTGTATCTAAAAAATACACGCGATCAGGTTGATGGCTACCTGGCCGAACATCTGCCAGACATTCAATTAATTAAACCTGAAGGAACCTATTTACTTTGGCTGGATTGCCGCGCCCTGAATATGAACGATAAGCAGCTTAAGCATTTTTTTGTGCATGAAGCTGAAGTCGGATTAAGTCCTGGCGCTTTATTTGGGAAAAACGGCAGCGGTTTCATGCGCATGAATATTGGCACGCCCCGCCACAATATTATGACAGCACTTGAAAATATTAGAAAAGCTTACAAGCGGGTAAAGGTAAGATCAGGAAGAATATTATAAAACGACTATCGTTGTAATTTACCGAGAAACATGGCGATATTGGAGTTGTTCCATGGCAGGATATCTTCGTCTCTCAAAAGATCAGGAAATTTCCTGGCTGGCATGTCACAGGCTTCCTCATCGCCAATCAGCATCACCTTCATTTTGGCTTCAAAAGCACAGCGCAGTTCCCATAATTGTCCATCAGCCCGAATGGTATTGGGGGTGATGAGACCAATTGCCCCATTACACCCTCTAACCTTTTCCCGGCATTCTTCTTTCCATGCGCTCTCCCATGATCTCTTTTCGGGCATGAAGACACATGTGATTTCAGGACTCTCTTTGTTTATCTGCTCTATAAGCTTATCTCTAAGCTCAGCATCCTTGAGTGCAAAGCTGACGAAAAGCTGATTCGTTGGTTCCATTTTGCTCCTCCCTGATTTGTTTTCAGCAAGGGATACCCATCTATCCCTTGTAGATTCTTTCCTAACTGGACGGAATATAGCATTCAGCCAATTAAGCGTCAACGCGCAGGCGTTGCAGTAATCCTATACCCAGGCTCGCCATTACCACAGAAACAATAGGATTAAGCACATTCAAGAAAGCATAAGGAGCATACTCTAATACTGAAATACCGAGTGTTGCTGCATAAAAAGCGCCTGCCGTAGTCCATGGAATCAACGCTGTTGTCATCGTCGCTCCTTCTTCTACCGAGCGAGAAAGCATCGCACTATCCAGTTGGGCTTTATGATAAGCGTCCTTAAATAATTGACAATTCAGAATGATCGAAATATACGCTTCCCCCATTCCTATATTGCTGATAAATCCAGACACTATCGTCGTGACGATGAGCGTGCGCACACGCTTAATACGTAAAATTACATGTTCAAGAATAACGGAAAGAAATTTTGCGTGGTGCAAGATACTGCCTAACGCCAACGCCATAATCGATAACAACAAGGTCCAGGCCATGCTATAAATTCCCCCACGACCAAGCAAGGAATCGATATGGTCTATGCCTGTGCTACCAGGCTGATTGAGCCAGAGTGCGTTTAATACCTCGATGAAGTTTCTTTCTTGATAAAAAATGGCAATCACCATGGCCAATACGATACTGCATGACATGCTTATTGCCGCAGAATAATTTTTGATACTCATGCCCAACATGCACAACAATGGTAACGACGTGACCCATAGATTTAATTGGAATGTGCTTGTTAGCACAGTTTGAATCGCTGTTATCTCCTCTGCAGGCAGTGCATAGTCTTCATATTGAAGCCCTACAAAGATAAATAGGATAAGCGTCAGTATAAAGGCTGGGATGGTAGTATATAGCATGGCATAAATGTGGCGATAGAGGTTGGTGCCAGCGCTGATGGCGGCGAGATTCGTTGTATCTGACATAGGTGATAATTTGTCACCAAAGGTTGCGCCTGACACAATCATGCCCGCTACGATAACCAGCGGAATACCGATCGCCTCTGCAATACTGATGAGTACCACCCCTATCGTTCCTACCGTTCCCCAGGAAGTGCCCGTTGCCAGTGACATGAGACTACATAAAATTAATCCGATTGCAAGAAATACTGTAGGGTTGAGTAATTCCAGTCCGTAATACAGAAGACTGGCAATTGTGCCACTGTGCATAAAACTTGCGATGATCATTCCAACCAGGATAAAAATGTAAATAGCAGGCAGCGCGTGACTGATACCCGTATTCATCATATGCTGAATATCAGTGAAAGTATGGCCCAGCATAGCTGAATGGATACCTACCCATAGCAAGCATATGAAAATGATGGTATGAATATGGATCTCCAGCACAAAGAGTCCCAGCGAGATCATTAAAAACACACCAAGCAAACAAATAATGGCTTGGAGAATAGAGGGTTCTTTGCGATCTTCTTGTTTAAGAGAATTAGTCTGTGTCATTTTTGTTCAGTTATTGATCAATCTAATCAGTTCTTGTGTGCTGCAGCTTGTATCTTAAGCATGATTCGCATCACCACTGATTTTAAAACAGAGAAGTTGAAGGCGAAATTTGCCAATGATTTGCCAATGAACAGTAGTCATGAAGCTCATCCAGGCACAAGCTATCAAACACCCATGTAAAAGCTTTTAAATACTCATGACATCTTATTATTTAATTCTAATCTGTCTTTTCAAAAAATAATAAATTTCCTGTTACGCAAATATACCCATCAAAATTTCTTGCGCACTGAGAACAGCAAGGTGTAGTATTTTTTTATAGTAAATTTAAGAAGAATGAGGGAAACCAAAAGTCATTACTTGTATTTTCGTGAATAGCTGTGAATAGCTTAATAGAAACTATGCTATTAATAGCTACTTTCAAGTTGAATCTTATCACTTAAGGATCTGTTGACATTAGCTGCTCTTTAATTGAATAAAGGAGATGGATATGACACAAAGAATTGCCCACGTTGATGATGATCCTGATATTCGAGATACTGTTCGTCAAATCCTAAAAAAGCACGGCTATGAGGTCGACAGCTATCACACAGCGAATGATTTTCTCAACTCATTGAATGATCCTGCTGTAATTCCTGATTTGGCTATTCTTGATGTCATGGTTGAATCAATGGATGCAGGCTTGAATACCTATGTAGAATTGCACAACCGTTTCCCTAAAATGCAGGCAATTTTTATGACTTCACTCGGTGATATGATTTTGCCTTATTTCGAAAATAAGTCACAAGAACAGCAATTTAACCTGGACGGGAAAAAAGAAGGTGAACAAAAACTAAGTGATGAAATATTAAGAGATAATATTCGCTGGTTCATCATTTTTCGATGGGCTGTCATTGGTGCACTGATTCTTTTTCAGATCGTAGCTCTGATAGCATCTGAGGAACTTACTCAACTGGGAATCAGAGAACAGCAAGTTTGGCCGCTTGCGATTACCGTCATTTTGAGTGCCGCCAATTTTGCGTATATTTATGCATTGGATTTTTGCCAGCCTTTAAAATACAACTCACCTTCAATCAACATTTGGCTGCAGATCATTGTTGATTTATTATGTTTATCGATAGTTGTGCATTATGTAGGCAGTACCGCAACGCCTGCTCCCTTCTTCTATATCCTCCATATTGCCTTAGCATGCATCTTTTTCTCGGCGCTGGAAAGCTTATTTGTTGCAATCATAGTTTCCGCGATGTACACGATTGTTTTACTCGTTGAAAATGAAATGTTCTATCAAGTATCACAATCAATTCTTATCGATCCACGCTTTTCGAATGAAAGCTTACAAAAAGGTAGAGTTCTAGTATGGATGATTGCACTCGATACTTTATTTTTTATTGTATGGTATGTTGTCTCACGCCTTACACTCGTTGTTCGAAAGCATGAGCAATATCTCCGGGATGCCTATGATCAAATCAATCAAGCCCAAATTGCAAAAGATCAGTACGCTATGTTAGTGACGCATCAACTTAAGGCACCGCTTGATGCTATCCGTAGCAAAATTAATCTGGTCAAAGAGGGATATTGTGGAGAGGTGTCGCGTGAAATTGAAGATGTGCTAACCAGAATTGATAAACGTGGACATAATATGTCAAATTTAATCCTGGATGTACTCAGGCTTGAAAGACTAAAAACCGCTGGGAGAAATACCAATGCAATGGGATACGTTGATATTTCAGCAACGATTAATAAGTGCATTGATAAATTAGAACCAGTAGCAAATGCCAGAAATATTAAAATAAAATTATCGATGCAAAATTTTTTTGCCTTTGGTATTCCAGATCAGATAGAAATATTATTTGAAAACATCATTGCCAATGCGATTACTTATTCTTATGACAATACAGAAATTAATATTACTTCTATCATTGAACTGTCAGATAACTTAGCAAGCGTAACCATTACTGATCATGGAATTGGCATTGAAGCAAAGGATTTACCGAATATTTTTGACGAGTATTTTTATTCTCCAAGAGCGGTGATGCATAATCAGTCATCTAGCGGCATTGGCCTGTCACTCGTCAAAATTGCCGCAGCTAACAATAATCTACAACTTAAAGTTGCCAGTGCACCAGGCTTGGGAACAGCATTTTCTGTGATTTTCCCGAATATACAATTTTTAAGGGAGAATCATAACGCTTCTGCATATTAATGTTTTATACCAAAGATAAGCAAACTAAGCAGAAAATAGGTAAAATTTAGGATATTGATGGATTTTAAATGCTGACTACTTTGAATTCTATCAGAATAATATTTTATGCAAATTATCGAGAAGGTTAAGATTCTCTCCAGTTGTATCACAACACCCAACGCTTTGTAAGTTTTGGACAAATAATCTATTAAAAGGTAAAATTCTGGGTTCTTGAAATAGAGTTAATTAACAAAACTGGAGAAAATTAATTATATGGCAGTTACAACCGAGCAAAAAGCCCAGGTGGTGCGTGATTATCAAAGAGCCGCAGGCGATACGGGATCTCCTGAAGTACAGGTGGCACTTTTGACTACTCGTATTAATGATTTGATCAATCATTTCAAAACACATGTTAAGGATCATCATTCTCGCCGCGGCTTACTTAAAATGGTCAGTCATCGACGTAAATTACTGGATTATTTAAAAAAGAAGAGCAACGATCGTTATCTAGCGCTAATTGAGCGCCTTGGTTTACGCAAATAATTAATTTATTAGCTTTCTTCCCTAAGTCAGAGAAATTTTAAGTAATCGTTTAATTAAACAATAAAAATGAGTTATCAAGTAGGGAAATAGCCAATCAAACAAGGATGATTACATCAATAAAGAAGGATTGCTAATTGGAACTAATAAAGAAGAGTATTACCTACGGTCGCCATAGACTTACTTTGGAAACCGGAGAAATTGCGAGACAAGCTCATGGTTCAGTGATAGTTTCGTTGGATGATACAGTCGTATTGGTGACTGTCGTCGGAGATAAAAGTACCAAACCTGGGCAAGATTTTTTTCCGTTGACCGTTGATTATCAAGAAAGATTCTATGCTGCAGGTCGTATTCCCGGAAGTTTCTTTAAACGTGAGGGGCGCCCTTCCGAGAAAGAAACACTTACTTCAAGATTGATCGATCGTCCTATTCGGCCATTATTTCCTGCTGGCTTTTATAATGAAGTGCAAGTGGTTGCAACCGTTTTATCAGCTGAAGTTGAAGTGGATGCTGATATCGCAGCAATGATTGGTGCTTCCGCTGCGCTAGTACTTTCGGGTATTCCCTTTGATGGTCCTATTGGGGCCGCCCGTGTTGGTTATATCAATAATGAATACGTACTCAATCCAACTACCACCGAATTAAAAGAAGCTCAGCTTAACCTGGTTGTTGCTGGAACACAGCAAGCGGTCTTAATGGTTGAATCAGAAGCAATGGAATTATCTGAAGAGATCATGCTAGGCGCCGTTATGTTTGGTCATGAGCAGATGCAAGCAGTCATTAATGTCATTAATGAATTTGTTGATGAAGCTGGCGTTACTGCATGGGATTGGAAACCAGCTGAAAATGATCCGGTATTAATTGAAAGCATTTCACAATTGGCAGAAGCAGATTTGCGAAATGCTTTTCAATTAAAACAAAAGCAAATTAGAAACGAAACCATTAAAGAAGTTTGGCAACGCGTCTACACAGAATTAGGTGTCGGCGCTGAAGAAGGTCCTGATGAGCAGTCCGTCAGAGAAATCGGCTTTGAACTCGAAGCCCGCATTGTTCGTAGTCAGATTCTTGATGGAGAAGCGCGTATAGATGGACGTGGCACAAGAACTGTGCGCCCTATCTCGATACGCCATGGTGTACTTCCACGAACACATGGCTCAGCATTATTTACACGAGGTGAGACACAAGCGCTGGCCGTGGCCACATTAGGAACAGCACGCGATGAGCAGAAATTTGATACCCTACAGGGAGATTATACCGAACGCTTCATGCTTCATTACAATATGCCTCCTTTTGCTACAGGAGAAATTGGGCGTGTCGGTACGCCAAAGCGACGCGAAATAGGCCATGGTCGTCTCGCAAAACGTGCATTGGAAGCAGTGCTTCCTCCACCTGAAGAATTTGGTTATTCGTTAAGAGTCGTTTCGGAAGTGATGGAATCCAATGGTTCCAGCTCTATGGCTTCGGTTTGTGCTGGTTGTCTTGCATTGATGGATGCAGGCGTTCCCTTGAAAGCGCATGTGGCAGGTATTGCCATGGGGCTGATTAAAGAAGGGAACCGCTTTGCTGTGCTTACCGATATTCTTGGTGATGAAGATCACTTGGGCGATATGGATTTCAAAGTGGCAGGTACTGAGAAAGGTATTACTGCACTGCAAATGGATATAAAAATTCAAGGGATTACCAAAGAGATTATGCAGGTAGCCTTACTACAGGCGAAAGAAGGCCGCTTGCATATCCTGGATATCATGAAGAACGCTCTTCCCGCTACCCGGGAAAACATTTCGACTCACGCTCCGCGCATTATCAAATTTAAGATTAATCCGGAGAAAATTCGTGATGTGATCGGTAAAGGGGGCGCCGTCATCCGTGCACTCACTGAAGAAACTAATACGACCATAGATATCAGTGATGACGGCACAGTTACGGTTGCCTGCATTAATAGTGAGGGCGGGGAGCTTGCAAAGAAACGTATCGAGGATATTACAGCAGAAGTAGAAGTAGGTAAGATATATACAGGCGTAGTATTAAAATTGCTCGATTTTGGCGCAATTGTGAGTATATTGCCTGGAAAAGACGGCTTGCTGCATATTTCTCAAATTGCTCATGAGCGTGTTGAAGACGTAGCTACTCATCTTAAAGAAGGACAAACTGTGCGAGTAAAAGTCTTGGAGGCTGATGAAAAAGGTCGGCTCCGTTTAAGCATGAAAGCGGTTACTGAGGTCGAAACAGAGATTGTACCTTCCTAATACAATATTAGTCTTATTCTAATGTAACTCCAAATTTGTCAAAGTAAGCGTTACCATATTTGAAGTAAATATAAGATAACGCTTACTTTGTGTCTTTGATTATTCAAATTTTCTAGGCATTTCCTACTCTTCGTCATCCGCCTGCTATTAAGATAAATACCAATAAAGCAGCTACAGGAGTGAGGGGGCAAATATAAAACGCTTTAATTTCCTGGATTCATTAATTGATGACTCGTTCTGGTGAGGATGGCGTTGCTTTGTAAATAACGTGAGTTCGACATCAGGGCAATCGCGCTTAAATTATCCCAATCACCCGGAGTAAATACTCATCCGACATTCCGCACCCCCGTTCGCAATTATCTGAATTTTCTTGAGATATTTTTTCATACCCATTTTTTTGGAAAAATTAATGAAGAATTATCAGTGAGTTATGAAAAGGGTGCGGAATGTCGGCTCATTATCCCATCCGGCTTTTAAACGCTTGGTCTTGATGCCAACCCTGGATGTTTTTTCGGCCTTGATCAGATTCAGGGCGATATGCCGGATCACAGCCAGATTCGCAGCACTATGCCCCTTGCGAGTCCGATTGCTGTCTTTATCAAAGGCGATATCAAGCACCCAGTGCAAATTGTTCTCTATCGCCCAATGCGCCCGCACCACACGCTCTAATCGCTCCGGATCATTCGCATCAAGGCTACTGATGAAATAGCGTATTTCCTCGGTCACTTTGTTATCGGTTTCTCTTGTGGCGGTAATGGCAATAATGCTTCGTAAGCTTTTCCAGTCATGCCGTTCCTGGAGCCAGGCTATATCGGCTGTTGCTCGAATTGAGCGGGTTTCAATTCGACCATGCTCACCTTCATAGCTAACCGAGGTGACTGCCGGCGATAAAGATGACGTGAAAAATGTTTTCACATCGTCGTGTAGATTGCCCTGATTGCCTTTCAGGCTAAACACATAGTCACCGCCTTGCTGTTTAATCTGTTCGGCAATTTTCTTCTGGCAGCCCATGGCGTCGATCGTAATCACTGCCCCTGCGATATCAAGCCTTGAAAGCAATTTGGGAATGGCAGTGATTTCATTTGATTTGTCATCGACTTTAACCTGGCCTAATACCAGATTGTTGTGCTGAGCCCAAGCGCTGACCATGTGGATGGCGGCTTTTTTTGAAGCCTGGTCAAGGCTACGTCTTAAACACTTGCCATCTATCGCAATCACTTCGCCTTCGGTGAGGCTGGCCAGGTCAGCTAACCCAACGGGAAAAACAAACGCTGAACTGCTCGGTATCAATGGCGGCGTAAACTTCCCCGAAGGTATCGTGCGAAGGGTTGCCATGCTCCAAGCCCAGCAACTCGGTAAACCATGCCTCTTTTGCCAAGCCAAATTGTTCAATGGCAACCTACATCTGCACCACAAACCGTAGCGCAGATACTGATAAAGAAAATAGCTTGTAGCGGATGTTTCTTTTGTCTGTTTACTCGAGGATCTTGAATGCTCGAAAAGTGATGGATAATGGAAGGTGTTGGCTTTGCTATCATCTAAAATCAAAATGAAAGTGTTATTACCTTATGTAAATTCTATTTTCAAGCACTTTTAAGCGCGATTGCCCTGAAGTAAGTACGATGTGACAGAGTAATAAATTTTTAAAAGTGCTATTATATTTTTTTAGCACGAATTTAATAGGTAAATATGATAACCCCGACTAAAACTTCTTCCAATCTTCCCTCAAAAAGTGATGAAACTGGTACTAAAGAAGAAAAGATAGATCTTTCTAATCCAGCCCCTGAAAACGATAAAACTGAATCCGACATGATGCTACCGCATGAACGTGATCAAACTCCAGCTGCGGCTGGCACAATGGGCGCCGGGAATGAGCAATCACGAGAAGTTATCAAGCAAGCATACGATGATACTAAGGAAGGATTAAAAGATACTGATCACCGAGGAATACCTTCAGACATCGACGCCTCAGATCCTGCATCACAATCTCTGACAGATGATATACGCAAGAATAAATAGTAGGTAGTTAAATTTTTCTTCTAATTTATGAAAGGAAGATCCGGGGCAAGATAGATTTATTTCACCAACATCAACCTTGAATAATTACTTTCAAGCCTTGATTGAGCACTTTTTTTGCGGGTATCACTGACTCACGGAAAACGTTCAGTATTTCTACTGCCATTGCTTGAGAAGGTGCCGAAATTTCGGTATGGTTTGAGCCAACTTCGCGATTAACCAACCCACTAGACACCATCGCACAGTGAGCTGTATCAAATTACCTGCGTTTCGGATTTAGTGAAAACAACGAATTAATACCCTCTATAATTCATTCTCCGCGCATTACATTCATTCCAAGTACATATAAAAACCCTAGGCACATCAAATAATCGCTTGTAGCCCATCCCAGTAGGTTTATTTGAGACCATCCATAAATATTAAACCCAAGTTCGCTCGAATTTATTAGCAAACGACTTGAAAGCTTTTAACTGCCTCAAGCTCTGGCTTACGGGGTCTATATAAGAGAATTAATTGCGCCGCTCATGATTATTTGAGGAACCTAGCACGATTTGGCGGTTTACTCATTATTGGTAACATGATGTTTGCCATAATGCTTGCTCATCACAGTCAATTATTTACATTAACAAATACCGGTGGCTGGGCTCTAGAATTACAAGCTTTCTTTTTACATACAGGACTAGAAGTATTTTTCCTTGGAACTCGCAGAATCACAATTAAGCCAGACTAGAGAAAATCAAACTAAGTTTAAGTATGTTCACATAAAAAAGAATACGTTTTAGATCATTTCAATTGTATCTACTAAAAAATTAAATACACTTTAAATTAACGTGAGTTCGACATAAGAAAAGCTGTAAAAGAAACCTGAATTCCTTATGATGAAATGGTTTTGCAAAAGAATTTCATCATGAGAGGAGTCAGATTTCCATGGATACTACAACGATTTTTTGTGAGAGTGACGAATTTTGTAAAGAGTTTGAGCCGCAATGGGAGCAGCACTTATTAGAGTCATCGCTGAAACAGCGTCGGCGGCAAGGAGCGCTGTGTCTAAGCGAAATCATGACCATCATGGTCGGGTTTCATCTGTCCGTCTACCGGACATTTAAGCCCTATTACCTGAATTACGTGTTGAGGTATCAGCGGGGTTATTTTCCAGGGTTGGTGAGCTATAAACGCTTTGTTGAGCTATTGCAAGGTAGCCTGGTACCTTTGTGCTGCTTTCTGACCAGCCGCTTTGGGCAATGCAGTGGAATCAGCTTCATCGATTCGACCAAAATTAGCGTATGCCACAATCGCCGCATTGGGTCACATAAAGTAATGGCAGAGTTTGCTGCTCGGGGAAAGACCAGTGTGGGTTGGTTTTATGGGTTCAAGTTGCACCTGGTCATTAATGACCAAGGGGAATTGCTGGGAGTCAAAATCACGGCGGGCAATGTGGATGACCGTGACCCGGTACCAGAGTTGACGCGCTCCTTATTTGGCAAACTCTTTGGTGACCGGGGTTATATCTCGCAGTCACTCTTTGAGCAACTTCGGGAGCAAGGCGTGCAGCTCGTCACCAAGGTACGCAAGAACATGAAAAACAAGCTGTTGCCACTGTTTGACAAGCTGTTGTTACGTAAACGCTCGATTACTGAGACCGTCAATGATCCATTGAAGAATATCTCGCAAATCGAGCATTCCCGCCATCGCAGCCCAGTTAACTTAATAGGTGATTTAACCACATTCCAATTTCTAGCAATGAAACAACTATCCGACGTCATTGCGCGATGCCATGCACATGGAATAAAAATATACACGCCCTCCCCTCCAACTCAGAAATCCAGGATTATTTATTTTTCACCCGTCGGCGCAGACGCCTTACTCCGAAATAAACGATCGTGAGTATTACTGGAATTGCAATACCAGTGATTAATTCCACATTAATAGCATATCCTGCAGCTTTCGCTGCCTTAAGCCCATAGCCTACTATACCAAGCAAATAGTAACTCAGTACGACCACTGATAATCCTTCTACAGTCTCCTGCAGCCGCAATTGTAAACGTGCACGATTATCCATAGATTTCAATAAATCACGGATTTGTGATTCCGTGGAAATATCGACGCGTGTACGCAGCATGGATGAAGCGCGTGTTACCCGTAGAGAAAGCGTCTCCAAATGTGAGCGAACGATATCGAAAGTTCCCATTGCCGAAGTCACACGCTGTTTTCTAAACTCATAAAGCATCTGCAACCCTTCGATACGCTCTTCTCTCAATTCAGCGATACGCTGCTGCATGATAGCGTAATACGTCTGTGATGCACCAAATCGATGGCTAGTCTGGGCAGAGATTTTCTCGATTTCGGAGGTTAATCTTGTCAATTCCCCTAAGAGACGCTGCTCATCTTCAATTCCGGGCAAATCATTACTAGTAATCAGCTCTGATAAGCGGTCATCGTAACGCTCCAACTGAGGAACTATCCTACGCATGAGTGTCAATGGCAGTATGGTGAGCATACGATACGTCTCAATTTCCAGCAAACGTTGCACCAGCCTTCCAACCTGACGGCTCCGGAGATTATCATCATGAATCAAGATTCGGCTAAAACCATCTGCATGAATTTGATTGTCGCTCCAAACACTGGCGCTGCCTCCTGATACTTTGGAACCAATCACGGTATTGGATGCAAATAGACTAGCTAGCTCACTTAGACTACGGCTAGGACGAGATCGATCATCCAGTGCAATATGCGTCGCAACCAACACTTCACCGGGCAGGCTGGCTAACCAATCTGGTGGTACAGAGGTAATGGCTGGTCTAGCAAAAGGAATATCGAACGGACCTTTACAATAAACTGTATAGGTAGAATATTCGGTATGGCGTTCCCAACGTAGACGAAAATCTCCAAAGTCGGTACTGAACTGATCAAAGTGAGCATTAGGTGGAAAAATATCGTAACGATGACAAAGTTGAACCAATAATTGGCGCTCCTGATCGACCCATTGCCGATCAGACAAAAGTACCAAATGAGATAGTTGGGCAGGAATACTCACCAACTCATAAACATCCGCATTAAGCTCAGCATGAAGATCGTGTCGTTCTGAGTATTCCGGAAGACCTAAGGGGTGCTTACCGAGCAAAGCGTGCTTATTAGTCATTGTTTGTGAAGCCAAAGGAGGAAAATCCATATTGCTTAGCATTCCTGAAATTTATGAATATCTAAAATAAAGATTACCATATATTGGTTAAAGCGATATTTCAGTATCTCCTGCTAGTTAAAAGAATTTTCTAATGGAAAATTCTGAATTAACTATCAGAGTTTAACAACAGGTGGGATGAATGTAGTTTGAGTTTATATCTGATAAATAATTAATTTTGTGTCTGTTCTTAACACCACAACTGCAAGGTAGATAGTTTTTAAATGGTTTTTTTAGACTATACCAGCAGTGTAACTCATGCCGTTCATAGCATATTCGCAGAACATGATCTCTCAATGTATTGTCGGCCCGGCTTCACGAAAGATGGCGTCTATAGCTAGCGCGTCAAAACGGTATTCGCGATTGCAGATGTCGTCATGTACGACAACTTCGCCACATTCCTGCAAAATAGCATTAACTTCTGAACGGCCTAAAGACTGCAGCATATTATAGATTTTGGCTGGATCTTCGTGACAGCCGTAGCTGACCTTCTGAGCTTCAAAAATGCGGATGGCTTCTTCCGTAAACAAGCGAGTAAGAATTTCTTCAGCAGTTAATCTGAACATAGGCTGGTCTTGCACCGTTGCGGCAAGTGCTTCTATACGAGTCCATCCATCTGGATCCTGTTGATCGGCGGTGGGAAGCTTCTGCAGCAGGATGCCGAAGATGGCATTATCTGATGTCGTCAGGAACAAACGTGAAGGAAGCTGTTCAGACTGCTTGAAATAGTGCTCAAAGACTTCGGCAATCGTGTCACCATCAAGCGGCACAATGCTCTGGTAAGCCTCGCGCATGGACAACATGTCCAAGGTCAGCACTAGCTGACCATGCCCCAGTAAATCAGGTACTGGTAACATTCCTACCTGAGGTACATGTTTAGCCATCCCGCGCAAATGAAGACTTTCATCGCAGTCGATAACTAACATAGGAACCGGACCATCACCTTTTAGCTGCACGGTTAGGCGTCCAAGTTGCTTGAGATTACTACTCAGTAAAAGCGTAGTAGCGCTCATATCTCCAAGTAGCTGGACGACGGATGCCGGATAATTCCGATCTTGCAGCATTTGCTGCCATACGCTATCAAGATGCACCACTGCACCCCGTATATCCAGATTCTCTAATAGAAAACGCTGTACGTAGTTGTTCATTTTAATGATTCCTTTGCAATGCTATTTAAATCTGTAAAGTTACTAATTTACGATATCACTTAATCAGATAAATATCTGTTTATGTTTTTTGTGGATAAGTTTGTGAGTAATTTGTAAATATTGATACCAGGATGGTTATCCTTAATAATATTTACTCATTGGATTAAGATTTAAATATATGATTTTAATGAATTAATTATAATTATATTATATGCTGAGGCGAATTTAATTGAAGTGATGAGTATTATTTAACAAATTGTGGATTATTTCATAATGTCAATATTATTTTAGAAGCCAACTAGAGAATTTCATGTGCTAAATATTAGAAATACTAATCCTGCTTTAAATAAAATTGAGTAACTGCTTATGGTTATATTGAATTATAGGACATGGCTAGCTCAATAGTGATGAAGAGAGATAACATTAATCCAACATACCGATAAATAAATAGAGACAATATAGGCCCCCTGCTCGACTAAGTTTGACTTGGCTTTTTTTCTTAATTCAAAAGTTTTAAATAAATCAATGTTAACCTGTTCCAGCACACCTTGTGACTAAATAGTATTGCAACCCAAGAACTTCTTGCATGGTATTACCGTAATGCTATGCCTACTGAACTGTGTGGGTAAGTGTGACAAGCTGAACGTTCGGGTAGTTCAGTTTTGTTACACTGATGTAGTTGAAGTGGTACTGGATATTTCAACCAAACTTCATTTTGCTGGTATCAAGCTAATGCGCCTGATGCTGCAAAGTTCTAGTGATAATAGAAAGCAACAATAAGTTAGTTTTTTAGCAGAACAATTTCATACTTTGGCAAAATAATACTCCCTATTTTAGAGAAGAAATCGCTCACCCTGAATCTCTTTTTTGTAAGATAGTATAATGAATCATCATCTGAAAAAAGCTTTCTTTGAAACTCAAGCTAAGACGCAACAAGAGCGCGTCAAGCAAACCGACCGATCTGTCCAAACCAGTCAGTCCGACAGTCAGGCGGAGATGTTTGCCAATCGTTTACGCAAAAATCTGAAGAAACTAACGAGATGGGCCAAACAGAATCAGGTGTATTGCTACCGATTATACGATGCTGATTTGCCGGAATACTCGGTAGCAATAGACCTTTATCAAGGTGAGCAAACCTGGGTCAATGTTCAGGAATACGAGCCACCGAAAACGATTGATCCTATCAAGGCCCACCAGCGACTCGCGGGAGCGATGGCAGAAGTAGCGAAGGTGTTAGAAATTCCAGCTGAGCAAATATTTTTAAAAGTTCGCCGCAAGCAGAAAGGCACCGATCAGTACCAAAAATATGGCAATTCAGGTCGCTTTTATATCGTTGAAGAAAGCGGGTGCAAATTCTGGGTGAATTTTGAGGACTATCTGGACACCGGCCTGTTTCTCGATCACCGGCCAATGCGTATGTTGATTCAACAACAGGCTAACGGCAAGCGTTTCTTAAATTTATTTGCCTATACCGGGAGCGTTACGGTACATGCCGCGGTCGGTAGAGCGGCAGCTAGTGTCACGGTCGATATGTCCCAAACTTATCTGAACTGGGCGAGACGAAATTTCGACCTCAACGGCATCCGTGGTGATCACAAGCTGGTGCGTGCTGATTGTCTTGAGTGGTTGGCTAAACAGGCTGATTCAAAACAAAAGCAGCACTTTGATCTGATTTTTCTTGACCCCCCAACTTTCTCCAATTCCAAGAAAATGGGTAAAGCCTTCGATATCCAGAGTGATCATGTACAATTGATCCGCAATGCTACGGCGTTGTTGGCGCCGGGTGGAGTATTGTATTTCTCAACCAACTTCCGTCGCTTCAAAATGGATAAAGAAGCGATGATGGATTTGGCCATTGAAGATATCAGCGCAGAGATGATCCCTTTGGATTTCGCTCGTGATACCAAAATTCACTATTGCTGGAGAATTTCTCGATGAATGAGTAGGTGCATATTATCGGAAAGAGTAGGATTCTACTCCTAACGGATAGTCATGCGGCAATGTTTGTAAATATGACTAGACTAACAGATCACTTCTGTTAGTCTAGTGCCGGAATAAATAGGTTACAACTAAACCATGTAGCGATCTATCGTCCCTTGACTTGTAGAGCATTCTTAACAGATTTCACGCCTTCGACACTACGCGTAACTTCGGTCGCTTTGTCAATGTCGGCTTCGGAACTGACGAAACCACTCAGTTGAACGACACCCTTAAAGGTTTCAACGCTGATTTCAGTGGATTTTAGTGTAGGTTCCTGGAAAATTGCCGTTTTAACCTTTGTGGTAATGACAGAATCATCTAAATATTCTCCAGTTCCCTCTTGTTTGGGCGTTGAGGCGCAGCCCAAGAAAAAAGTCATTAGAGCAATTAAAAAGAAAGTGGAGAAACGGTTATTAAGCTGTGTCATAGCAATGCTCTCCTAGAAGATTGACGGAACAAAAACATCCTTCGTTACTTTTAGAGTAAAGGACGCTCGGTTTATAAATGCTCACCTACATAAATTATTGGATGTATAAACAACGTCATAAGTTCATACTCATCAGGTCTCGACACAGGGTATTAAACAACAGCCATCAATATTGCCTGCTGAGATTTTTATTCCCGTCAATTTCCTGACGATTAATGATCAGGTGCAGCCTGAAACGAGACAATGACGAACAAGCATTGCATATTAAACCAGAGATTCTGCCAAAACTAATATACAAGCATATATTTTTACTATAATGTCCATCACATCTATACAGCCATTAAGGATAGGTGAGGATAGGTTACCAATAGAATTTGAGAAGGAGCTTAGCAAATATCTGGTTTTATTTGAATAATCACATTGTCTCTATTGCAGTACTGGAAAAACAGCTTTAATTAAATAATAATAGCTGCGCTAACCTGGTTGTATTGACCAATGAGGCAGCAAATTGGATGTCTTGTTAGTTCTTTCGCATAGTACTCTTCATAGTTATATTACCAATAAAGGGGAGCAATAAATGGTATCGAGACGCAACTTCCTTAAAACTTCTGCAGCCTGCCTGGCCATCCCAGCGGTACTTGGAATGAGCAATACATTATGGGGTCAGCCAACCAACTTGCGGGTTCGAAAAAACTTGATGACCCTTGCAGACAATGATCCATTCTTTGAAAAATATGGCGAAGCGGTAAAGGCCATGCACGCATTGCCTGATACCGACCTGCGTAGCTGGTGGGGTCAGGCAACCATTCATGCAGATTATTGCCAGCATGCTACCCTTAACTTTGTATCGTGGCACCGCCCATATATAGCGATGTTTGAGGAAATCTGCGGAGAGCTGATTGGCGACAGCAATTTTGCCTTGCATTACTGGGATTGGAACCAGAAGAATGGGATTATTCCCAACCCCTTTTACGACAATCCACTGCTTAATGTCACACACTGGAATGATCCGGGGGAATATAATGGGATTAACTGGGGGCGAATCGACAGCCTTCCAATTAGGGCTCTGCAAAAGGGTACAGGATTGCAAAGTGATCCAGTACGTAGTGGTAGCTTTACGGAAAGAAACTTGCAGACCATTTTGCGTCAATCTTCATTTGTAAACTTCAACAACATGCTGGAAAGGCAACCACACAACAATGGGCATGTCATTGCTGGTTTCCCGGCAAGAGGGTTGCCCGGGCACATTGGTGATGGCTTATCTCCACTCGATCCAATTTTCTGGATGCACCACTGCATGGTGGACTACATGTGGGCAAAATGGCAATCTGCGGATAACACTACTCAGGACAACGACGAAACCTACAGCGATATGTTTGTAGACAAGAACGGTAATCCCATCACCTTCACTTCCCAGCAAGTGCGAGACTTTACCAAACTGGGGTATACCTATGATGACTTGATTGGCAGAGAGCGTTTTGAAGCGATGTTGAAAAACGCCGAAATTTCGAGTGCCTTTCAAGCGACGCTAGCGGAACAGTTAAAAAGCGCGAAATCTGTGTCCTTAGGAATGAAAAAAGCAAGTATCACCGCAAGTGTTGGCGAAGAAACCAGTCTTTCGGCTAAAACCACGAATTTGCTCAGAAACCTCCAGAGCAGCCGCGTGTTTCGCACTACCCTTGCCGGCAAGAAGCTCCTGGCCACAGAAGGTACGCGCGTTATAGCTGTTCTAAAAAATGTCGGCTGGCCGCAAGGCGGGAATAACGGTCTGGTAGTGAATGTTTTTGTGAATTGCCCTTATCTGACTCCAGAAACGCCTGCAACTGATCCCCATTATGCTGGAAGTTTCGGTTTTTTTGGCTCTGCAAAGATGACAAGCATGGAGCATGGCAGCAGTGTGGTGATAGATATTACTGCGCCGTTGACGGTACAGGCTGGAGCAGGCAGGCTGATCGATGATATCAAGGTGCAACTGATGCCGGTTAATGCAGCTGCTGAAAGTAAGAATACTGCCTCTTTTACTGTTACAGATTTAGAAATTATACGGCTTGATTGATGCTGGATGGAGCAATAACTTCTTATTATCTTGAGCGTACTGCTGGTTATAACGGAATTTTAAGCTGTGAACTTACCTACTGCCATAATAGGATGAACATGAAACCATCGAGACGTGTTGCCATCGGGAGTCTGGTCGCAGTATTGCTGGTGCTTTTATGCCAAAGTTGTTATGCGGATGCGGTCGTGGACAAGGACCGCATCGTGCAGATGGCTCTCAAGGGGACGATGGAAGCTAAAAAAACACCTACTATCCTGGTCGTGCGCTATAAGGTGCTTGCTGCCCCCGAGCAAGAGCACAGCATGATCCAAATCATATTTTCTCCCATAAAACTCAACACAGACGACAGAATAATAACTCAGAAGCAGGAAGACTGGATGAGCGAGAACACCCTTGGATGGATCACTCACCACCCTCCTGCCCGTCAGGGTCAAACGGGAGAGGTTCGTTTGTCCATTCCATTACCCGTCCGTGAAACAGCAGAGCAGCATTTTGTGCTATTTCGGATGCTGCCGGTCCATCCTGAAGGAAAATTAGAAAAGAGCCGCCTCCAGATTACCTCTGTCCACCTGGAGTAAATAGCGTGAGTTCGGGATAAGAAAAGCAGCTAAAGGAATAGCCTGGTGATTCTTATGTCGAACTCGCGTTAAATAATAAACGCCAACTTATTTGGTAATGACATGTAAAACATCATGCCGATCTGTATCAGTGACTAGACCTGGTTCATTAGTGCCCGACTGTACTGAACCACTAACTAAATGAAATTTATTCTCAATGAAACCTCCCGCCAACCCATGACGTGGCATTGGCATTGGAGCTAATCTAATCCATGTATTACTTTTAGGATCAAAAGCTTCAACTGTAGTATAGGTTCCCCAAATATCTTGATGTCGAATTTCACCACCCGCAACATAAAGACGGCCATCATATACATCCCATGCTGTAGCACTACGTGGCGTAGGCATCGAGGCCTTTAAATCCCAGCGATCAGTACTCGGATCGTACTCTTCGACTAAATCTAAATTCTGTGAATATGAAATGAAGGCAGAACCAGCTCTACCTCCAGCTACATATATTTTATTATTGATCATGCCTGCAGCTGCATGATTGCGAGGCGTTGGCATGTCTGTTGCATTAGCCCATGTGTTTGTTGCGATGTCATACACTTCATGCTTCCCTAACGCTATTAATCTGGAAGGATGTATCCATTGGTTTTTACTAAACCCTTCCGGAAAACTCGCGCCTCCAATTAAATGAATTTTCCCATTAATATGCACGGCATTCGCAGATCCTCGTTCTGAAGGGAGCGGAGCTAAAATTTTCCAATTCCCGGTTTCCGGATCATACATCCAGCTATCCGTAACCGGTACCCACATTGCTTGACCTTCTTTGGGCATTGAAAACCCACCGAACATATAAATTTTACCTTCTACGGAAGTCAACGCCATATGATGCAATTTAACGGGCATGTCATTTTTACGTGTCCATTTATCGGTTTTCGAATCATATTCCATCACCATACCAAGCGGCTCCCAATTGAGCCCTAATCCACCGAACATGTAAAATTTATCTTTAGTGGAAACGCCTATCACCTCCTCAGCTCCAAGAGGTGTAGATGCCGCTGTTCTCCATTCATAAGATTGTGCTGGAATATTATCTTGAGCACTTAACTCATTACTCAACAAAAATATCAATAAAATTCCTACAGCATGCTTGGATAGGTTCATACTGATTCCCCGCGAAGTGGTCATTATTAAGGATGATAAATTGTTACTTTATAATCAAAATAATCATTAATACTGCCATAACCAATTGAAAAATATCTGGTAAATTGGCTATTTCCGTCATCGCAGCCCATTTAACTCCTTTGTTCATCTGATAGTGGAGTTAGTGGCTTATACTTTCCGAGAGAAGCAATCTTACCTTAATATTAGGCACAGACTTTTCTAACTGCAGTGTTGTGATCCTTATGTCAAACTCACGTTATATGGAACACAATAAAGGCTAATCGTAGCCACCACACATGAATAGAGAAATATCTTCATCCGTAGCATTAATCAGAGCATGGAGATTGCCACCTTTCAACATAGCAAAATGTCCCGATCTCAAAGTACGAATTTCAAAACATCGCTCTCGTTGGGGCATTTTTAACCAATCCCCGATTACCATAAACCCTTGGCCTTCCATCATCAAAAACATTTCCTGATTATCTCGATGGCGGTGCAGACCAATGCCACACCTTGCTTTTAAGAGATGTAAATCCATGTAATCAACAGCAAAGAATGGTTCAAAGTTGTTGTTATGATTTTTAGTACCAAACGCATTGAAGTTCCAGGAATTTAACTGACGTCCTAATTCATTTCGACCTGAATAATAGCCATAATTAGACATCAAATTTCGGTATTCCAGAAAGCCAACTCCTCCATGAGGATTAGGGCTAATTCCAGTTCCCAGGAAGTTGTCCCAACCTCGCAAAATCATGTTAAATTCATAGTGGTAGTTAGCTCCGTTTTGTGAGTCCCACTTTTGTTCGTAAAAATCTGCCCAAGCTAGCTCTATATGTAGTGGTAAAATTGGGTGCATGGAATTGCTGGGTGCAACATTTATCATGTAGAGATCATTCAATTTTTCCCGGTTAAAGTCATGCATATTTCCTTGCACAAGAGCGTTTTGGACGATCAATTCTCCTCGTTGTAGTGCTTCTAATCCTTTAGTATCCAGCAGTGTGGTTAGATCGCTATCAGGATAACCCCAAAATTCAACTTCATAACGATCGCTGCGTGGATTGTATGGCACTGGGACAATGATAGGCCCTATGTTAGCAACTTTAATCCAGAGTTTGATTTTTTCACCTAATTGATTATTGGTTGAAGTCGATAAATGAGAATCAGGTCCCCCGCGATAGGAAACACGCAGGAATGGGCCTGTCCAGTTTCCAATAGTTACCAGGCCTCTGATGAGCACTGTGTCAGTACTCACAAACTCTTTGACGTTCTGCTTCTGGAAGTCGGTCTTATTATCTTGCAGCGATGGTTCAAGGATACCTGCGTCCCCTCCTTGGGGACCATAGAAAGTGAGTGAGTGATAGGGGAACAGATACTGTAGATGTTCAGATAGATAAAATTCACGCTCTGCAGCCAGCTGCGATCGCTCCATTAAATTCATCAATTTCAGCAGCGGATTGCTTTGGTCATAATTGGGAGTTGTGCCGGATGGCACCTCAACGATAATATCCGAGTGAACAATAAACATAGAAAATATTTTCCCTTTTAGACCGTGTGGTATAGAAAAGCTACAAACTTGAGCGGTATAGTGCCATTATTGCGGATGCCGTGCATTCCTCCACTCTTCGTGTAGATGACACTACCTGGTTTAACAGGAAGTTCTTTGAAATCTCTGAAGCCCAAGCCCATCACCTGCCGCTCCACCGTGGGAAATGAATCAGTAGCCGGATCGTCCCCAACCCGTAGATAAGCTATCCCCTCACCTTCGGTGATGTAATACAGCTCTTCAGTGCCAATGTGCTGGTGATTACCTTCAACCTTACCGGGCGGTATGGTGACTTCGTGGAAGAATATCATTGACCCACCCAACTCACGCTGAACTACCCAACGCATCTCAATAATATTGTCATCTTCCAATTCTTGATTGTCAGAATCCATCATTGCATTTCGATAACGCACAGGTTGAATATCGGGTGTTTGTAAGTACCAACCCCGTTGGAAGTTGATGAGATAATTCTGATCCAGGATAGTATTATTGGGAGAACTCGGGCTAGATGTGCGAGGTTCCTGGTGGGATCTCAAATATCCGTTATCCCATACTGTATCATTGTCATTAATAGCGTACCCTGTGGGCAGATCGCGGTCATTTTCACGAAATGCTAGCTCTAGTTGCCTTAAAGATTTGATCTCCTGCAAAGCTGGATTAAAAGCCCGTACTCGTGTAATCGGGCAATCTCGGCCCATCTGATCCAACACTTGGAAATCATGAAAAGAATTGCCCGGGGGCTCTAATGTTTCCCAGATCTCTACTTGAAACGCATCTACCCAGGGACAGTAGTGGAGTTTAACCCTCGACTCAGCCATTTTTGTCATATCGTCTGGCATGATTTTGACCCAAGCAATGAGCTGGTCCTTGAGGAAGCGCCGCTTTTCACGGGCTTGTTCAACTAAGCGGCTGGCTCTGTACTCTATTCGCAGAAAGTTGCTGAGAAACTGGCCGTCTAAGTAGACTTCTCCCTTAATAACATTAATATCGAAGTAGCTGCGAACTTCCTGGACATTATATCGGTAGCGATCGCTACGAGTGGCATTTAAGTATTGGGCGTGATAAATGCGGTCAGGAAAAAAAACGACTTTAAATATTTCATTCCAGGGATTTGTCTGAATGGTATTAAAAGCGGGATCCATAGTTTTTACAACCTCTTAAGCAATTCGTCAGCAACACGAAAGGAATTAGCCTGAATCGTTAAGGTTGGGTTCGCGCCACCTGAGGTAGGCATAAATGCCCCATCCGTAACGTATAGATTGTCAAAATTCCAGGCACGACAATGAATATCCAAGACCGAATCACGGGGGTCAGTCCCGAATCGTGCTCCACCTAGAATATGGTTGGCAATGCGTGCCAGGGCGTTCTCAGCATTAAAAATACCACCTTGACCTTCAAACAGAAATTGAAATTCTCCGGTATTATCTTCTCCACCATATTTGAGAATCTTTCCGCACATCCCGGCCAAAGTATCCATCAAATACTGATCATGACTGTGCCATGTCTTGATGATATAAGCTACTGGCCGGTTCCACTTATCTGAAATGGTTGGATGCAGCTCAATTCGGTTGTTTCTTTGAGGCACCTGGTTCGCCATAAAACTTACAGATAGCCCTCTTCCTATGTTTTCATCTAAGAAATCTGCTAAACCTTGGCCTGCCAAACGAGTATCGTCAATAAAGCCTTTCCAGAGCGTATCAAGATCCTGACTTCCATGATTGCGTCCTATGGAAAGAGGCAAAGCCTGGTCAGATGTATTGTTATAAATTGCACCTCCAGCCCATAAACCATTGTTTTTCAAAAAATCTTCTGTGGCACAGCAATCTGTTGCCCAGTCGGCGTCTAAGGCCATTGACTTGTCATTCCGGGTTGGCATGAGAGCGCTGGCGCCTCCAAAACAATGGGTTAAAAAATATCTTCCCAACAGATCATTTTGGTTGATGCGTTGATCAAATTCGCTATTAAGCCTTGCAGATAGCTTTAGCAATCGAATCGATTCAATTGCAGAACAAGCCACCACTACCAGGTTACCTTCGACAGATAGTTGCCTTCCTGATGGATCCCGATACATCACACGATTTATCCTGGCACCGTCACATTCTAGATGAGTGACAATGCAGTTTGCACGAATCTCGAAATTGGGTTGGTCGGAGATTGGACTCAAAAGAGCTACCCAAGTATTCGATTTAGCACCAAGGGGACAGCCGTAGCGATTAACGTAGCTGGTTTTTAAGGTTTCTGGATCGGTAGGAACTTTTCGCCCACTTGGTGGGTGATCGCGAGTGATCACTGCCAGAGGAGTACGGTAAGGTAATAGGGGATCTATAGGGTTAAGCTCTCGCCCTAACTGCTCCATTCCAGCTTTGGCGTAACGACTTATAGGGTTCGGTTCCAGGGGAGGCTGGTAGTTGTCCTTGCTAAAGCGTTTAAGCTGATTATCAACCGTTCCGTTGAAACCAATTAATTCTTCGGCCCGAGTATAATAGGGCTCAAGCTCATCATAGCTAATTGGCCAGTCTCTTGCCTCTCGCTGTACATCCTCATCAGGATCATTTTTGAGATCAGTACGACCCGCATTGAAGCTTTGCAAGTGAAAATCAGTGGGAGTAAAACGCAAAGATACTCCCCCATATAGCTGGGTGCCACCTCCCACAACTTGAGCGGTATAGCCTTCAATTGTTGCGCGATCTTGTCCGTCTGCCCCACGGTAGACATGAGGCTCATCATTAATATCTGGCTCTACGTGACTGGAGTAAAAACCTTCTCCATAGTTAGCCACTCCAGGAACCTGGACTCGCTTTTCCGTTCCATCGGAGATTAACTCATCGCGTTTAAAGTCACTTAATCCATTTGTATTTTGGTATTGCGGTTTAAATAGCGGGCCTTTTTCTAAAATTAGAACTGATTTGCCTGCTTTGACCAATGTATGAGCTATTGGTGCTCCTCCCGCTCCACTACCAATAATTATTACATCAAATTTGGTTTGCATAATAACTCCTACTCGCAAATGCCGGACTGTTCAAACTGTGGTGGTCACTTTTAGCCGTGATAGTCCTTATTGATCCCTAACGGGGATTCAATTGCACGTTGCCAGTTGAATAAAGTGGTTCTTGTCGCTGTGTCAAGATACCGTTCCGCAAGGTATGCCCATCCTGCTGCTCCAATATTTCCACCATATTTAGGATGGGAAAAAGCGCCTGTAAAGGTGTGGCGTCGTAAAAGCTCCCAAAAGTAGCGTGGTCTACTATACCTACTGTAATCCCACCCTGGAACAGTATTTGCCGCCATCTCGTCATAGAGCTGGGCATACATTTCTACTGATATGTCCTGCGGGTCGATAAAAGGATTCCGTTGCCTCAACACTTGATTAATTTCACTAATACAGATTTTGTAATCAATCAAATGATGGTTTTCTTCTCGTGCCAGAATACAGTCAATATAATTGGCTGCCCCCACTGATTCATCAAGACGGTAAGCAGACGGGAAAAGAGCAGCTTTGTCTTGCTTATCAAGAATATTATAGTAGCGATCGATGAAATTCTGTCCTTCTCGAGTACGAAATGGCAAGATGTGGGCCACGAGCCGCTGCAAGATAGCATATTCCCAATCTTCAAAACTGAGGGGCTGAGTACAGAATTGGGTGAAAAATCGTGACCAGGTCTTATTGTTATCGAGAGTAATCCGCTGTGGGTTAATCGGATCTATAATGTATTGATTATTAACCAAGTATTTATAGAGATGGACTTCAGCTTTCGGTACAATGACGGTCAAAGCAAAATAACCAGTATTTTCCCCTAAAAACTGAATAGGTCGAAGGGGAATGGGTTCATAAAGTGTGGCAAAAGTACCAATTACGCCAATGCTTACAGGAGAAACAACATCCCGATTCTGATAGACAAAAGTTACCTGATTAACTGCATAATTAGATTTAGAACTTGTCCCATCGCTATAAGTGTCGATAAGAGGAAATCGCCATGATTCAGCGATTCTAGCCCTGGTGTCATCGCTGCCAAATTGTCCGAAATTATGTCGTGGATCTGTATTATCCCTCGCTAAATATTTAGTGCAATGGTTCAATACATACTCAGGATCAGGGTCCAGAACTTGAATTGCCATTTATTTCTCCTTGTTCTTGACTGACTAAAATAAATGCCCGCAAATTAAAGCTCAGCAAAAACGATGAGTCAAACTTCCTTATATAACTAAAATAAGTGATAACTAATATTTAAACAATAATACATTTGCATGCATTTTTAACCATAATAGCAAGAACGTCGAAAAAGAATGGGCGTGTAATATCACTACTTTAATTTGACTGTTATTCTTAAATAGAAGACTTGGGGCATTCCAATTTCTGTAGCATTTCTGCATGAGATAATGGAATGGATGCTCACTATCCCAATTTTGTTACCTTCAAGCGTTTTTGGTAGATCATGAATGGTGTTAGTGCTACACAAATATAAAACCATATAGAGCCCTATAGCGATTATCTCGCAAAAACTAAGAGGCTATTTGCTGGTAGCACGAGCGATGCGGAAAAATTGAACTCGTGCAGCGGCTGCGTATCCGCCCACACCTGACCACCATTACCGGCAACTTGAGGATTTACCCAATGATCGTATACATCACTGTTGAAGACCTCGCGCCAATTTCCGCCTCCGGGAAAACCAATACGATAGCCAAAGCGATGAACGTTGCCTAGATGAACGACTATGAGCACATCGTGGCCTTCGCCCTCCACCCACCGGTGAAAGACCAATACTCGATTTTGATCATGCGTATGCACTATGCGAAATCCTTGACCTTTTAGGCCTGGGCGGCTATTACGCAAATGGATCAACTCCCTTGTAAAGCGGAGATGGTCAATCATGTCCTTGTCTCCTTGCTCAAGTCCGGCCCAGTATAGCAGCAAGTTCTGGTCATCAACGAAAT
Source organism: Nitrosomonas communis (assembly GCF_001007935.1). Classification (NCBI taxonomy): domain Bacteria; kingdom Pseudomonadati; phylum Pseudomonadota; class Betaproteobacteria; order Nitrosomonadales; family Nitrosomonadaceae; genus Nitrosomonas; species Nitrosomonas communis. The sequence continues at coordinate 2,555,520 of NZ_CP011451.1, forward strand.
TGTCGGACCACTGCTTATCTTCGAGGAACTCCTGTCCCATGAAGAGCATGGGGATACCAGGTGCAGTCAGGCTCAACCCAGTAGCGACACGCGCACGACTTCGGGCAAACCATGAACGCGCGTTTGAAGGATCGCCCAAATTGCTGATGCGCAGTTCCCGTCCTTTATAAACAATATCATGGTTCTCTGGCCCCTGTACAAAGTGCCAGTGTTCATAAAACCCGTCCGGCCAGAGGTTACGCGCAAGCACCGTCATGTCGAGCGGTCGCTCGTCTGGCACGCTTGCATTTGCTATGACATTACGAATAGCGATCCGAAGTCCGTCTGTCAGGGTCGTATCAAACCCCGCACCTTCTGGTGGTCTCTTCACGATGTAGGGGTTGACATTCCAATACTCGGCAAGATCCATGGCATTGGAGGTATTTGCAAGGAGCGTTGCCGCGAGATCCTGACAAAAAATCCAGCCATAGGGCGCCCCGTCATGATCGATTACCTCAACACGATCATAGCGAAAGCCATCCACACGATATTCGTTCAGGAAGAATTTGGCATTCTGAATAAGGAAATCGCGTACTTCCGGCTTGGCAAAGTCGAAAACAAGCCCGCCCGCGTGGCCTTTATCCGTAAAATAGAGCGAACTACGGTTCCCGCCAGTAGTCGCTTGTCGATCAAAGAAATATATACTCTCATCACCGAAACTTCCGCCGGCATGGTTATAGACTACGTCCAGCAGTACGGCCACCCCGTGCAGATGACAGATATCCACAAGCGCTTTCAGTTGATTCATTTCGCCATATAACTCGGCCACTTCATATTTCTGCTGGCCCTTCGACTCCAATAGCTCATTCACCTTGGCGACGTAGGATGCCAAATCTGCATCTGCCACAGCGTAATCCATTTCAGGAGAGTAATAGTCAGTTCCGTTGTATCCAAGACTAAACTGCGTCTGAAACTCTTGGATAGGCATAAGTTGTAGCGCAGTAATGCCCAACTCAGTCAAATAGGGGATTTTGAGCGCGACGTCAAGGAAGGTACCGGCCTTGTTTGGAAGGTTCGGAGTGAAGAACGTCCCTACATGGAGTTGATAGATCACAAACTCATGAAAAGGCGGTGTGATGAAACCCAGTTCGTGCCAAGGAAAATCCGGTTTTCGGATAATGCATTTGCTGGGGAAGGGCGTTTCCAACTCGCGCGCGTAAGGGTCACGTTTGGGCCCCTCACTCCCATCACCAACGATATAAAACATGTACCGCTGCCTATCACGCACACCTGGGATAAAACCAAGCCAATGACCGTAGTTGTCGCACGTAAGTAAATCGGTATCGGTACGTAGATGCCCGTTGAAATCACCCACAACATGAACGGAATGGGCATGCGGTGCCCACACACGAAATGTAGCACCATCAGCGATGAGGTTTGCTCCCATTGGTGTCCCGGAATGAGTGTGCTCAAGCGATGCCGGCATAAGATTAGGCCCTTGATAAAGTTTATAAGAAAAAGAAGATCTCTTTTTAAAAATACCAATTCTTCAATAGCTTATCTAATATGCAGGCTAATACAATACGTGCAAGCACGTAGGAATTAGTAAATTTGTCCTATTACTTGATTTAAGAGGTAGCTTCTTCAAAAGATAAAGCCTGAATCATTATTTCTGTGAAGTGATCCTCAAGACTATGCAGATTATTAAAGTGAGGTATGCTGAGTTTTATGAAGTCCAAAGTTTCTTAAAATATAGACATGAAATGGAGGGCAAAAATGGAACAATTACCCCGAACACGATATAGCCAGGACTTTCGCGATCAATCGATCAAGTTTTTTAAAGAAAGTGGATTAACTCTGGTTGAAGCAGCGAAACAACTATCTGTACCTGAGTGGACCTTTAAGAACTGGGTTTATGCTGGCCGGCAAGGCGAACTCACAACTGTAGGTATTTTACGAAGCAGAATAAACAATTTATGATTCTATGTATCTGTACTATAAGATATTTAATATTTTATTTTCAAAAATTATTTTTTATACAATCATGTAGATTTATCTATAAAAAATAAAAATTGTATACATTTGCATTATTGCTTTATTTTTTGTTACCCTCCTATATTGATAAACAATAAAGTTGGATTGTCTTGATTAATTGCCTACACATCGCTTAGGGTATTTGTCTACTTTGTTGGGAATTTCTTCTATATTGATCATTTCTTCCATTTTGATGATTTCTTGTTTATTAATTGATTACAAGAGAATTAGCTAATGTAGTTTTTCATGCATTAAGTTTATTTCTATGTTTTTCGCTATAAAGTTAAGGAGATAAAGCTATGTATAAATCAACTTTAACATTGATAGGAACAATAGTGCTAACTGGTACATTGATATTCACCAGCATAGTATTCGCTCAGAATGCCTCGAATGAACAGAGGCCTGCTGGTAGTACTAATACTCCTGGCACCTCTGATAACCCTGATAGCCTTGGTACACCGGGTACCTCTAATAATTCCGATACATCTAATATTCCCGATACCTCTGGTAGTTCTGTTAGCCCTAGTACTCCGGAAAGCTCTGTTACTCCTTATACTCCAGATAGCTCAGTTACACCTTATACCCCGGGTAGCTCCGTAACTCCTTATACCCCAGATAGCTCTGTTAATCCTGCTACCCAGGGTAAGTAATGACTCAGCATTTGTTATTAAAGATGTTTTTCGTGTTGTTTTACAGTTTGTTTTGAATTCATCTATTTTGAGTAGATAGCCGAGAGCTCAAAACCGACTATAGACGGATAGCGTATTCCCTGCCTAAGCAGTAGTTTTTTATTAGCTCAACACTCGGTCATAAGAATTTATGAAGTAAAAAAAAACCACGACTTTCTGGCATGGGGCTATCCGCTACAGCAGGTGTTTGAGTACCTACACAAAAGGATAAGCCCGTAGAATTCATGGTGCCAAAATTGAACGAGTTTTCAGCTTTTCTATAATTTCGATATCACACTTTCTAACCTCAATTCCTTGACCAGCATAGTACTGGAGCTCAACTAGACAAAATGTTGAAAGATGTGCTGGATGATCCTGGCTTCACACTCGTTGGGTACCAGCCGGCGATTTTCGACATCATAGCCGAGTGGCGGTATGCCACCCATCCACATCCCCTTTTTCTTGCTATAGCATGTCCCCTATAAATTGATTATAATTTACAGATGACCTATCCGATATTATTTCGCCGTAAAGTATTATCCGTTCGTGAGAAGGAGAACCTCTCAATCGCGCAAGTGGCCAAGCGTTTTGGTGTAGGGGTCGCCAGCGTGATGCGTTGGATCAAAACTCCCGATCCCAAGACCACCCGCAACAAACCTGCCACCAAGATCAACATGGAAATGTTGGCGCAGGACATCAAGAATTATCCGGACGCGTATCAGTACGAGCGCACCAAACGGTTGGGTGTCAGCAAGCAAGGCATTAACCATGCTTTAAAGCGTCTGGGCGTGACTTATAAAAAAAAGCCTGTGTCACCCCAAAGCCAGCGAAAAAGAGCGGCGTATCTTCCAGAAAAAAATTGAAGACTATGAGCGAGCAGGCCGCGTTATCGTCTACCTTGATGAAAGCGGCTTTGCGCACGACATGCCACGCACGCATGGCTATGCGCCAGTGGGTGAGCGCGTCCATGGCGTAAAAAACTGGCATGCACGAGGTCGAACCAATGTGATTGGCGCTCTCATCGGAAAGACGCTGCTGACCATAAGTCTGTTCATCGCCAATATCACCGCTGACATTTTCTATGCGTGGATAACGCAGGACCTGTTGCCTAAACTTTTGCCCGCTTGCGTGATTGTCATGGACAACGCAACCTTTCATAAACGGCAGGATATCCAAACCGCCATTGCCAATGCCGGGCATACACTTGAATACCTACCGCCTTATTCCCCTGACTTAAATGACATTGAACCCAAATGGGCTCAGGCCAAAGCCATCAGAAAAAAGGAAGGTTGTTCCATCGAGCAGCTCTTTGCCGCTTATGAAATTTAAATCATTTTATATGGGATCTGCTATAGCAGTAATCTTGTCACGAATGCGCTCACCGGTAACTTCCCGCTCGAACAGGACAAACGATAGCAAGATGTTCAGCATCAGCCGGCCCATTGACATCGTGGTATTGAAATTGAACTATTGATTACCCAGAGAAACGGTATCTGTATCGCTCAAGGACTTCCACTATCATGGGGGATCTTCCCGGCATTTCGTGAAAAGAAACGATTCTGCTAATCTCAATGTTGTTCATCAGGTGCCTCCGAGCTAAGCAAGCGACATTCGAGCTGCAATAACCGTGATAGTCACGGTCGTCGGCGAATGGTATTCAGTCTTCAGAAGGGAGTCTGATGACAAAATTGTTTTCAGCGGAATGCAGATAGTTACTGAAGTCTAGGATTGGTTTACTGCTGTAAGCTGGCTTTAGATTATACTTCTCGTGAATCAAACATTGGTTTAAGTTAGTGCGGCATAGCTGTGAGTATATTAGAATTTTAATATGTCATCACGTTACCCGCTTACTGCACAAGAGATTGCCGATTTAGAGGTGGCGCACCGTAAAACATTAGTTAAGTGCTATGCTGACCGGCTAAAAACGGTTTACCTGCCAGGTAAAGGCTGGTCGGTTACTCAAGTGGCTAAATCGCTCATGATTGACCGGGAAACTGTGCGTAATCACTATAAGCGTTATCGCAAGGGAGGCTTGTCTGCGCTACAGAAGTTTGAGGCTGACGGTAGTGAATCTTTTTTGAATGAGTTGCAGAAACAAGCATTAGATCAGCATTTACATAAAAATCTGTATCTGACTGCCAAAGAAATCGCACATTATGTTGAACAAACCTGGGGTATCTCCTACAGCGAAAGCGGCATAACCCAATTATTATGCCGCATGGGTTATGCCTATAAAAAGCAAAGGCTGGTGCCAGGTAAGGCTGATGCTGAGAAACAACGCACCTTTGTGCAATGCTATGAAGCACTCAAGGCAAGCAAAGCGCCCGAAGACGCTATTTATTTCATGGATGCCACTCATCCCCATCACAATCCAGTAGCCGGTTACGGATGGATCAAACGCGGCCAGGATCACGAAATTCGCAGTCATACTGGCCGGCAGCGCTTGAATATCAATGGTGTGATTAATACGGTCAATCTGCAGGCCACCAACTGTTTTAGCGAATCGAGGCACACCATCCACAGCAGCCTATATTCACATTATTTGTGACAATGCGCGTTATTATCGATCACAACTGATCAGTGCTATCTCAATGATTCAAAAATAAAACTCGTATTTTTGCCGCCGTATGCACCCAATCTCAACTTGATTGAACGTTATTAGAAATTCTTCAAGAAGAAAATCCTGTATGACCGTTACTATGAAACTTTTTCACTTTTTAAAAGTGCTTGCGAAGCTTTTTTGGCGAAACTTCGTTTTCACAGCATCGCATCATTACGAAGCAGAATTACGCACATTATTAACTGATAATTTCCAAATCATCGGAGCACCTGAGTGCCGAAATTTTATGTATGATGGGTATATGTCATTTCACACATAATGAAGTAATAAACTTAACGAAAAACTTCAGCGTGCCAGTAAATTTACCGGCTACCAGCAATGCAAGAATGATGACTGCGTAGCCGATTAATGTTGCTGTCGTATGTATGGCTTTGATGAAACCTGCCCTTCTCGCTTTGTCCTGTAGAAGAAAATCAGCATTTACCTTGGCAATCTCAGCCAAACGATTTATCTGTTTCGCAGGCTCCAGTATCTTGCTGTTCCGACATGCTTTGAGATTTTCTATCTCCTTCTCAAGACTCTCGATCTTTGCTTTATGAGCAACTAGTTCCATGGAATGAGGACATTGAGCTGACATTTAAAGACTCCCGTTATTTGATGAGTCAGAGGCGTGTTTTCTGGCCTCGATGGTTAATAGATTCATGCGATTGTCTTTTTTTTTTACGTAAGAGTAATGCACGCAAGCGGAATCAGGTATTCCAGATGTGTAGTTTTCGAGGATAAGCTGATCAAATTGTAGATTCTTAGAAATCCATATAGTAATGTCGTAATTTGAGACGACTTTCACCTCGACATCGACCGCTTGTCCCAGCGTATGCTGGGAAACTTTTGTGCCATGAATTGCACGGTTCAATTCTGAAATCCGGTACCTACTATTCGGTACAAATGGAATGCCATAATGTTCACGAATCGGCGTAAATGTGATTACATACATACATTAAATTGGCAACCACTTCTGCTGATGGTTTGTCATCAATTTTTAATTTGATTGCCGTGTCTGAGTGAATCAGTGCACGTAGCGTAAAATGAGAGAATAAGTGTTGATCTGAATTCATATGATTTACCTATTTTTTTGGATAGTGATTTGGCAAAGCTTTCAAGCCCGCATCAATTTATCAATCCGATTAACGATGGTAACCTGAATTTTCTGTTCAGCTTCACGACTTTTCTGCCAGTCACCAAACGGTTTACTGTCAAAGAATTTCCTGCCAAAACTGACCGGCATGGCTAGGGCATTAGGTAAAGGGGTATGTGCGTACAGGCTAAGATTAGCGGCCAGGCTCATCATGCCTTCTGCCCAATTCTTTCGCCAGGTTGGAGATGGCATAATGTACTGGAAACCGGGCCGGTGGTAATCCACCAGCCAACCCTCTTTTCGGTAATGCAACCAATCCCTCATCAGAAAATTCAATATTGAACAGGTGCGAGAGTTTTTCCCGACCGTTCATATAATGCGTCATGAGCGCAGCAAAATCGCTTGCTGGATAAGCCCCTATGATCCGCATGCGATTAAGCAGAAAATGATCATAGGTATCCTCACCCTCCATGGGATCAGGAACCGCTTCATCTTTTCTCACCAACTGCGCAGCCATACCGCCCAGTAACCAATGAAGTCTTCCGGAAATATCGGGCAGTTCACCCAACAACCGTTCAATAGATTCCGCCATAGCGCCGGTAAAATGCTTAATCCTCCAGGCCTCATCAACAACCTCACCCAATTCAATCGTATGGCTGACCGCTGGTGTGGAAATATCCGAGGCATAGCTTAAATAATCAGAGTAATGACTTGCTCCCAGCGAGAGGTCCGGTCCATCTTCCAAAACGGAAGACAGGTAATGACAGACTGCTAGCATACGTTCCTGCACCGTCCAACAGGCAGGATCGGGAGGCGTGCTTTTATCCTTTGATAAGACATAGCGCAGAAAAGCAGTGTAGGAAGCTTCCTGCTGATGATCAGGTATTGCCGCGATCACAATGGAATCGGTTATGGAAAGCTCTCGCAGCTGCACGGTCAATCGACGCGTGCGAAGTAATGGAAAGTGAAGCATGTATCCCTGCCATTTTAATTAACAGAATACAAGCATTTTAATGACATAGGAATGCTGTGTTTGTGCGGTTTTCCGTCATTGAACGGAAAAATGAAGTAGAATGCAAACCGGGCTCAACACACTTAGCAAGAGACATCAATCCAAACAGAAAGCGTTTCAATTTATCCTGCAAAATTTCAAGGTTATGACCGGGTAACGCAAAGCCGAAAAACAGCCGAAAGGTTAAGGTTTGGGCAGTATCTTGTTGCGGTGTTGAGGTACTTGGTCGCCTTTTCATATTCTCTACAAATAATTATGGAACCTAAACATTACACGCCAAAAGAATTAGATGAAGCGGTCGCTCAAGAGCGAGAAAGATGTTTATCGATGTGTCGTATGGTGATGGACCATCATTCCGAAATAGCCAAAATAGCCGCACAAGAATTTGATGAGGAAAATAAGCACTTCATAGAAGGTCAGATCTCGGGTGCAAAAGATTGTATTGAAGCTATTGAAGGGAAATGGGATAAGAATGCTGCTAAACAGTCACCAAGAGCTTATCCATTTACAAAGTAACCTTGTAACCATCCCAGTCATTACGATCAATCGCTGTCAAGGTCGCTAATGACATCGGCACCAGTTTCTCGACATATCTGCCACCCGCATCAACCGGAGAGGATATGGGACCGCTAATAGACTCACTTACTAAAGTCGAATAAATACATTCTTTGTAGCGCATGGCAACATTTGGTGGGGCAATAGGTGACACCAATGCTTCGATTGCGCTAACAACAATACATTATCCATGGATAATCTTCCTCCCCTATCTTATGCCAGTGGTCGTCGATTAATAAGTCGCACGATTCTATGGGATATAAGTCACCGGAACCTGAAGCTAGATTCGCTCCATCATCACAAAATCTTCATTTTTGCATGTACTGACGTATGATGCAGATACTCTCTCAACAACTGGTACTAAATTGACAGCAGTTCAATTATATCTTCTGCTTTAAAACTTTTCCCTGATACAGCCATTTTGTGTCTCCTTTATTGAGTTACTGAGTTTAAATTCTCTCTCAACTTGTAGTATTAAAAATGACCTCAGTTCACATATTTAATCTCACTACTGTTAATCCTAAGCCCTTGAGAGATAAGCCTGAGTGGGCTTGGAGATGGAGTAAAATTGATGTGTTCAAAACAGCAATTTTCCAACCCAAGGGCTTAAGCCTAAAGCATCTTAACACTGTATTACATCAACTGCTCAAGTACATTCCCCGTTACCGTTTTGATCGAGCCGTAGAACGCCATGGAGGAGATCATCAAATACGGACACTTAACTGTTGGACGCAGTTTGTAGCGCTGATTTATGCGTAACTGGCACAACGCGTTTCACTTCGCGATCTGCAAACAACTTTCAATAGTCATGCTACTTGCCATTTTCACTTGGGAGCGACACTGATTCGCCGCTCCACACTGGCAGACGCTAACGCGCAGCGTGCGCCTGGCCTCTTTCGCGAAATCATGTTCTGGTTGATCCACAAGCTTCAAGGTAATCTGCCGTCTGCGAACGAGATCGTGTGGTTGGGTGATTCCACCACACTGGATTTGAATCTCCACCACTATGCCTGGGCTAAGTTTCGTTCCAGTAAGGCAGATATAAAACTCCATACTGTCTACGACCCGCATGCCTGTATTCCTACTTTCCTTGAGATGGGTGAGGCCCGTGCGCATGATGCGAAGGCAGTTGCTTCTCTGCCTTTGCTGACAGGCGCAACCTATGTTTTTGATCGTGCCTACCATAACTATGAGTGGTATGCCAGGCTGACAAAACAAAACATTCGTTTTGTCGGGCGCATGAAAGCCAATACTGTATTGAAGTGATCTCCTCGCAGCAGGTAGACGCCCGAGTGTCAGCAGACGAAACCATCCGTTTAACTTCTAACGCAGGCAGTCAATATCCTGAGTATCTACGCCGTATTCTCTACACTACCGAAGAAGGTAAAAAGCTCGTTTTTATCACCAACGATTTCGAACGTCCTGCTCAAGCTATTGCTGATTTGTACAAAATGCGTTGGCAAATCGAGCTGTTTTTCAAGTGGATCAAGCAAAATCTCAAAATCAAACGCTTTCTCGGTACCAGCAAAAATGCAGTGCTGATCCAAGTGGCCGTGGCAATCATCGCTTATTTGCTGGCACGCCTTGTTCAGCAATCATTCCCCAACTCTTTATCCATGCAACAATGGGCAAGACTAATCTGTGTCAATATCTTCGATAGAAAACAACTGGAATCCTTGGCCAAACCACCACCCAATCCTACCAATCCTCCTTCAACTCAAGAGCTTGATCTTGGTTTTGCTTAACCGGACAGTAGAGATAATTTCCGTATATTTTCTATCCTTCTGGCAGCAAAATATTGTTGCGATTGCTACAAATGGCGTCAATAATCACGTATAGGAAAGCGATTCAAACCGGAGCAAATCGTGAATTTTCTACGCGAGATATAAGGCATGATGGCTAATGGCAGGACTTTGCTGAAGGCATGCAAGCATGCAGGTATAAGTAACAAGAGCTATTACCGTTGGCGCAAGATTTACATTGTGCGAACGCGGGATCCGGAGTCCGGCGGTCAGCCTGCGCACGCATCAGCTCATATATAAATATCATTATATAATAACCTCTTACACATTGATGATTCCCACCTCTTGTCTCATGCCAGTGATCGTCGGATTAACAGTCCTGAGCTCAGTCGCTTATACTTGCAAATAGACGAAGAATCCAGAGCAGTTTTTTTACCTGGTACCGAATCGGTGCGAACAACCGAACTAGGGCCGAACCTAAACCATCTCTTATGGCGCGCTTCCCTCTCCTCCTTCATGCAAAACAACGGTTTGCGGCAGCTTTCTCCGATCTTTTTCTGAGCATCGGCCCGAAACCCAATGGCTGCAAGCACCGGAGGGAAAAACCGGCAGAAGCGCCACAAAATTGCCCGGGGTGAGACCTGCGAATCTGATGGGGAGTACCATCCCTGCCCCGAAACGGCCACATAGCGGGCAATTATGCTTACGTCCTGCATCCACCATATCCGTTAGAAAGACTGCAGGATATATAGGAAAAACAAAGAATTTACAGGGTAAGAGTTTTCTGCCATATGGTTATTTTATATTTAAGGTGGGATTAGATGAAGAGATGGTCAAATCCGCAAAACTGAAGATCTATTTTATCGCCACTTTATCGCCAGTTTATGCAGGCTGGAATTCCACCTTTGGGTCGCAGGGTTATTGCCATCTCAATCTCGACTTCATCTGGGTCAAGCAACTGTAAATCACAGTGCTGAATTATCATACATAGCAAAAGCTGGCTCTCCATTAATGCAAAATGACTGCCGATACAGATACGCTCACCTGTCCCGAAGGGTATGAACGAATATCTCCGGTTTTGGGATACCAAAAATCGTTCGGGGTCAAACTGCTCTGGTTGTGGCCAAAAGTCGGCATGATGATGAAGATTGAAAATACTGAATATCGCAAGCCTGCCAGCTTTTAAAAAATAATCATCAACCTCGGTATCTTTACTAACTTTACGCAGCAAAAAACTGGCAGGCGGACGGAGGCGCATCGATTCACTAAGTACGGCTCTGGTATAAACAAGCTGCTGTAAATCTGCGGCGTTTGGTATTTTCCCTTGCAACAATCGATCAAGTTCCTCGCGCAGCCGAGCGAGCGCGCCTGGATGGCGGACGAGTAAATATAAAGTCCAGCTTAGTAAATTCGCAGTTGTTTCATGACCCGCGCTAAAAATGGTAATCACTTCATCACGAACCTGCCGATCGGTCATCTTCTCACCGTTGTTGTCATCACGCGCTTTTAACAACATATCCAACAGGTCATTCTGACCCGAGGGTGCAGTGCGGCGTTGATCGATCATCCCGTATATGACATTATCGATTATTTCCAATGCCTGCTTGAATTTTCGATTCGCCGGAGTGGGCACATATAACGGGAGAGTCAAAGGATTTGCGATGGTTTTAGCGGCATATCTCAATAAAATCTCCAAGGACGGCGCGATCTGTTCTATTTTGTCGAGGACACTGGTGCTGAACATGGTTTGGGTGATGACCTCCAATGTAAGCCGCATCATTTCACCCGACAGGTTGACCTGCGCCCCTTCACCCAGCTGCCGCCATCGAGCCAGCATGTTGTTACCCGCGGTAGCCATTTGCGGCAGCAGCGTGGTTACATTACTTCTCTGAAAAACGGGCTGCATCAAGCGCCGTTGTCTTTGCCATAAATCGCCCTGACTTGTTACTAATCCCTGACCTAAAATCAATGCCAGACCGGTTGGTTTTTCAGGGTTGTAGGTTTTTACAAAAACATCGCTTTGCCTGATCAAGGCTTGTTCAACTAGTTTTGGGTGGCTAAATAAATAAAATTGGCGAGCAGCCAATCTGAAGCTGACTAAATCTCCATAATTTTGCTGCCAGCCATAAAAGGCTTGAAGGGGGTTCGCAATCATCTGCCTTAAATTCCCCAGAAGAAAATCGCCCTTGACCTGTGGAACTGTTTTGTTATGCGCCATCGTCTAGCCAGTTGGAAGGTTAATGAGGGACTCGCTAGTGAACTGCTGTCAATTTAGTACCAATTGTTGAGAAAGTATCTGAATCATACGTCAGTGCTTGAAGGGATGTAAATTTTGCGGTGATGGAGCAAATACAACTTCAGGTAGCGGAGGTTGATAACCCAATGGGCAATGCGGTCTGATAGTGTTGTACTCACGAACCCACCGGTTCACGATAGCTTGCGCCTCCTGAACGCCATAGAAGCTTTCACCATAAGATAAATTATCACGTAATGTTCCATTAAAGCTGTCACAGTAGCCATTTTCCCGAAGGATGTTAGAACGACCGCATCTCAGCCGCGAAGCGCCGCCTCGATCACGGCGATATCAATCTTTCGCATTGTCATCATCGCATCGAATGCGCGCTTGGCGGCAGCGGGGTCAGGATCAGTTATCGCTTCTGTCAGTGCCAGAGGTGTGATTTGCCAGGATACTCCCCATTTGTCCTTGCACCAGCCGCACGCACTCTCTTGGCCGCCGTTGCCGACTATCGCGTTCCAGTAGCGATCCGTTTCAGCCTGGTCAGCGGTTGCTACCTGAAATGAGAACGCTTCGTTGTGCTTGAACGCAGGACCACCGTTGAGCCCGAGACACGGAATGCCCATTATGGTGAACCAGACCGTCAACACATCCCCTTTCTTCCCGGACGGAAAATCCCCTGGTGCGCGGTGCACTGCGCCGACAGTCGAGTCGGGAAAGGTAGCGGCGTAAAACTGTGCCGCGTCTTCGGCGCAGCCATCGTACCAAAGACAAACCGTGTTCTTTGCAGGTATTGTCATGTCACTTCTCCACTAAGATCGAAATTTTTGCCATTCATGCATCGCTTCACTGTGCTTGACATTAGCGGTCTAATTAGAAATAGATATCCAAAATAACGCAATATATTACGTCAAAAATGACATCTAACACGGCAAGCAGCATGTTATCACCTTATTTTTTATAAGATACGCCAATTTAGCTTTCATCGTAACAAACTTTGTTAGATTCTTAAATAGGATGAATAGATCATGTTTTTTGACCAGATACGCGACAATTTCTCGCTCCTTATACAAATACACGCAGCCATTAACCCCTTACTTTTTTCTGTACCACATGTGACTGACATGTTAATGAAGTGTTAATCTGATTTTAATCAACTCTCTATTAGCTTGCGTTATCTCTAAAATGCAGCTATTTCCTGCAGGCGAACTCCGTACTGGCACATCGATACGACCTTGGCAGCAAACCCGATTGCCGAATTTGAAAGCCACGTAAATTGCACCATGGTGGACAATAAACACCAGACATTGCTCGCTGCACAAAACGGCCAGCTACCCCTCAGCAAGATTGATGAAGGTAATGGAAGCTTTAAATCATAAATACAGACGCAGTATTGCCTCGGTGTATTATTCTGTAGGAGCAAGAAATCCTGGAGCATTGGACGTGAGATTATATCGCCCTGCTACACCACGAATTGGCAGGATGTGCCGATCGCGTACGCACATTTGCCAGATTGAGTGATTACCCGACCGGTGCTCTCTATTGGTGAGATCGAAAGGCAAAGCGAAGTCGAGTTGGGCTTAAGCGGTATGAGCTCTACACTTTCGCCCTTCCAGGGGGTGCCGGGAGCGTACCGGATGAGTACCTCCATGCCCGCCCCGCGACTACCCCGCAGCGGCCAACTACGCGTGTTTGAGGGGCTCGTTTGCGCCTAACCTTTTTCCTCCAAACTGTGGCGCTGGGCTGATCTGCACTTACTAACAATGCATTGCCTCATGATCACATGAATTTACTGCTACTCTTTACGATAACAAACTGCACAAAGCTCTGCTGAAATAATTTATGTTTAAACCTTATTTAAGCCGATGGAATTTGATTTCCGATGGCGATCCCATTGTCACGCGTAGCAGTTATTTATTGCGGGTGCGTATGGATGGGCACATAAATGGCAATCCTGCCATGCTAAAAATGCCATGGATACCGAAGAGAAATTCGGCGGCTTAGTTATGCAATGGTGGAATGGCGATGGCGCAGCACGAGTGTATGCGTATGAAGGCGATGCTTTATTGATGGAGCGGGCACAAGGAACAAATTCTCTCATCGAAATGGCGTACGAAGGTCAGGATGATGAGGCTAGCCGCATCGCTTGTAACGTAATCGCCAAATTACACAAACCCCGATCGACACCTCCGCCCGAACTTATCCCATTAAATATTTGGTTTGAAGCGTTAGAATCAGCTGCCCAGCGCGAAGATAGCTTGCTTCTCGAAAGTTTAGCTGTCGTAAGGAAGCTATTGGCGTCACCGCGCGACATTGTAGTGCTGCATGGTGACGTGCATCACGCAAACGTACTGGATTTTGGCTCGCGCGGCTGGCTAGCCATCGATCCAAAGCGAATAATCGGCAAACGCGGCTATGACTACGCAAATCCTCTGTGTAATCCAGAATTGCCAACGGTCACAGATCCCCTCACTCAGATTTATTTGCCAATCTCACGTGATTGCGCAAGCTGCTAATTTGGAACGACAGCGCTTATTGCAGTGGACATTGGCGTATGCTGGCTTATCGGCTTCATGGTTCTTGGAAGAGGATGATCACCAAAACGCTGATTTGGATCTTTTCATTGCTGAACTAGCTCTGCAAGCCCTATCAATGGGAGCAAATAATCATGAGGGCATTTATTGACAAACTGCGCATTGAACCCATCACACAGGATAACGCGACCGATGCCAAGGCCATTTGATGGAACATTTATTATCAACGCTCGTTTGTACTCTACTCTCGACTTTACCCGATGGCTTCTGCTACGAGATAATCTTCATACCCTCCTACGAAAAGCGCTATAGTCATGCCGAGATCGACCCACGAATTTCGGAGAGTATCTGAAACATTCCAATCACTCTGGATTCTTGGCCCATTTGCAAGGTCGCCCTGCAGGTTTATTATTACTTTCGGAAAGCTGGAACCGAATGGCCGTGATCGACGATATCTAGGTAGATGCTTCTCATCGGCGTCCAGGCATTGCAACAGCTCTGCTGAAAGAAGTCGATGCTTGGGCACATCAGAGGTATCTCTCCGGTCTCCGATTGAAAACTCAGGGTATACCATTGTCGTAACGTGCCAATTATATGAACATCACGGTTTCGTTTTGGGCGGTTTAGATCAATATCTATATGCCGGTACCCATGAAAATTCCAAGAAAAATCGCACTATTCTGAAATCGTTTGTTCAATAATTAGAATAAAAACATCTAACTATGCAACGCTATTTACAGCTCGCGAATGATGAAAAATAAGAGCGGCGGTTGGGTTTATTGTTTGCAAGAATAGGAATTGTTTGTTCTGGACCTGACCATGATGTGCTATTTTGCCCGCCGCTTAACGGCATAACTATACTGGATAGGCCATTCAGGTTCTATCCCTAACGTATGTTGCGCCTTGAGGGCCCAGTAAGGCTCCCGCAGTAACTCTCGGCCGATAAAAACGAGATCCGCCTGTCCGCTGGTGATGATTTCATCCGCGTATTGCGGGTCAGTAATCAATCCCACCCCGCCTGTGTAGACTTGTGCTTCATTTCGGACGCGTTGGGCAAATTGAACCTGGTAGCCTCGGGCAACGGGAATTCTTGCATCGGGTATAACACCGCCGGACGAGACATCGATCAGATCCGTTCCAAGTAACTTTAGTTCTCTGCAAAGAATAATCGATTGCTCTATATCCCAGCCACCATCGACCCAGTCAGTGGCAGAGATTCGCACGAAGAAAGGCAGCTCGGACGGGATAACATCGCGGAGGCGTTTGGCAACGCTTAGCAAAAGCCGCATGCGATTTGCCAAACTGCCGCCATAATTATCAGTGCGATGATTACTTAAAGGTGATAAAAATTCGTGCATCAGGTAGCCGTGTGCTGCATGAAGTTCTATCACTTTAAAGCCCGCGTCCAGTGCACGTCGAGCCGCCGTCTCCCATGCTTCAACGCAATGCTCAATATCTGTTTCTGACATGGCGTTGGGAACCGGATCGTCTGGGTAAAAAGGCAGAGGACTGGGACCAATCACTGGCCAGCCTCCTTCCGCCGGAGTTTTCAGGCTACTGCCACCATTCCAAGGAACATTACAGCTGGCTTTGCGTCCAGCATGGGCGAGCTGGATACCTGGAATCGCGCCTTGCCTCTCCACAAATCGTGCAATGCGAGCTAATGGCTCGATATGCTCATCTTTCCAAATCCCCATGTCTCCCGGTGTAATGCGTCCCTCAGCCGTGACTGCAGTGGCTTCAACAACTACAAGTCCTACACCACCCATTGCCCGGCTACCCAGATGGACGAGATGGAAGTCGTTGGCAAAACCGTCGTGAGCAG
Organism: Nitrosomonas communis; assembly: GCF_001007935.1. Taxonomy (NCBI): domain Bacteria; kingdom Pseudomonadati; phylum Pseudomonadota; class Betaproteobacteria; order Nitrosomonadales; family Nitrosomonadaceae; genus Nitrosomonas; species Nitrosomonas communis. Next base: position 2,571,800 of record NZ_CP011451.1, read on the forward strand.
AATACATGCACATGGGCGATATTGCGATCCGGTTGCGGAAAGTAACGCCGCGAAGGGTAAGTGGGGACATCAGATCCTCTTCCGGGATTTCTCGGTCATGCTCGCTCTGACATTGTGTTTGGATAGCGGCATTGCTCAGCCGGCGGTCACTGACCGGAGCAGCTGTGGTAACTTCTGCGGTGGTGTTGGCAGTAAGGCTTGTCTTGCTCAGAGGGTCAGGAGTTCCGTCTATATTGTGTTTGTTCTCGTCATTATGAGACATAGCTTTTCCCTCGCTGTAAATTGCCAGTATACGCCTTTTGATCTGCCTGAAATACTCGTAGAGGGATAATTGCTGATTGAGCACGTACATCAATATCATACAGATAGTTCTAAATTCACAGCACACCTTAACTATGGTCATTTTTAGTGCCAAAAGTTGAGAGAGGTATTAACCTGAACAACTCACTTAAGGAGGCAATAAATGGCATCAATAGGAAAACGATTCAAACCGGAGCAAATTGTGAATCTTCTACGAGAAATAGGAGATCGCATAGAGTGACGACTATGGAAAAAATCGGATGAGAGAACCATCCTAACTCATGAAATACTCTGGAAACACAGGTTAATGTTGATGACATTATGATATGTCAACAATGTCTAAATGTTTATACTGCTAGCTTTTTACCCAAAAGGAGCATTTCCAGAATATACAAAACGGAACTAGTAGAAGAGATCGCAGCACAGGCAGAGATACTCAAAGCTACCGCAGCCAAGGCCTTAAAAGCCATGATCGATACTGTAATTGCAACCGTCGCCAAGGGTGATATATCGCAACCAGATAATATTGATTATAATTTAGCGATGGCCTATTCACTGGATTTCCGCCGTAAAGTCCTGTCTGTCCGAAAGAAAGAAGGACTTACGATAGCCGAGGTGGCGGCCCGGTTTGATGATTGATCTTGAGGTATTGCGGCAGGATGTTCTCGATTATCCTGATGCTTATCAGTACGAGCGGGCAAAACGTTTGGGTGTAGCGCAGAACGCTATTTTTCTGGCGCTCAAGAAGCTTGACATCACCTATAAAAAAAACTCTGAAGCATCCCAAAGCAATTGATCACGCACGGCGCATCTTTCAGGAGAAGATGGCCGCTTATGAAGCTGCAGGCCAGGCCATTGTCTACATTGATGAAAGTGGCTTTGCGCAGGATGCACCGCGCACGCACGGTTATGCACCTGCTGGTCAGAGATGTCATGGCACGCATGACTGGCATGCGCCAAGTCGTATCAACGCGATCGGCGCCCTGATCGGAAAGCTATTGCTCACGTCAGCCTGTTTGCACTCAATATCAATGCGGATGTGTTTCACGAATGGGCGATGCAGGACCTGTTGCCTAAATTACCGTCACATGCCGTCGTTGTGATGGACAATGCCACCTTCCATAAGAGGCAGGATACGCAAGAGGCCATACAAAACGCTGGGCACACCCTTGAATATTTGCCCGCCTATTCTCCTGATCTAAACCCCATCGAACATAAATGGGCACAGGCGTTCGCAGTAACAGCAATTTAACTAGCGGGTTAAAGTCCCGTCCAAGGAATTGTCCATACGCCTTGGTAGCACGAAGGAGCGGCATTCAAGTAATTGAGTGACGTGAGTTTCTAAACGACAAAGATGCAGGCCGTAACGCAAGTGAACCTAGAAGTAGCCTCGTAAACTAAATGCGGTTGCCGACCTCGTGTCTGTATAGGGAAGGCCGAAGTGATAGTGTGCTGGTAATGGAAGCCACACTAGCGAGCCGTCGGGGTAGCAGGGTCGGCATGTATCGGAAGTTAAATTGTACAGTGCTGGAGATCCATAACGGTTGACGTGGTCAAGTAAAATCGGACACCTCAGTTAAGCTGCTTTTATCGATTCTGCTGCTTCTGCTTCATATTGATTCGGACTTTTGTAATCCAGGTATGAATGCAGTCTTTGGTTGTTATAAAACACGGCGATATACTGCAAAATATCCTGCTGTGCTGCATGGCGGGTTTGGTAATGCCGCCATTGGCAGCGTTCCTGCTTGAGGCTGCCAAAGAAACTTTCCGCAACCGCATTATCCCAACAATTTCCCAGACGACTCATGCTGCCAATAAAACCGTATGCTTTCAGTAGATTGCGGTATGCTTTACTAGCATACTGCGACCCACGATCCGAATGCACGATCAGGCCAGGCGGTGGCCGGCGTAGCCAGATCGCCATTCGTAATGCATCACAAACCAGTGTTGCTTTCATCCGTGAGCTCATACTCCAGCCCACCACCTTTCGGGAGAACAAATCGATAACAATCGCCAGATACAGCCAGCCTTCCTGAGTCCAAATGCAGGTAATGTCGCAAACATAGACTTGATCCGGTCTGGCAACCGTAAATTGCCGATTCAATTGGTTCTCAAACACTGGCAACGGGTGATTGCTGTCCGTCGTCACCTTGTATTTCTTCCGGTGTTTCACTTGTATCCCGGCTTCTTGCATTAGTCTTCTCGCCTTCCAGCGACCAACCCGATAGCCCAAGGCACTTAGCGCTCGCTTCATCCTGCGACTGCCATAGGTATAATCGCATGATTTTGCAATATTCTGCACAGCATTAAGTAGTTGCCTGTGGTGTAGATCATCCGGGCAATTGCAGCAGCGTTGTTCATAGTCATGAGTCAAGCACTGCGACTGACACCCAATAGCCGGCACATGAGGCCGACCGGGTAGGTCTTTTTCTTTTGGGTGATGAACGAATACTTCACTTCGTTTCTTTCGCGAAAAAGACCGCCGCCTCCTTTAGTATTTGCCGCTCAAGCTTTAATTGCTTGTTTTCTAGTTTAAGCCGCCGGATTTCTTCCTGCTCCGGTGTCAGTTTCCCATTACCGCGGAATGCCTGACCATTAGTATCCGCCTGGCTTTCCCTGATCCATCGCCCAAGCATGTTAGCCCTGATTTCCAGGTTTCTGGCAGCTTCTGCTATCGTTAATCCCTGATCCAGTACCAAGCTGATTGCATCCAGCTTGAATTCCTTTGTATAGTGTTTCCTAGGTTCCATTTCATCCTCCAATTAAGACTATTTTCTCTTAACTGGAGTGTCCGGGTCTATTAGACCATATCAAGATTGTTGATGCCGGCAAAGAGAAGTTTCGCTTTCTGGGATTTGAACTGAAGATGAATGTCGGCTCAAAGGGGATGGCTTACCCGCACATCAATCCGTGCGATAAGGCGGTAAAGAAGGTAAAGACCCGCATCAGTGAGATAACGGCGAGGAACCAGACATGGAGACCGTTGGACGAGGTAGTGCGTGATATGAATCGAACGCTGCGCGGTTGGTCGGAGTATTTTCATTTCAGGAATTCATCGGCGGTATTTCTCAAGGTGAAACGTTTTGCTGAAGAGCGGTTGAGAATTCATCTACGCAAGCGGTACAAGGTGACGAATTGGAAATCAGCAATGATTCAATTTCCGAGGTGCGTACTGTATGAGAAGCATGGACTCTACAAATTATCAACGATAGCTGGCTGGAAGATGGCGCATGCCTCGACGTGAAGAGCATCGGAAAGCTGTGTGCGTTAATAACGCATGCACGGTTTGATGAGGAAGGGCTGGTGAAATTGACTATGGAATGGCTATTGAGGCACCGCCAAACGAAAGGGGCGGAAACAGATATAGCATGTCCCCTATAAATTGATTGTAATTTACAGATGACCTATCCGATATTATTTCGCCGTAAAGTATTATCCGTTCGTGAGAAGGAGAACCTCTCAATCGCGCAAGTGGCCAAGCGTTTTGGTGTAGGGGTCGCCAGCGTGATGCGTTGGATCAAAACTCCCGATCCCAAGACCACCCGCAACAAACCTGCCACCAAGATCAACATGGAAATGTTGGCGCAGGACATCAAGAATTATCCGGACGCGTATCAGTACGAGCGCGCCAAACGGTTGGGTGTCAGCAAGCAAGGCATTAACCATGCTTTAAAGCGTCTGGGCGTGACTTATAAAAAAAAAGCCTGTGTCACCCCAAAGCCAGCGAAAAAGAGCGGCGTATCTTCCAGAAAAAAATTGAAGACTATGAGCGAGCAGGCCGCGTTATCGTCTACCTTGATGAAAGCGGCTTTGCGCACGACATGAAAGCGGCTTTGCGCACGACATGCCACGCACGCATGGCTATGCGCCAGTGGGTGAGCGCGTCCATGGCGTAAAAAACTGGCATGCACGAGGTCGAACCAATGTGATTGGCGCTCTCATCGGAAAGACGCTGCTGACCATAAGTCTGTTCATCGCCAATATCACCGCTGACATTTTCTATGCGTGGATAACGCAGGACCTGTTGCCTAAACTTTTGCCCGCTTGCGTGATTGTCATGGACAACGCAACCTTTCATAAACGGCAGGATATCCAAACCGCCATTGCCAATGCCGGGCATACACTTGAATACCTACCGCCTTATTCCCCTGACTTAAATGACATTGAACCCAAATGGGCTCAGGCCAAAGCCATCAGAAAAAAGGAAGGTTGTTCCATCGAGCAGCTCTTTGCCGCTTATGAAATTTAAATCATTTTATATGGGATCTGCTATAAGCAACTCCTAATGGCGATTGAAAGCCAGTCCTTTACTCTACCAAAGCACTGCGTAGACAACAAAACCAGACCGTTGAGATGCTCTTCAAATCCTATACATTATGAATCATTCTTAACTGGTTAGGCTATATTATTATGCTGTTTGGGCTTGCCTTTTGTCATGTTTGATTTTGAAATAAAATTATGATGTCAATCCATCTAATCTTATTTTAAAATATGCCGGGGTTATAATGAGGGCTTAGGGCTTGTTATTTGACGACCACGACCTCTATGTCGCCTTGCCGATGCATGACAATAATCCCGACATCCAGTTTATGCCGCCGGACAAGCAGATCCACCGAGGCCTTTCCTACTTGTAGATTCTTGATCTGCAACTCATGCAGGAATACCGGGAGTATCGGGTACGTAAAGTACACTTTGGCCTCAGACGCATGAATCGACATACCCAGACAAGCTTGAAGACCCATGAAGGCGGAGGCCGCAGCCCAGGCCTGGGGATTACAGGCGACAGGGTAGCGGGTCAGGCCTTGGCCGGGTCGGCGGACAAACCCGCAAAACAATTCGGGCAGCCGGTGGAGATCCACGACCAGGCTGGCATCAAACAAGCTAGTCATGATCTTTTCCACGCCAGCCTTCAAACCATATCGGGCAAGACCGGCTGCGATAATTGCGTTGTCGTGAGGCCACACGGAGCCGTTATGATACGACATTGGGTTGTAGCGTCTCTCCCCATCCGCCAACGTGCGCACCCCCCATCCGCTGAAGTGATCATTGTTCATCAGGGTGTCGGCCAACCGAACGGCGCGGTCGGGACTAACGATCCCAGTGTACAGACAGTGACCCGCATTGGACGTTCTCACGCGACAGGTTTTCTTATGTCCATCCAATGCCAGTGCGTAAGTGGACAAGTCTTCACACCAGAACACCTCTTCAAATTGTTGTTTCAGTTTTTCCGCCTGCCGACGGAGTTCGTTCGCTCGTTCCGGTAATCCGAGCGCTTCCGCCAATTTAGCGCCCTGCTGCTTGGCGTCATAGACATAGCCTTGTACTTCGCACAAGGCGATCGGGCCCTCCGCTAGTTCTCCGTTCTCGTGAAAAACCGAATCACTCGAATCCTTCCAGCCCTGATTATCCAGTCCTGTCTGGGACTTTCGATGGTACTCCACGAATCCATCCCCATCCTGATCACCATAAGTATCGATCCAATCAAGGGCCAGTTCGATATTCGGCCAAAGGGTGCGCATTAACGCGAGGTCGCCCGTCCGTTCATAATAGGCTCCCGCCAACATGACAAAGAGCGGTGTCGAATCCACACTGCCGTAATACAGTCCAAAGGGAATCTCTCCCAGCGCGGCCATTTCCCCCTTTCGCGTCTCGTGCAGAATCTTTCCCGGCTCGGCATCCTGCGCCATCTTCAGTTCCTTCGCTTGGGCCGACGCCAAGTAACCGAGCACCCCGCGAGCGATCTGCGGTTTGATCCATAACGCTTCGAGCGCCGTAATAATGCCGTCCCGGCCAAATGGCGTGCTGAACCAGGGAACCCCAGCGTACGGATAGGGCCCCTCGGCCGTCTCGGTGACCATCATGCGAAAGTCCACCAACGAACGGTTCCACCATTCATTGAATTGCTCGTTAGATGTATGAATCAGGCAATCCTCGCTTTGTTCGGCTTTGAGCTCCATCTCGGTCTCGGCCACCGCATGATCGTACGCAAAACAAGTCCGCAGTTTCGCGCCGATATCGCAGCAGATCGTGACGGTAACCAACATCTCGGCTTTTGGGTCCAAGGTCATATTAAACAGCGCTTGCGTCACACTGAGTTCCGTCGGAATCGGCGAAAACATGATCCTGGTTTGACGCAACACTCCATCGAGTCCCTCGTAGGGCAAGACGAGAACATCCTTTCCCACCGCCCCGTGCAATTGCTTCCCTTTATGTTGCCGTTTTGTGCCACGGACTTCAAAGATATCCGCAAAATCCGATTCGAACCGGAGTCCGATCTGTATCGATATGGCGGCCAGACTGAAATTCGAGAAACGAAATCGTTCATACCCCACTCCGTTCCACAAAAACCGGGAGCGAAAGACATGCACGCTACCCCGCGGAATGTCGATCTGGCCTTCGTGATATAGGTCCGGATTGGTCAAATCGACCGCCAACAACGCATTGTCTTCCTTGATGGTGGAACTGAGCAGCATCGGCCGACCATTGTTCAGAAACAATTCCTCCCGGCTCAGGAACCGCGTTCCTTCGTGATACAAGCCCTGTGTTCCATGACCGACCAGTTGAATATCCCCATAGCGATCGAAGACACCGAAGGTTTCGCCATGCTTGAGCACCCGGGTCCGATTGTCCGCCATGGACGAGCTGGCAAGAATATAAAACTGATCATTGATGTTGATAATCTCTTCCACAAAAACCTCCATTACGCTTGCCGAAATGATTACACGATCTCATCCGCGAATATCCAATGGACAGACCCGAACGAATGATCACGCGGCAGTTCAATTCCTCTTATTACCTTATACTCTTCTTACCGACCATGCTCAATATACCATTCAATCTCACGTCCCAACACTATTGGTCAATGCGTGGAGAGCTGCGTCGCAAGCTTGATCACTTCAGGCTCTTCGGCAGCAATAATTGTTCCGTCCAATTTGTTCTCATCCAGTGGATGACATAAGCCGAGACGATGGCGGCCAAAAAGAACCCAGTTCCAATTCCTACGACACTCGGGAGTTCCCCGATCTCTTGCGTCGTCCAGCCGAACAACGTCATCCCTGCGATGGCTGCTACCATCGCGCCAAGATTGTAAATGGCCAGGACACGTCCCAACATTACCCGCGGCGCGATCTCCTGCAGGATGCCCCAGGCAATCGGAGTCAACGCACCAGCTCCTATGCCGATCACGACCATGAGCAGCGCAGCGGGAAGACGATTGGAAGTCAAGACCAACCCCCATATGGCAAACCCACTGATCAGACTGGACACCATCATCATTTGAATGCGCCGGTAAAGCGGCCAACCGGACAGAGAGACCAACCCCAGCGACATTACCAAAAGCCCTACACCGTAGGCAGACCAAAAATAGCCAACCTCGACCGGACCTAAATCCAGCATCTTCTTCCCGAACACTGGGAACAAAGTACTGAAGGCGCTTGCTGAAAATGTGTAGGCTATAGCAACACCAATTAACAGTAGGATCATCCGCTGATCGAACAACACGTACCGAAATCCGTCCCGCACATCCTGAAACATATTGGTCAGCGAAGTTACCGCCGCGGAGGCCGATTCGGCTGCCGGAAACCGAATAATCAGGAAACACGCGGCCGAGACGAGATAACTGACGGAATTGATACAGAGCACTTCCTGTGAACTCATCGTTGCGATCCCTATGCCGCTCAGTGCGGGACCGATGATGATGCCAATGCTCGTCGTTGTCTGTAAAAGCGCATTGGCCGCGGTGAATTCATGCCGGGCGACCAAGAGCGGAATCGAGGCAGTCAGCGCCGGTCCGAACACGGCCGACGCAACCGCATGAACGAAAACCAGGATATAGAGACGCTCAATGCTGAAGGATTCGACCGAGATCAAACAGGGTATGAAACCAAGTACTACGGCACGGATGAGATCGCTACCGATCAGCAGTAATTTCTTGGGCAGCCGGTCGACGATGACCCCGATGAAAGGCCCGAACAGAATCGGCGGAAGCGTCTGCAGCAAGCCGATGATCGTGGTCTTAAGCGGAGAACCGGTAATGGCATAGACGAACCAAAGTAGCGCCAGCTTGGACACCGCATCACCGACCTGCGAGACCATCTGACCCCACCACACGAGGGTAAAGTCTCGTGTGAGGAATTGCGGTGACCAGCTAACTGTCGGGCTCAGCCTGGATTCATTCGTGTTGCATCGTTTCATAGTGAGTTAGAATTCATGGAATGAAACCAGCTTGGGCACTAGGGAGTCGTTTACTCAGCTGTAATGAGCCGGACGGTGCTGGTGTTCACCGCCTTGACACCGGGCACCTGGCGAGCCGCCTGAGCCGCTTCCAGAATAATGACCTGAAATCGCGTGGATCCAGTCAACGTAACGACTCCTCCTTCCGTTTTTACCTCGAACTTCACCGCTTGCAATGTTTCACTCTTTTCGAATCGTTCTTTTATCAGTTGAGTGATGATTTTGTCTCGCTCGACGACGAGCCCATGAGAGGCATTTGGATTCACTTTCAGACGATTCTTGACCGCATGCACTCCGTCGAGACAACGGATAATATCTGCTGCCGTCTGCTTTTCGCTGTCGCTGGTGACCTTGCCGAGAAGGACCAGATCCTTGCCTTTTGCGTCAATTTCAATGTCATAGGGAAAAAGTCGGGAATCGGCCATGAGCGCTAGCTTGGCCGTGATTATCAGGGAGTGTATTGATTCTTTCCCTTCGGCTTCCACGAATTTGGTTTTGTCCGTTGACGTCTGATCTGTGGACGACTGGCCGTTTGCCGCCGGTTTGTTGTCCGCTGGCGGATTGACCTGCGGGCATGGCCGTTCGTCGCCAATTATTTCCACTTCTTTTTGGTGCGATTCCATATCCTTTGATTTCGCTTCCGACTCCTCCGTCTCCTGTTCCAGTTCCTTGAGTTTATGTTCAGACTCATGGATCGTCGGTTCGGTCTCCTTAAGCTTCGGCACCACCTCAGGTTTGATTTCGAGAGATTCGGCGCCGAGCAGGATTCGTCCATCTATCAACGCCATGCTGCATATCAGAGCGATCAATGCAGCAAATCTGAATGAACGGAAGAAAGAAATCATGACATCACGTTTTCATGCTGGATCACGTCCGAATCCTCTCCACGGATTTGCCCTGCTGCACGCGCCGCACTGTAAGGCATTCGATTCACCGCTGCGAAAGAAACCGGAAATACACGATAAGCTGGGTAAGCACGAGAACCACATGCGCGAGAAGATGAAACAAGGCAATCATACGGCGGCCACGGGCTCTGCAAACCCGTGGTCCAGAGAAATTCCGGATAACTAGGTCGTGGCTGGAGCATAATCTCGACGACTCACATGAATCGTCACCATTGCAGTGAGCAACAGGGCCAATCCGATACCGACCAGACTTGCAGCCGGACTGATTTCATCCGAAGCCCATCCAAACCCCGCCATGCCAACCATAGAAGAAGCCATTCCACCAGTGCTAAACGTGGTGAAAACACGGCCTAAGAGGTGTTCGGGCGTCACTTCCTGGAGCGTGGCTGACACGACTGGGTAATACACCGATGTGGTACCGCCGATGACGCCGATCAGCAACATTGTGTTCGCTAACACCGGCGTCTCTATCAATCCAAGACTGCAGACCGCCAGACCTCCCACTGCCAGGAACTTGGCGATTCGACCGATGCGATTGCGAAAATCACCTTGTGGTACCCAGGCCAACCAGAGGGAAGCCGCCAGCATTCCGATCCCCAATGCCGACCAGATCCATCCCAACTCGAGCGGTCCGACCTGCAACACTTCTTTCGCGACGACAGGCAGCATGAACACAAAGGCACTGATAGCCAAATTATAGAGCACGGCTGTAATCATCAAAGCGAATACAATTCGGTGTTGGATAAAGACGAACCGGAACCCCACGGCCAGATCCTTGATGATGGGGGTAGACAAGACTTCCAGCCGTTTGACCACGTGACTATCGCGTACGGCGATCGGAATGATGCACAACGCGGAAATAAAGTATGCCACGGCGTTGAAATACAGAACGTTCTGCACTCCGACCACTGCAATGCCCAGGCCGCCCAAGGCCGGACCCAGCAGAACTCCAACGTTCGTCGTGCTTTGAATAAGTGCATTGGCCGAGGTCAATTGTGATCGATCGACAATCAAGGGAACGGCCGATGATAGCGCCGGCCCGAAAATCGTGGAGACAATCGAATTCAAGAACACGAGCACATAGAGACGTTCGAGCGTCAATACGTCAAAGGCATAACATAAAGGAATGAGCACTACGGTCAGCGTACGCACCAAGTCAACGACAATCATTACCATTTTTTTCGGCAGACGATCCAGATAGACGCCGATCAAAGGGCCAAAGACCAACGGTGGAATGGTCTGCAGAAGACCGATCACGGTCATCTTGAGTGCGGATCCGGTAAGTTCATAGACGAACCAGAGGAGCGCCACTTTGCTCAGGCCATCCCCGATCTGGGAAATGGCCTGTCCGGCCCAGAGCATCCCAAAATCTTTGGTCCAGAGTAATCTCCAACCACTTGTGGCAGACTGCACCGTAACATCCTTCTCTTTCATAGCCATTCCGCGGACATCCCTTCTGCAATCGTGTTTCGCTTTCCGGGAAACACTTGCGGCCCGCTCAGTATTTGTTGGTACGCCTGGACATAATTCCGCACCATCTGCTCGACGGTAAACCGTTCTTCAAATACCTGGCGGCATCGCCGCCGATCGATCAAGGAGATGCCTTCGACATGTTTGGTCATCTCATCAAGGTTTTCACTAATCAGACCGGTCATCCCATGTTCGATGATTTCGGGGATAGAGCCGCGGCGGTATCCGAGCACGGGCGTACCACAAGCCAACGCTTCGATCAAAACCAATCCGAACGGTTCGGGCCAATCATAAGGACAAACCATAGCAAGAGCATTGCCGATGAAATCATTCTTTTGCACATCGGTCACTTCACCGACAAACTCAATCAGCGGATGATCCAGTAACGGTTCGACCACACGTTCGAAATAAGCTCGATCGGCCTGATCGACTTTTGCCGCAATTCGCAATGGTATGCCGACCCGCTTGGCCAATTCGATGGCGTGGTCTGGACACTTCTCCGGGGCAATACGCCCAAGGAATGCCAAATATTGACCTGGTTCAGGATGAGCACTGTATAAGTCGCTGGGCAATCCGTGATACACAGTAGCCAACCAATTACACCAAGGTAATGGACTTCGCTGCGAATTTGAAATGGAAACCAAGGGCAATTCGGAGAACTCACGGAATACTGGCGCCAGTTCCGGCAAGTCCAACCGCCCGTGCAATGTGGTAACCACCGGCACGGGGGAACGCCGCGCAAGAGAAAATGCCAAAAAATCGAGATGCGAATGGATCACATCAAACTGGTCAGCCACGCTGAAGACCTGTTCCACCATCGAAATTAGCGGGGCCTCCCGGCTAAAGATGCCAGTGTTGAGACGAAGTGCTTGATTGCAAGGAGCTTCCAGTTTCGCTTTCGTTAAGGAATCGCCACTCGCGAATAATGTTACGTCATGTCCCTGGCGAACGAGTTCTTCGGTTATGTAAGAGACTACCCGTTCTGTCCCTCCATACATCTTCGGTGGCACACTTTCCCATAGGGGTGACACTTGCGCAATTTTCATTCGAACGACTCCTTTGTATGTGTATAAGAAAATAAGTACTCTTATTCATAATTACATTACAGGCATTAGGAAATATAGGTAACTTTTCTTTCAGAATTATCTTTCTTTTTTTAATCTGACTCTTCCTCTCTATAAAGCAAATGTTAGTGCAATATACTTCCTTTTTTCCTACTTATGATTTATCACCTTATCTGCTTAGTAACGTAACAAAAAATTTTTGGTTGACACACTGATGAAAAAATTTGCAGGATAACCCGTTCCACTAATAATCTGGCTGCCTGAGCATCATCTTCTTTAGCTTTGCTTACCATCTGACTAATAATCTCGGGCATATGTTCTGCAATACTCTCTCGCAGCTTTGCTATTTTGCCTGTACCAGGCTTGCGTCCATTAGGATTTCCAGACTCTCCTGATTTCCAGCGGCCTTGCTTCTTTTCTATCGTTTCATTGTTGCTTTTCTCCTGTTTTAACAAGAAATTTAAATTTGATCGAGCATTTTCAATCTAAATGAAAAAATCACACATACTATTTTTGATAAAAGCGAGGGGAAAAAACCGACTAATCGACGAAACCGATTCAGCTTTCCATTTTGCCGCATTCCGCGTTGTATCATCTTTTACAAATCGCAAGCCATTGACTACACGTCCAGCACGACGTTTTATCCACCATCCTAGATGTCTACAGTCAATGATTCCATCCCGCTCGCCTGCAATATCGGTGACAATTTGTTATGCCAAGCCTGCAAGAAATCACCCAGTAATTCCCGGTCGGAGTCATCATTTATGTATTCAAAAATACAGGCCGCTGGATCTGGCAAACCCAAACATAGCAATGATTGCCGGCAGTAGTCTGACCACTCAGCATAACTGGAGATATAGCTTAACCATTTAAGAATGATCAAAATGTATAAGATTTGAAAAGCATCTCAACGGTTTGGCTTTGTTGCTTACGCAGTGCCTTGGCCTGTGCTCATGTATGTTCGATAGGATTGAGATCAGGAGAATAGGCGGGCAAATATTCAAGGGTGTGCCCAGCATTTTGTATGGCCTCTTGCGTATCCTGCCTCTTATGGAAGGCGGCATTGTCCATCACAACGACGGCATGTGACGGCAATTTAGGCAACAGGTCCTGCATCGCCCATCCGTGGAACACATCAGCGCTGATATTGACTGCAAACAGGCTGACGGTGAGCAATAGCTTTCCGATCAGGGCGCCGATCGCGTTGATACGACCTGGCGCATGCCAGTCATGCGTGCCATGACATCTCTGACCAGCAGGTGCATAACCATGAGTGCGCGGCGCATCCTGTGCAAAGCCACTTTCATCAATGTAGACAATGGCCCGGCCTGCAGCTTCATAAGTGGCCATCTTCTCCTGAAAGATGCGCCGTGCGTTTTCGTCTGCTTTGGGATGCTTCAGAGTTTTTTTTATAGGTGATGTTAAGCTTCTGGAGCGCCAGAAAAATAGCGTTTTGCGCTACACCCAAACGTTTTGCCCGCTCGTACTGATAAGCATCAGGATAATCGCGAACATCCTGGCGCAATACCTCAAGATCAATCTTGCGTTGGCGAAACCCTTGAGGTTTACGATGGATGTTCTTAACCCAGCGTGTCACGCTTGCCACGCCCACATCAAACCGGGCCGCCACCTCGGCTATCGTAAGTCCTTCTTTCTTTCGGACAGACAGGACTTTACGGCGGAAATCTAATGAATATGCCATCTCTAGATTATAATCAGTATTATCTGGTTGCGCTATATCGAAATATTTGACCGCACAGCTGTAATACCCTGTGTGCTAAATCGTATGAGCCACGTTCTTCAATTTTTCTTATAGCTGCTAGAAGTTCAAGAGGCTCAATCTCTGCAATCATCTTTGTGCCAATATAGGGAAAAATAATATTTTTCAATCTGCGCTTAACGTCTTTAGCATGATGTGGTACCCAAGTATGAGTTTGTTTATCAAGCCATTCCAAAGCGACAGCTTGAAAAATATTTTCCAGAGGAATACCTGCAGCAATTCGTCGCGCTATCTCACTTTTTTTCCTTAATGTCGGCCTTAGCTTGCTTTCTTTGTGCACTAGGGTCTATGCCCTTAGTAATAAGTTTCCGTGCCTCGAAATGTGCCAAGCGAGCATCTTTTAAAGTTATATTGGGATATATCCCCAGAGATAATAATTAGGCTTTCCCTGGAAGCGGTACTTAAAACGCCACCACCGTGACCCGTTGGGATTGACTTGTAAATACAATCCCTCATTATCAAATAAATATTGAACCTTACTTGCTAGATTTTGTATTTCGTATTTCAGCATCAGTGAGTAACATATTGGTATAACTCCAATAAGTGTAGAAAGTTATACTAAGGGCACCTCTTTCAAGAAACAAATGTAACACAATGGTTTTACAGCAAATATTAAGTAGCCTCAGGAACAGGGGTAAGATTAAACCCCAGTGAAGTGGTACCCAAAAACTGTACAGGTTGTTAAGCTCTGGCAGAATTAAAAAGGAGCTTAATAACAATGAGTAAAAAGCGCATACAATATTCGAGCGAATTCAAAGCAAAACTAGCGCTGGCAGCGATACGTGGTGATGAAACTGTCCCCCAATTAGCAGCGCGTTATAATGTACATCCCACGCAGATCAATAGCTGGAAACGGCAACTCATTGAGCAAGCTGCCGAGCTGTTTTGTAAAAATAATACTGCCGCCAATAAGGAGCAGCCTACAACAGATGACCTGCACCGGGTTATTGGTCAATTGGCGGTAGAACGCGATTTTTTAGCAAGAAAGCTCAATCATTAAGTCTTGTAGAACGCAAAGAGATGATTGAGCCCCATGGCAAACTTAGTCAAACTCGTCAATGTCAGCTGCTGGATCTGGCGCGCTCAACTTATTATTATCAACCGCAACCAATCAGTAATGCTGATCTGGTTCTGCTGCGCATGATGGATGAACAGTACTTAAAGACGCCACAATATGGCTCACGCAGTTATGCTACCTGGTTTCAGCGCCAGGGAATCATGTTAGGGCGCAAGAAAGCCTCTTCCTTAATGAAGACACTCGGTATTGTCAGCATAGCTCCAAAACCCAGGACCAGCATCTCAAGCAAACAGCATAAGGTCTATCCTTATCTGCTTAGAGAACTTGTCATTAATAAACCCAATCAGGTTTGGGCTGCCGACATAACCTATGTCCCCATGGAGAAAGGCTTTGGCTATCTGGTTGCCATCATCGACTGGCATTCGCGTAAGGTGTTGAGCTGGCGCTTGTCCAATACCTTGGATACTGACTTTTGTACTCAGGCGCTGGAGGCAGCCATCCAGGATTATGGCTGTCCACAGATCATGAATACCGACCAGGGCGTACAGTTTACCAGCGAAGCATTTACCTCCATACTAAAAGATCATCATATTCAGATCAGCATGGATGGCAAGGGGTGCTACTATGACAACATTTTTGTTGAACGACTTTGGCGGACAGTTAAGTATGAGCTTTTATATACCAGAGAATTCAATAATCTGAAGGAGATAAAGCAGAATTTATCCACATGGTTTGAATGGTACAATCAAGAACGATTTCATCAAAGCCTTGACCGTCTTACGCCTGATGAAATCTACTATAGTGATCCAAGAATTGATCGGGTTGCCTGAACCTGTTTAACTATACATATCAGAGCTGAACTTTCTTTCAGGTTGTCCAGTTACAGGGAACCACATCACCATCTGATGGATCGTCTGTTTGCAAGATTCGATGAATGTTTACGAGAGTTGGAGGTAGAACTGAAGTCAGGTCAGATCATTGATGCGACCTTTGTGAGTGTGCCTAAACAACGCAATACACGTGAAGAAAACAAGATGATTAAAGAAGATGCCGTTCCGATTGAATGGGGACAGAATCCCCACAAACTGGCGCAAAAAGACATTGATGCGCGTTGGACGAAGAAGAACAGCGAATCATTTTATGGTTACAAAGATCACGTCAATATGGATCGCGATACCAAGCTGATAACCACATGGGAAGTTACTTCAGCGCAAATTCATGACAGTCAGGTTTTGGAAGAAGTGCTGCAATCCCCTGAAGTGGGAGGCGCAGATATTTATGCGGACTCAGCATACCGCAGCAATGCACAGGAAGAAAGTCTGGTCACCTCAAAATACACGAGTCAGATTCACGAAAAAGGCGCTCGCAATCATCCCCTCACGCAAGCACAAAAATCCAGTAACAAAGAGAAATCACGGGTGCGTGCACGAGTCGAGCATGTGTTTGGTTCGATGACGAATGAACTGGGCGGAATCACGATTCGTACCATAGGTTATGGGAGAGCAAAAGTACAAATAGGCTTACTCAACCTCGTCTATAACATCAAGCGTGTAGCGACGCTGATTCGAAAAGGGTATTTCAGTTTCGATAGGGTTAGTGCGTCCGAAATGGCTTAAAGGGAGCAAAAACGAGAAGATAACAACCCGAATCACCTTGAATTTAGAAAAATTTAATTATTGGACAGAAAAACTTTGAGAATCAAGTGAAATTGCCCTCCTGGTTGAATTGATTTGCTTTTTTTAGGTATTTTTAGAGGTGCCCCTAATATTTATGCCAAGTTATACTTGGCTGTCAATAGATATAATTAGATACTGATGGATAGTTAAAAAGGTTAATCTGATTGTATTTATTATATATTTAGACAATTATTGGATATCGTTAGATATTATTAGATAATAAATTGGCGGAGAGGGTGGGATTCGAACCCACGTGTCAGGTTACCCCGACCATCTGATTTCGAGTCAGCGCCGTTATGGCCACTTCGGTACCTCTCCTTGCACGTTATTTAAAGTATAAATTTGCGAGCTTTTATAGTTTACCAGTTTATAGCTATTTTAATTATAGCAAAAAAGGTAAATTTTACTCACCTGACCAGTTCTAAATGTCTAACATAATCTTTACTTAAAATTAGATAGCATTAACAACTGAATTTCTTATTTTCTGGATGGCTTTGGCTTCAATTTGTCGAATCCGCTCAGCTGATACCCCTAATTCTTCGGCCAACTCATGAAGTGTCGCAGTATCTTTCTCTCTTAACCAGCGCGCTTCAATAATATGACGGCTGCGATCATCAAGATTGGCAAGTGATTCTTGAAGTCTTTCATGGCATATGTGAGAAATCTGGTTTTTTTCAATAATTTGCGAGGGATCGATGCCATCAGTCAAATAATCAATAGGATTGCAGCTTTCATCATCTTCTTCTGATAATGGCTCCAATGAGATATCACGCCCACTAAAACGGGTCTCCATTTCGACTACTTCTTCAGATTTGACTCCCAATTGTTTTGCTACGGCGGCTATCTCCTCCTGATTCATAGTATTCAAACCTTGTTTCATGCTCCGCAAATTAAAAAATAATTTACGTTGCTGTTTAGTGGTTGCAATTTTGACTAATCTCCAATTTCGCATGATGAATTCATGGATTTCTGCTTTAATCCAATGAACCGCAAAGGATACCAGGCGCACGCCACGTTCTGGATCAAATCGTTTCACCGCTTTCATTAAGCCGATATTACCTTCCTGTATTAAATCGGCATGGGGTAAGCCGTAACCTAAATAGCCGCGGGCTATCATAATGACCACTTTTAAATGCGATAGCACTAATTGATGAGCTGCTTCTATATCATTTTCATCCCTCAAACATCTCGCCAAGCGTATTTCTTCCTCTTGGGACAGCATAGGGAAACGGTTAACAGTTTGAATATAGCCTTCAATACTATTTCCTACGATCGTGGGTAACGCAAGAGTTGTTGTCATACTTTCTCCTTTCATCTCAATTTTGAATTATTATTATTTTAAAATTTATTTTAGCACTCGCGCAATGAGAGTGCTAAGAATTCCTTAAGTTTCTTTAATTATTATAATTTTATGAGAAAAAAATTCTTTGAAAGCCTGACTTTAGTGAAAAAATAAAGTAAATATTCTCTAAATACTTCGTTCAGAGAATATTTTATGGTTTGAAGAAAAAATCTAGAAAATGTATTTGTATATAGAAATGTTGGGTATAGAAAAGTTTATTCCATTTCAAATCAAAACTGACTTTGTCGGCTTCGCTTTGCCGTATGATTGATATTGTCTGCGGCTCGCCTTCGCCTCAATTTTGATTGGGAAATGGAATTTACCTACTAGAAGCCAATATTTTTATTCTGGCTCTATTTGAGAGAGATGCTGTGCAACTGATAATCTTGCTCCCAGCCAGCCTAACAATGCTGAAAAGATAAGCAAACTAAGACTATCGTTTAAAGACAGATAATTCAGATGAAAATCTGTTGCATAGAGTTGGGTCAGTTCCACTAGACTTTCATTGATGGCTTGAATACACAAGGCAATAAGGAGCCAGCCAGCGGCTGCACCTGCCATTCCTTGTATTGCGCCGAAATAAAGAAAAGGACGACGGATGAAACTATCGGTCGCTCCGATTAATTTAATAACTTCAATTTCATCTCGCTTGGTTAATATCTGTAAGCGAATTGTATTAAAAACGACTATGATTAATGCAAAACCTAACACAACGGCTAACATCACTACGGCAAGCTGCCCCAATCTAAGTAAAGCATCCACCCGCCTGGCCCAATCGGTATCGACCTGAACATGCTCTATCTCAGGCCATTTTTTTATTACAGCGCGTATATCCTCTAATTCATCAGGTAGAATTTGCTGGAGATTGATAATGAAAGCATCAGGTAATGGATTTTTTGGTAGATTATTTACCATCTCATTTAAGCTACTTTCTTGTTGTAATTGTTGCAAGGCAATCTCTTTGGAAATAAATTGAAAACTCGCAATATTAGGAAATTCTTCCAATTTTGAATTAACGTTTTCAATCTCTGCTTGTGATGCGTTCAATTTAAGAAATATACTTAATTGTGGCGTGTTGGCAGTATCACTAGAAATAGCTTGCAAGTTCCCGAGCATAGTATAAATACCAAGGGGCAAACTGAAAGCAATCCCAATGACAATAATGCTCAGGAGGCTGGATAAGGGCGTATTAGCAAGCTGCCTGAGTGCTCGGCTTAGTGCTTGCCAATGTTGTGATAACCATAGTTTCATACCACCAGCTTTCCTTGATTGAGTGTAAGTTTACGATAACGGTTATCATTTAAGAGAGCGGTGTCATGTGTGGCGATCACCACCGTAACCCCTACCTGATGAAAAGATCGGAATACTTCCATAATGCTTTGCGCATAATCTACATCAAGATTTGCTGTTGGCTCATCGGCTATTAAAATGGATGGGCGGTGAACCACTGCTCGAGCAATACATAATCGTTGCTTCTCGCCACCAGATAATGTAATTGGGTAAGCATTTTCCTTTCTCAGTAACCCAACTTTATCAAGTGCAGCACGAACTCTCCCAGCTGTCGCTTTATTCTGAAAGCCACGTATTTGTAATGGCAGCATCACATTGGCAAAAACATTACGGTCATACAAAATCTTCTGATCCTGAAAGATTAAACCCAGACTACGCCGTAAAAAAGGAACTGTATTTTTCTTAAGTGCGTTGACATTCTGATCGCTTACCATAATATTGCCATAGGTGGGACGCTCAATTGCCGCAATAAGCTTTAACATCGTGCTTTTACCAGCACCGGAGTGACCGGCTACCAAAACTAATTCACCCGAATGGATTGTAAAAGCAACATTTTTTAAAGCCTCAAACCCGTCTGGATAACGTTTGGAAACATTGACAAAATTAATCATAAATACCCAGTAGCCACAAACAGATCTAATTGGTTAAAAGCTTAATCAAATATTGCCTCGACAAATTCTTGCGCATCAAAAGGCCTCAGATCTTCTAACCCCTCCCCTATTCCGATAAAGCGTAAAGCAGGAGGATTTTGTGGATATTGGGCGGCTATCGCAGCTATTACACCCCCTTTGGCAGTCCCATCCAGTTTGGTAAGGACTAAGCCGCTCACGCCAAGGGCTTCATCAAAGGCTTTGAGCTGATTAAGTGCATTCTGACCTGTATTGGCATCTAATACTAACAAGACCTCATGGGGGGCATCTGGTAACGCCTTGTTGATCACTCGTTTGATCTTTTTAATCTCTTCCATCAGATGCATTTGGGTCGTCAAACGGCCAGCAGTATCAGCCAGTACTATATCAATATCACGTGCTTTAGCTGCATTGATGGCATCGAATATGACAGCGGCAGGATCACTTTTTTTCTGAGAATCACTTTCCTGTGCGATAACTGTCACATTATTGCGTTCACCCCATGCCAATAATTGTTCTCGTGCTGCCGCACGAAATGTATCACCAGCAGCCAGCAATACTGATTTACCCTGCGATTGAAAATAATGAGCAAGTTTGCCAATGGTAGTTGTTTTACCGACCCCATTTACGCCCGTTATCATAATGATAAATGGCTTCTTGGTCGTCACGTCAAGCGGTTGAGCCAATGGAGCAAGCAAATTGATTAAAGTTTCTTGAAGTGCTTCTTTAAGCTGCTCCGCGTTGTTCAGCGCATCTCGTTTTACTTTCTTACGTAATGCATCCAGCAGCAAATTAGTAGCATTCACGCCAGCATCTGCTGTAAGCAAAATCGTCTCAAGTTCATCGTAGAGTGCCTCATCTATTTTGCGACTACTTAACAAGCTAGATAATTGCTTGCCAAAGTTCTGCCGGGTTCGAGCAAGCCCTTGTCTGATTTTACTTGTCCAACTCTCCGTCTTAGAATTGTCCTCAGCGGAACTTTTGTCAGTAGAATTTTTTTTAGATTTAAAAAGACTAAACATTCTGGTAGGCTGTAATTATTATGAATTTACGATAAATGTTGATTGTATTCTTATTACCCGGATTTGGGTGTGCTAAAAAATAGCGCGTTAAACTTTTATATCATTTCACTTCCATAATCAAATACTTGCAGTATTAAAATACTCATTTTCTTTGTAAAGATGAATTCCCTACTACATTATTTTTTATGTTACATCAAAATGTTTCTCTGATAGCTTCTACTACCCGTTAAAATGATAAAAATTAGCTATCTGCAAAATAATCCAATTAATTGGTATCTATTATAACCTATTGATATAATTAAATATATTTTTTATTCCGGCAATCTCTGCTAGAGAAATGGAATAAAATTCAAATAATTGAAATAAGCCTTATTTTCCAGTCGAATAATACCCATGTCTCGCCCGATTCATGCACGGATTGACCTGGTAGCACTTCAGCATAATCTTTGCATTGCACGCAAACATGCGCAAAACGCACGTCTCATAGTAGTCCTCAAGGCAAATGCTTATGGACATGGCCTACTCAATATTGCAAGCGCCCTCAAAACCGCAGATGCTTTTGCTGTTCTTGAAATCGACGCTGCGGTACGCTTAAGAGAAGCCGGTATTTATCAGCCTATTTTGCTTCTGGAAGGCTTCTTCTCCGAGGCAGATTTAGCCATCATAAGACAGTATCAGTTAACTACCGTCATACACCATCATGAGCAATTAGCCATGCTGTCCTCATCAAAACTAGAAACTAAGATCAATGTATTTCTTAAAATCAATACAGGAATGAACCGTCTTGGTTTTACACCCGAGGAAGGATTGGTAGCACTTAAAATACTCAAGAATAATCCGCGTATCGATCAAATTACGTTAATGACGCATTTTGCCTGCGCAGATGATCCCTTTAAAGAAGACGAAGTGAATCAGCAACTCAAACGTTTTGACTTGTTTGCTGGAAAATATCCTCTACCATGCTCATTGGCAAACTCTGCAGCAATTTTACAATATCCAAAAACACATGCTGATTGGGTACGCCCGGGCATTATGCTCTACGGTGCCTCTCCTCTAATTGATAAAACCGCTTCAGAGCTAGGATTACGCCCTGTCATGACGGTATCAAGTAAAATAATCGCCATACAGCATCTAGCTGCAAAAGAAAAGGTTGGATATGGTGGCCAATTTCAGACTGAACAACCCATGAACATTGGTATCGTTGCGTGCGGTTATGCCGATGGATATCCACGACATGCACCCACCGGAACTCCGGTCCTTGTTAATGGGCAACGCACACGTATTATTGGACGCATCTCCATGGATATGCTAACCATTGATCTTACCAGCATTAAGAATGCCAGTATCGGGAGCCCAGTAATTTTATGGGGAAATGAATTACCTATAGAGGAAGTGGCGAAATTTGCAGGCACAATCAGTTATGAATTGTTTTGCGCTTTATCCTCAAGGGTGAAGACAATAACAGTAACGAACGAGAATCAGTAAAGCCTTTAACTTTACTGACTCCCAAGCAAATAAGATTATTCGACTTTAGCTTTGCTACGTAGATCTTGCACAGTCGCAGCAAAGTTCCGCTGTAATACACGCTGTTGCATATTTGTTTTTACTTCTTCAAATGGAGGTGGAACTGCAGGACGTACATCTTCCAAACGAATGACATGCCATCCGAAATTAGTTTGCACCGGTTTTTCTGTTATATTTCCTTTTTTCATGTTTTGCAAAGCGTCCGCAAAAGGCTTGACATAGGCTGCAGCCGCACTCCATCCTAATTCACCACCATTGTTTTTACTGCCGGTATCAATCGATTTTTCTTTTGCTATTTTCTCAAAAGAAGCCCCTTTTTTCTTAAGAGAAGCAATGATATCTTTGGCTTCTGCTTCACTTTCAACCAGGATATGACGAGCTTTATATTCTTTATCGCCCATCTGTGCTTTTACCGTTTCATATTCACGTCGTAAGATATCGTCACTTACTGCATTATTTTTAATATAATCAGCTTGATAGGCTCTAACTAATATCGCCTGACGAGCAAGCTCGGTTTGAGTGATCACATCCGGATCTCGATCAAGTCCTTTTTTCTGAGCCTCTTGCGCAATAATTTCTTCTGCGATGAGATTTTCGCGCAGCGTATTCCTCATTTCTGAAGATTCAGGTTGCCCTTGAGCCACAGCCGCTTTGACCATAAAATCAAGCCGTGCCTGTGGAATAGCAACTCCATTTACTTTGGCTACGGAAGCAGTTGATTGAGCATGAAGAGAGGTGACAACAAAACTTGGCACACATACCGATATTAACAATAGAAATTTTATTAACTGCATGCAACTTCCTTTAGGTAATATAAAATTAATAGAATTTTTTATATAAGATTACGCCCTAACAGTTTTATTGACTGTAAGCGTGATTCTTTACATATTATAGGCATAGGTAACATAAAATATCTGGCAAACCTTATTAATAATTTTTAATCTAATATTTTATAAGGTTTAATCTGGCAAAACCTTCCTGAATGGTTTAACAGTTACTTTTGAATAGACTCCTGAGGTTACATAAGGATCCGCTTCTGCCCAAGATTGAGCCGCTTCAAGTGAAACAAATTCAGCTACGATTAAGCTTCCGGAAAAGCCGGCTGGACCAGGATCAGGATTATCAATTGCTGGATAAGGTCCTGCAAGTATAAGTCGTCCTTCATCTTGCAATGCTTTGATGCGCTCTAGATGGGCTGGCCTGGCCATCATGCGTTTTTCAAGGCTGCCTGGAGCATCTTCCCCATTTATCACATAAAACATTATATTAATTTCCTGCCTTAGTCTTATTAATTTGTCTTTGATTATACTTATCAATGATTTGGAATAATTAGATGAGAATTATTGGTAAGTTAGAGATTATTTCATGTTCATCCTAAATATAGATTATAAAGAACTCTTTAGATTCAATTTTTATACTTCATATTAACTTGTTTCCAATATCAATTGAAAAAATCATTAAACCTATATCCAAAAATTAAATAACCAGGAGGTTAATGGAGAATTCAGGTTAAATATTTATCTGATTCAACCAGAATTTAGCTTGAACAAAAATAATATTGGATTTAAATTTGATTTAAACTGGAATGATTACCAATCATAAAAAATATATTGAATATAGTGTAAAGTGGAATTCAAAGATTATTACAATATTATGGGCATCAAACGCGATGCCACACAAGATGATATCAAGCGAGTCTATCGTAAACTGGCACGAAAATATCATCCAGACGTCAGTAAAGAACCTGATGCCGAGGTCCGCTTCAAAGAGATTGGCGAAGCATATGAGGTACTTAAAGATCCTGAAAAACGGGCTGCATATGATCAATTAGGCAGCGGTTGGAGAAGTGGTCAGGAATTTCAACCCCCGCCTGGATGGAATCAAGGTTTTGAGTTTCATGGCGGAGGTTTTACTCAAGCAGATACTTCAGAATTCAGCAGCTTTTTTGAAGCATTATTCGGAAGCCGCTTCAATGCCAACAGGAAAAATCGTCATGATGGCTTTAATGTACGTGGCGAAGATACCCATGCCAAAATATTAATTGATCTTGAAGATTCTTATCATGGAGCAACTCGTACTATCACACTTCAGCACACAGAAATAGGTCCTGACGGGCGGCCGCAAATTAAAAAGCGTACATTAAATGTGAGAATTCCCAAAGGCGTTCGACAGGGGCAACTTATTCGTCTTGTAGGCCAAGGTAGCCCAGGCGTGGATCAAAATAGTGCTGGGGATCTTTATTTAGAGGTAGCATTTCAGCCGCACTCCTTGTATAAAGTTGAGGAGAAGGATGTCTCCCTCGAACTTCCTGTTACGCCATGGGAAATGGCGTTGGGAACCACCATCAAAGCGCCTACTCCAACAGGTATTGTGGATTTGAAAATACCTGCTGGCATTCAATCAGGGCGCAAGCTGCGCCTGAAAGAACGTGGCATTCCGGCTCATCCACCCGGAGATTTATACATTATTTTACAAGTTGTTTTGCCGCCAGCTGATAGCGAGCAAGCTCGCATACTATACCGGGAAATGGAACAAAAACTAGCATTCAATCCGCGCACCAAATTGGGGATATAAATGACAATACATCATAATGTAATCGACGGCATTATCGTTGAAGATAATATGGAGCTTTCTCTCGGTGAATTAAGCCGGATCTGTGCAGTCAATGCAGAGTGGATTGTTTCTTTAGTGGAAGAAGGGATTCTTGAGCCAATAAATATTACATCTAAGCGGTGGTATTTCAGTGGTACTTGTTTGCGGCGCGTTCAAATTATTCAGAGACTACAAAGAGATCTGGATGTTAATCTGGCAGGTGCCGCGTTGGTACTCCAGCTTCGTGAAGAAATCGAAATATTGCGTACTCGTTTAAGTACGATCACATCGAATGATACAGAATAGTTTAGCGTAAACCTACTATTTCCTCAGTAAAAGGCAAGCTGATAAAGCTAGTATAGATGGATACAACGATTAGAAAGCTGGCCTTCTATAGTCGAACACAAAGATCCTGTGCAAGAGATGCGCGTTCTTGCGCTGAAGCAGGAGTTTCAGCAAGTTGATCAATATATCTAAGACGCTTCTGCATCCCTTTTCCATTTGCAATTTGGATAGACAAACCAGGTCTTGCATTCAATTCCAATACCAAAGGACCAAGCTCACGATCCAACACCACATCTACTCCCAGATAACCTAATCCGACCAATTCATAACACTGAGAGGCCAATGCTAATAGCTTATCCCAGTGAGGAATCTTGAAATTTCCAATATTGGCGCCAGTATCAGGGTGTTGTTCAACAGGTTGGTTCTGCCAGACAGCATGCGTAGTAAGCCCGGTTGCTAAATCTATGCCTGCTCCAACTGCTCCTTGATGTAAATTCGCCTTACCATCTGACATACGTGTAGGTAAACGCACCATTGATGCAACAGGGATGCCTCTGAATACTACTGTGCGAATATCGGGTACGCCACGATAACTGATTGACTCAAATATCGGATCAAACTTTACCCTGTATTCTATGAGCGCATGATCTGGTTGGCCGCCAAGGCTATACATGCCACTTAAAATATTGGAAATATGATATTCCAGATCTTCTTCTGTCAATAAGCTGCCATTGTTATGCTGGTAGCGGTTATTGATTTGCCCAATGATCACATAAATGCCGTTTCCCCCCGAGCCATGCGCCGGTTTAACCACGAAATCTTTATGACTATTTACAATATCGGGGAGATGACCTATGTCATGTTCGATTTCAATCACACCATACAACTCGGGTACTGCAATGCCTGCAGCAATGGCTAGCCGTTTGGTGCGAAGCTTGTCATCAACTAATGGGTAGAGAGATCGTTCATTGTAACGTAAGATATAATCCGCATTTCGTCGGTTTATCCCAACTACCCCTGCTCGCTTTAGATTGAGTAAGACTTTGAACATCTGTTCAGCGTTTGGCTAAAGCACGGAAACGCCACAGCTCTGTCAATCGATATCCGGAGTATCGACCAAACAATAGTATGGCTGCCAACACAACAAGCAATAATTCAGGAAATACAAATAATAAATGTTGTAAGGCATCGATATTCATTACTAAATAACCAATTGTTGCCACCAGCAGGCTTCCTGCGCCTTGTTTAAATGCTTCCGCGGGGCCAGCTTCATCCCATGTAAGAGACATCCGTTCTATGGTCATAGTCATGATTACCATTGGAAATAGAGCGACTGATAGCCCCATTTCAAGTCCAAGCTTGTGCATGATAACGCTGATACTTGCCATAAGAAGCACTACCATCGTTAATACAGAAGCCAAGCGTGGAATGAGTAATAACTTTAATCGATCCACATAAGCACGCAATAATAATCCTAATCCGACAATCAAACAAAACAGTAGTAACCCCCAGGCCAACTCTGTCTCGCGAAGAGCCAATGCAATCAATACCGGCATAAATGTCCCAAAAGTTTTAATCCCAATGAGATTACGCATTAAAACTACGACAAATGCCCCTAAAGGTACCATTAATAATATCTTATAGACGTTCTGGCTTTGAACCGGCAATGAATATAAGGAAAACTCCATCAGGTGTGATCCTTTGAGCGCCGCACGTGATTCTGCAATATCCACTAATTCCCGTAGCGTTTTGGCTACGGAAAATTGGAGACTTACTTCACTTCCTCCATCGACAGAAAAGGTTTTCTGATCACCAATTTGCCATAGGATAAAATTGGATGGCAGGCCTTCCTTACCATTCTTTATATTGAGTGTGCGCCATTGCTTGCCATCATAGACTTGTGTCCAGGATTCCAACTCGGAATAAAGCTTACCATCTTCTAGACGAAGACCTTGAATAATTCGAGTAGGAATACGGGCTCCTGCTAAAATCCAATTAATACCTTTAGCAAGATTACGAGAATGATGGATATGCTCCAGTAGCAATTTTAACTCTGGTGCTGGGGATGCAGCATTTAATTGCTTAATGACTTGCTGTGCAAAAGAAACGGTATCTGCAGATTGCTGTCGCGCCTTATCGAGCAGCCCCTGGATAATGGGTCGGAAATTTTCAGGATATTCTGGTATGGGTGGATAAATTGGCGCTTTAACTGAATCAATTGTCTTTTCAGTATCCTTGTATAAGATTGCGCGATAGAATAATAATTGTTTCCCTTCTGCACGCCGCTTTGCCCACAAAGCTGTTCGTGCATTATCATCTTGTTCAATTGCCAATCCATAATTGGCTGCGACGAAATCCTCGTCGAGAATAGTATAGCCAGAAGGATTAAAAAGGAGCGGTAAACTTACTTTTATGCTGGTTTCTGGCTTTGCGCGAAAACTGATACGGGCTTCCACATTCCAAACTTCTGCTTTCTCAGAAGTAGTGAGAGGCAATCCCAGGGTAGTTACTTTATATATAGCTAAACCTAGCCCTGCTGCACATAATATGATAACTAGGAGTAATAAGTGAAGCTGTCTCATTCAGGAATAGCTAACTCATCTGATTGATCATTTTTTTTCTTCTTTTTCTTTACGTGACCGCAATCAGCCTTACTAAGGTGAGTACGCGATGAATCAACTAGCGCGACACCCGCAAGCGCTTTACGTCCAAGCAAAATGGGATAATTTAAGGCTCGACGATCAATAAGATTAAATTCAACTTTATGTATTTCGTTTGCTAAACAAACGTCCATCGCAATAATAAGGCGTTCTTGTGAAATACCGCTATGTTGTTTTATCTTATGTGAACGAAGTAAGGGGCGTTCAATTTCGACAGTGCGAGTGGGTTTACCTTTTTCAGTTCCAAAATCGAGTATGAACCGCACCCAATCTTTATTTCCTTTTTTGAATTGATGAATATCCCGTGCACTCATGGATGAGGTATTTGCTCCAGTATCTATACGAGCAAGCATTTTTAGCCCCCATGGCTCCAATCGAATAGATTCTACCCATCCAAGGATATGTCGTGGCTCAGGTTGATCGGTTTTACTATCACTTAATACTGAATCGCTTGTTATTAGCAAAAAAATTGCTAACAAACAATAAAAATGTTCCCGTAGGATTCTAATCATCAAGACGATCCAAGATTATTTTGATCAAAATATTGATATTATATTATTAATAGCGCATGACACGCATGCTTTTATTGCCGAGCAATAGTAATGGAGCGGGTGAAGGGAATCGAACCCTCGTCGTAAGCTTGGGAAGCTTCTACTCTACCATTGAGCTACACCCGCGTGATAAAATTGTATTACTAAACGGATTTTAAGTTTACCTTACATTAAACCTATTTAATATATTTCAAATGTTACAAGTCACCATAAATGGTCAACCTCACCATTTTGACAATCCACTAAGTCTTCAACAACTGCTGGAGCAGATGTCAATCCAAAATAAACGTATTGCTGTCGAACGTAATGGTGAAATCGTGCCTCGAAGTCAGTTCACATTACAAACGCTTTCTGACGGAGATCAATTGGAGATTGTGGTGGCTGTAGGTGGTGGCTAATTCCTTTTATTTTTGATTAAATCAAATATTAAACGTTTTTTAATCTTATATGCAATACGCATTTTTCTATAAACACTGATTTCATGGATGATTTCATCGTCGCTGGCAAGCATTACTCTTCTCGGCTTTTGGTTGGTACCGGAAAATATAAAGACTTCAACGAAACACGCGCTGCCATAGAGTCTAGCGGCGCGCAAATCATTACCATCGCTATTCGTCGAACTAATATCGGCCAGAACCCCAATGAACCCAATCTGCTTGATGTATTGCCGCCTTCTCACTATACATTGCTGCCTAATACTGCTGGCTGCTATTCTGCAGAGGAGGCCATCCGCACTTTGCGACTCGCAAGAGAATTGCTGGATGGTCATTCTCTGGTAAAACTAGAAGTGCTCGGTGACCCAAGAACACTTTTTCCCAATGTGGTAGAAACCATTAAGGCAGCAGAAATTCTTGTTAAAGAAAATTTTCAAGTAATGGTATATACCTCAGATGATCCCATTATCGCTAAGCAATTAGAAGAAATCGGCTGTGTTGCAATTATGCCTTTGGCCTCATTAATAGGCTCAGGGATGGGTATCCTGAATCCTTGGAATTTGCAGATCATTATCGATAATAGCCAAATTCCTGTGCTAGTAGATGCTGGCGTAGGAACAGCATCTGACGCAGCGATCGCGATGGAATTAGGATGTGACGGTGTGCTAATGAATACGGCTATCGCTGCTGCACACAACCCGATTATGATGGCCTCTGCTATGCGCAAAGCCGTAGAAGCAGGTCGTGAAGCTTATTTGGCTGGACGCATGACAAAAAAAACTTATAGCGCAAGCTCCAGTTCACCAAGTGAAGGCATCTTGCCGGTACAGTCGAAATGATCTTTCAGTCCGCTAGATAAAATTAATTTAAACAGTGCTATTTTTTTGTCACCAGTGAATTCCATTCGTAGTTATGTGCTTCGCCAAGGCCGTATCTCAAATGCCCAGCGTCATGCCTATGAAACGCTGTTGCCAGAATTTGGCATTCCTTTTTCAGCGCAACAACTGAATTTTGAGAAGATTTTTGGACGCAGCACTTCCAGAATCCTGGAAATAGGCTCCGGCATGGGAGAAGCGACAGCTACTATTGCTCAACAGCACCCCCAAAACGATTATCTGGCAATAGAAGTTCATACTCCAGGGGTGGGCAGCCTGCTTAGTCAAATAAAAATGCTTGAATTAACGAATTTACACGTTATTCAACATGATGCAGTCGAAGTTCTGCAGCACATGCTGCCACTTGAATCCCTCGACGGCGTTCATATTTTTTTTCCTGATCCCTGGCCCAAAGCGCGCCATCATAAGCGTCGGTTAATCCAGTCAGCTTTTGTTTCGCTTTTATGTAAATATATGAAATCGGGTAGCTATCTTCATGTTGCTACGGATTGGAAAAACTATGCTGAACAGATCTTATTTGTTCTCAGCAACGAAAGCCTGCTTACCAATACAGCAATCGATTATGCGGTACGCCCACCCTATCGTCCACTCACAAAATTTGAGCAACGCGGTTTACGCTTAGGACATAACGTCTGGGATTTAATATTCACTAGAAAATAGCGTCAAAACGAACTCCTTTTTTCACCCTCTCATCAGCTTTCGTTAAGGTATGTTACGGCATGAAACTTAGAGGAGAGTTTACATGGATGTCGCCATTTATATTGCCGCAGCTTCTGTGACTATCCGCAGATAACCATCTTCACGCAACGGCACTAGATACTTGTCATCGTAATAGCCATCAGGAATACCAGTTGTTCCGCCGCCAGTTTGACGTATTGCGCGATCAACTTCTGCCCATGAGGTTTGGTAGTTATCACGGTAATATAGCCTTACAACGCCTGTATTAGCGGTGCGTCGAATGGTAATGGTTCTTTTTGCGGTATCGGTACCAAGCTGAATTAATCTTGATATCCACTGTGAGCCTACTGCAGCATCTGCCCCGCCATCTTCGTTGCGGATAAGCGTAGATCCAGTAACTTTTCCAGTAGCATCCCATGATCTATCCAGACTGGCAGACAGCTTGATTCTGTTGTCAGATCGAATTGATGTTGGCCTGATGATTTCCGTGCCATCTTCATCAGAAAGAAGATAATCTTGCCCGGTAATAATCTTTGAAGTGTCAGCTATATCAAGAGCATCATCGCTACTTACTCCATTGATAACAGCGATATCATCAATAGCCTGCAAGCTGTACCCTGAAGCGAACAACTCAAAGACCATTCTCTTGTCGCTATTTCTGTATAAGAAATCAGCTCCAAGGACATTCTGCAACGTGGAAGGCGATGCCGTGCCATCCAGTGATCCTAGAATGCCGCCGATTTGAGATACAATCGTGCCAACCATTCCCGCCAAAGAGAGGTTGCCAAATCTAGCTGCAGTTATTTCTTCTTCAACAGAAACCGCTCTATCGTCTAGATTCTCGAAATTATGATCTATTTCTGCATAGCGCTCGTTCCAAAGACCTGGTGTTGCTTGCACATCCTGATCTATTGGAATGCGTGTAATTGTTGGGTCTGGCAGGCTCATGTTAGCTATCCACTCCTTTAGCGTCATAGCTGTAGAGACTAACTGTCAGAACTGCCTAAATTTTGTGCAATTTCCGTTGTTATGATGAAGAAGTGATGGTAGCTCTAAAACCTGTGGTAGCTTTGTTGCATTAAATGATGAATCAGTTGAAGATATATGCCAATATAATAATAAAGACACTATCATGAAGTCAACTTGGAAAAGAAAGCTACTGCAGTTATTGGAAATCTTAGCTTTTTCTATATTAGGTATTTCGGTAGTTCTTATCTGCTTAAATACGAAAGAACCATTAGCATCTGCAATCGGATTTGCAACCGTATATATTGTATATCAACAATGGAGAACAAATCAGCAAAAATTAAATTTTGACCGTTATGACCGTCGCCTCAAGGTCTATGATGAGGTACGGAAAATTCTGAGCTTGATAATCCAAAAAGGCACGGCAAATTATGAAGATCTGCGAAAATTTTATTCTGCGACATCAGAAGCTTATTTCTTATTCGGAAATGAAATACAAGATTACATTGATGAAATATTCAGACGCGGTATCAATCTAGAACGTTGGTCAACAGAATATAAAGACTCTTTCACTTACAAAAAACCTGGTCATGATTATGGTATGGTCTCAAATAGAATGCATGAAGATTTAGTGTAGTTTTCGGAGCAGCTTGAACCAGCAAAGGAGAAATTCAAAAAGTATCTTCATATACGATAAGATTACTAATATATTTAAAATAAGGACGAGACTATGACCATCATTGACCAGACAACTTTTACTATTAGTTGCTCGTGCGGGGAATCTGAATCTAAAACCATTCATCAGCATGGCTCCAGGTATGGTGGCACATGGGAGCCTGTGGGATCAATGGTCAAGTTTACGGTGTACTGGAATAGCGACGATGAACTAACAGCACCTGAAATTACATCAGCTCAGTGCAAATCTTGTGGTGCTGACGATTGCCATATTGCAATCAAATAGAGGAATATCATGACAATTATTCCATTTGAACCAACTTGCGAATCGACCCTGCCTATTTTGCAGAGAGCAAAGCTCAACCCTCCGTTTTGCGCACTGCCTTTATTGCAGTTCAGAATTCCTGCTGGCTTCCCATCTCCTGCAGATGACTACAAAGAAAAAAGTCTGGATATCAATGATTACCTGGTACGCAATAAAGCCTCGACGTACTTCTTTCGCGTTGTAGGTGATTCAATGACTGGTGCACATATCCACGATGGCGACATGCTGGTAGTTGATCGCTCAATCAAACCTAAACACGGGCATATAGTTCTGGCAGTGATTAACAATGAATATACTGTGAAGCGATTGTATTCCTGCAATGGTGTGATTGAGCTGCATGCTGCGAATCCGGCTTATCCACCTATCCGCTTCCGCGAAAATGAGGAATTGCAGGTCTGGGGAGTCGTAGTGGGAACATTTGCACGCTTTATCGTGTAATCATGTCTACTAACATTATCTCTGTCAGTTATAAAAATTAATATAGACACCCACATAATTAAAGCTATTTAAGATGTCTTGAAAATTGTGAAAAGTACAGCCTGTGCCGTATTAAACAGTGAATGAATGCGGCACAGATAAGTGCGGATGTGGATAATCATCCAGATTGTTCCATTACTAAATTGTCAGAGAATTTGTCAACTTCTCCTTTCTCTTATTCTCACGGTATGTAGAAAGGCCAAGACTTGATTTTTTTCTTAATAATGTTGATCGCATTGTGATCAAGTCAGAAAGTAGCTGATCATATTCCTTCTTGAGGACTTTATAGCACTCACAAACCTCGGTTTCCAGGCGCGGTCTATCCAGCACTTTGATGTGACCTCGCGAGTAATGGATTATGTTCTTGCGTTGCAATTTACCGGCCGCCTCAGTAATGCCTTCGCGGCGGACACCAAGCATATTGGCGATCATTTCTTGCGTCATTGTCAACTCATTCGATGGCACGCGGTCAAGGTATAACAGCAACAGACGGCAGAGATGCTGTTCCACCGAATGATGCTGATTGCACACTGCCGTCTGTGCGATCTGCGTGAGCAATGCCTGAGTGTAACGCAGCATCTGATGCTGCATCGGCATAACATGATTGAATTTCTGTTTCAACAAATTTTCATTTAATCGGTAGGCATAACCTGCACTCTGCACCACGGGAATATTTGACATGGTATCCCAACCCATAAAGAGGGACATTCCGATTACTCCCTCATTGCCGATTATCGCGATTTTAGTGGATTTACCATCCTCCGTAAAATTGAGTAGAGACACGACCGAAGTAGTAGGGAAGTATACATGATTTAGTTTATGGTCTGGCCCGCCCAGTGTTTCTCCGACCAGCATCGGCACTAGTTCCAAATGAGGATACAATTGTTCCAATTCATCTGTGGGCAGGGCG
Source organism: Nitrosomonas communis (assembly GCF_001007935.1). Taxonomy (NCBI): domain Bacteria; kingdom Pseudomonadati; phylum Pseudomonadota; class Betaproteobacteria; order Nitrosomonadales; family Nitrosomonadaceae; genus Nitrosomonas; species Nitrosomonas communis. The sequence continues at coordinate 2,605,501 of NZ_CP011451.1, forward strand.
GCGAGGAGACAGTTCTGGTGTGGACTATGGGGAATCTGGGAAAGAGCAGTAGACATTTTAATCTCCCTTTAAATTAAAACTGAGTTTAAGCCATATCTGATTGGCTTAAGCTAAGTGCATATAAAAAGATGATTATTAGCTGGCTAAAGCTAAATTAGATTTTAACTACTAAATTATATATATAGCAATAAACTTATCGCTTGAATGCTAATAATAGCGGGTAATTTTATGTGATATTTGGCAGATCACAATAAATTATAATATGTTATGTGAATAGTATATCAAAAATGTTGACTAAAAATATACCTATAAACGCGTATATTTAGCTCCTGTTGATCGACAATTAAAAACCTTTTTAGAGCTTCCATCATTTCAGCAAAAAATATTAATGCGCATGGATAAACTAGCTTATAGCGGCAATTTAAATATTTTTATGAAATAAAAGATATTCATATCTTAATAATTTAAAAAATATGATATAGAAGTAAAAATCCTTGTACCGGTGGTTCAATCTTTGGCATTTGCGGCGCATGATATCTGTCGATTAGTTTGGAGCACGGTGATGTGGTTCCCTGTAACTGGACAACCTGAAAGAAAGTTCAGCTCTGATATGTATAGTTAAACAGGTTCAGGCAACCCGATCAATTCTTGGATCACTATAGTAGATTTCATCAGGCGTAAGACGGTCAAGGCTTTGATGAAATCGTTCTTGATTGTACCATTCAAACCATGTGGATAAATTCTGCTTTATCTCCTTCAGATTATTGAATTCTCTGGTATATAAAAGCTCATACTTAACTGTCCGCCAAAGTCGTTCAACAAAAATGTTGTCATAGTAGCACCCCTTGCCATCCATGCTGATCTGAATATGATGATCTTTTAGTATGGAGGTAAATGCTTCGCTGGTAAACTGTACGCCCTGGTCGGTATTCATGATCTGTGGACAGCCATAATCCTGGATGGCTGCCTCCAGCGCCTGAGTACAAAAGTCAGTATCCAAGGTATTGGACAAGCGCCAGCTCAACACCTTACGCGAATGCCAGTCGATGATGGCAACCAGATAGCCAAAGCCTTTCTCCATGGGGACATAGGTTATGTCGGCAGCCCAAACCTGATTGGGTTTATTAATGACAAGTTCTCTAAGCAGATAAGGATAGACCTTATGCTGTTTGCTTGAGATGCTGGTCCTGGGTTTTGGAGCTATGCTGACAATACCGAGTGTCTTCATTAAGGAAGAGGCTTTCTTGCGCCCTAACATGATTCCCTGGCGCTGAAACCAGGTAGCATAACTGCGTGAGCCATATTGTGGCGTCTTTAAGTACTGTTCATCCATCATGCGCAGCAGAACCAGATCAGCATTACTGATTGGTTGCGGTTGATAATAATAAGTTGAGCGCGCCAGATCCAGCAGCTGACATTGACGAGTTTGACTAAGTTTGCCATGGGGCTCAATCATCTCTTTGCGTTCTACAAGACTTAATGATTGAGCTTTCTTGCTAAAAAATCGCGTTCTACCGCCAATTGACCAATAACCCGGTGCAGGTCATCTGTTGTAGGCTGCTCCTTATTGGCGGCAGTATTATTTTTACAAAACAGCTCGGCAGCTTGCTCAATGAGTTGCCGTTTCCAGCTATTGATCTGCGTGGGATGTACATTATAACGCGCTGCTAATTGGGGGACAGTTTCATCACCACGTATCGCTGCCAGCGCTAGTTTTGCTTTGAATTCGCTCGAATATTGTATGCGCTTTTTACTCATTGTTATTAAGCGCCTTTTTAATTCTGCCAGAGCTTAACAACCTGTACAGTTTTTGGGTACCACTTCACGGATAAGGTAGACAGAGCGTCCGCACAGCTCGTCGTATGTTACTTATCAAATAAGTATTTTATACTGTCCCTATCATTAACCACCTAAGCAATGGTCATGACGATTAATGACATTATTTCCGTCAATAAACAAATATTCGCTTTAGCAGACGTAAATAATTTCTATGTCAGCTGTGAGAGAGCTTTCAATCCTAATCTGCTCAATAGACCGGTCGTAGTACTCTCCAATAATGATGGATGTGCGGTCGCCCGTTCCAATGAAGTCAAGGCGCTTGGCGTTAAAATGGGTACGCCATGGTTCCAGCTTAAAGATTTGGCAAAACAGCATAGCATTGTTGCGTTGTCATCCAACTATACATTGTATAGCGACATGTCTAATCGGGTGATGACGATCCTGCGCGATTTCAGCCCTCATGTTGAAGTCTATTCGATCGATGAGTGTTTTCTTGGTCTGCAGGGCTTGGTAAACCTCTGGCCGATACCCATGGGGATTGGTCACAAAATACGTAGCCGTATACGGCAGTGGACCAGTTTGCCGGTGTGCGTAGGCTTTGGCGCCACTAAAACGCTAGCAAAACTTGCTAACCTTATTGCCAAGAAACAACCATATTTTAATGGTGTATGCGACCTTTCAAACATGCCTCATGAACAATTCGAGTCTTTATTATCTACTATAGAAGTAGGTGAAGTATGGGGTGTTGGAAGAAAATTGAATCAACATCTGAATGAGGCAGGGATTAAAACCGTGCAAGCATTACGTGACACTCCAACTGCCTGGTTACGTGCTAAGTTCGGAGTTGTGATGGAGCGCTTAGGTTATGAATTACGTGGGATCTCATGCTTGGCACTGGAAGAATTATCAGCACCTAAAAAGCAGATCATTTCCTCAAAATCATTTGGACAATTGATTGATAGTCTACCGGAGATTAGTGAATCCGTCGCCAGCTATACCAGCAGTGCGGCAGAAAAGCTGCGCAGCCAGAACTCGGTCTGTAATGCAATCCAGATATTCATCCAGACCAATCCATTTCGTGAGCATGATAAGCAGTATAGTAACTGCATTACTGTGCCGCTACCCAATGCCAGCAGCGATAGCCGTTTACTGGTCAGAGCGGCACTATTTGGTCTCAAACGTATTTACCGACCAGGCTATGCTTATAAAAAAGCAGGGGTAATTCTGGCCGGCATAGACTCTGAAGAAATATATCAAGACTCATTATTTGGACTATATGGTGCAGATGATAGGTCAACTAAGTTAATGAGTGTGCTTGACCAAATAAATCAACGATACGGATGTAACACTCTTTCAGTGTATTCAGCAGGTAAGAAAAAATCATGGATGATGCGTAGGGAGAATATGTCTCCTGGTTACACCACAAATTGGCAGGATGTTCCAATTGCGTATGCGCATTGACCCGGTGATAGCTTGTGTTATTCTGTTTCCGTTTCAACTTCCTGAATATCCCCAATCCACTTTAAGAAATCGTAGGCATTCGACTCCTTAATATCATCTTTAGAAAAAGATTGCACGCATTCAACTTCATAGAAACAAGTCAGGTAATTACGGAAAAAGATTTTCTTTCCCATTTCAACCAATCTCAACACAAAATCCAATGCTTCGATAGCTCTTTAAGAACAGCGGTTTGAAACTCATCTTTTGTTATTTTCGTGTATCCTATATCAATAGCAATATGTACTTCACGTGGATCGCCTTCCCAGGTAACACAATCACATTTAAGCGCAATATTTCCTTCTGGATCATCAGTCCAATGCATAGCAAAATCAAATTTTATGCCTCTAAAAAACCACATACATCTTTTCTCGTCGTACCATGTTTCGATATTGTAGAAAGCTTCTGACATCGGTTATTCTTCCTGTTAAGATGGGGTGCTGGATAATCCCCAAAATCACACTATATCTTATTGCTTATTAATCGTGTATAGGGTGTCACCTTGATCACATCTTATCCGGTCAATAATGGTTACATGGGGCGCACGGAACTCATTAAATTCATGCTCTAACTTATTGATTATTACTGTACTAGAGGTGTACAGATTGGCCGTCTGGATTGAATGAGTATTTCATATCAGCCCACCAAACTGGATTATCATCAATAACCCATTGTCCGCAACCGTTATACCAATAAACATCCCTCCCGGTCCTAGCCCATTCGATAATCATTTCGGCGTGCGGGTGGGGCTGGCAGATCATGTAAACATCAATCTCATTACCTTTCAGTAGGGCATCAACTCTTTGCTCTGAAAATACATCGTACGCTTTCCAGATATTTGACTCCGTTCCAGCTTTAGTACAAATCTTGAAACCTTCTTTGGAAGTTTTCATCTCGATAATCTGCTCTTCACTTCCGGTGAATTTTTTCCAGGCTGGCATTAGTTATCATCCCTTAACATTTAATACCTGCTTCAAGGTATGCTTGATCTTCACCAAATCCCATTGATTTTCCATGACTTGATCAATATTTTTGTAGGCAGCTGGAATTTCATCAATTCTTGCTTCATCTTTAGGGCATTCAATACCTTTAGTCTGCTCCTCCAGATCAGCAACAGTGTAAATTCTTTTTGCCTCATTCCTTCCCAACCTTCTACCTGCACCATGAGAGCACGAATGAAATGATTCTTCATTCCCCAAACCTTCCACGATGTAAGACTTTGCACCCATACTGCCTGGAATAATGCCTAAATCACCTTTTCTCGCTCTAATTGCGCCCTTACGTGTAACAAGCACATTAGCCCCGAAGTGATTTTCTCTTGCAACATAATTGTGATGGCAGTTTATAGCTTTATCGGTAGTGGTGAATGATGGGAAAAATCTACTCATACACTGCAATACAATATCCATCATGATCCGCCTGTTAAGTTCAGCGAACCTCTGTGCCCATGACACAGCATTAATATAATCATCATATATTTTGGTATGCTCCACTAAGTAGGCCAAATCTCTGTTGGGCAGATTATCCAGGAGACTGTATCGCTCCATTTCTTCCTTGGCTTTCTCAATAAAATAGGAGCCTATTCTGTTACCTATTCCCCTTGAGCCCGAGTGAAGCATTGCCCAGACGTAATCTAATTCATCTATGCATATCTCAATAAAATGATTTCCGGTACCAAGGGTACCCAAGTGGTTTATAGTGTTATATCCTTTGGCTTTAGGATATTTAGCAATGATTTCTTCATACCCATCAGCAAGAAATGTATTCCAATAATGCGAAACACACTCAATTGGGTTGCCCCACGCTCCTCTGTCACCACTTCCTCCATTATTAGTTCTTCCATGAGGTATTCTTTTCTCAATTTCTGAACGCAATTCATAAAGGTTATCAGGCAGCATTGACGCTTTTAACGAGGTTTTAACTGCCATCATTCCACAACCAATATCCACACCCACAGCAGCCGGAATGATTGCACCTTTGGTGGGAATAACTGATCCAATAGTTGATCCAATGCCAGCATGAACGTCAGGCATTACAGCAACATGTTTATGGATGAATGGTAGTTTTGATAGATCGGATAGTTGGTCTAGTGCTGATTGATCAACTTCTTCAGTCCAGATTTTTACAGGGACTCCATTCCTCAATACTTTCTTTACAGTCATTGTTCTTTTTCACCAATTTAAATTTAGGATGTTGACCAACCTTAAGCAAAAATAATTCCCATCCGTAGGAAGAAATCTATCAAGGTATTCAGCTATTTTAAACCGCTGATTCTGCCTTAATTCCAGGCTGATTCTCACACTCTAACAGCTGCCGGTATTGAATCCAACCGCGTAGGTTTCCACTCCAAAAATGACCATTCCTATCCATATGCGTTATTCCTTTTTCCCAACTAAGCTCGTAATTATCCTTTACGAAATTCATAGGTGTTGCTGGGTGTTCTGTCGGGCTCATGTGAACATCCGATATCAAATCATCGTGTAACTGGATATCCTTCGGTATAATCGGATCACTACCATCATGATTGTTATAAGAGACTCTTGCTATTCTTGTCGTAGAACATTTGATAGCACTTTCATTACCCATCCCGTTCCATTCATCAAAAGTTATATAAAGCAAATGCCATTGCCCTGGCATTAATTCAATGGGAGTTGAATTATCCATTGATTCTTTCATCTTCTTGGCAACGTCATACATAGCAGGGTCAGCATCAGGATGAACTCTTAGATTCCAGAAATTTTCCCAATCAGTTCCAGTGCAAATCTTATGCTGCCAATAGAATCCAGATAGATACCTATTCAAGTGCTGCTTATGAACCTTATCCCATTCTTTTAACTTGCCAGCCGTATAGCCATAAATATCTTTGAGAACATTCCAGAACTCTTCCTTTGAATCCTCATCAAGCAATAAATCTCCCTGCATACCAGGCTGATTCAATCGCACATCTTCTGGCGGTAATAACCATGGTCGAGCATCTTCATGAAAGGAATGGCCCGGTTAGATGAACTGTTAGAGCTGATGTTAGATAGCCTCCTGTGCTTCTCAAATTCCGCATCAAGAAACATGGGTGCTTTTGACTGAATGCTCGTTATTCTTATCCCATTAGCAATGGAATCGCATATTGTTTTTGCTGTTATTGTCATGCCGTAGACCGTTCCTTGTTGTTTGTTGAGTTTTGTTAATTAGTGAACCGCTGTTGATAGCAGCGCAAGAAATGCATCGACTTTGGCCGCACTTTCGTTTTTCTCTGGCTCTGCATGCTTATTTCCAGCTGTATTTTCATAAAGAACCACGCGGTTTCTGGCATCTTCGTTAAGCTTATTCAAAGCCACAACACAGAGAATTTGTGCAAAAAATTCATTATCATGGTGGTTTGATTTGTCATACTTCATCATTTCAGCTTCAACCTCTTCGTAAGGGCATCTAACCGAGATGTTTCTATAATCAATGTTAAAGCGCACAACAGCATTTTCCCCATTTATGATGAAGCATTGATATTCTTTAATTAACTCTGCGTTTGTGGCAAGCAAATCATCAATTTTACGCATAATATCCATAGCTGATTTTTTGCCATCTTCAGAAGGATGAACCATTGTTCCGTTTTCAAACACAACCCAATTGTTGCCGCATTCAATCTTACTCATTTGTTCTTTCCAAAACTCAACGTGACTCATTTATTCCACCGTATCCTTATTACTATCAAATAAAACTACTCTACTTTTTGCATCAAGATTTCTTTGCTTTATGCCCAAATAAATAGCGCAATGCATTACCTCATCTGGGCTTGTGTATGCTGGAAAATCTTCTTTTTTACAATATGTCCATATGGTTCCGTACGAACTCTGAAATGAAGTTGTCCAATAATTGGCATAACCTCTTGGGTAAATATACATAGCGAAGTTCATTTTTTCTCTGAAATCCACATGAAGCGCATGATCTAACATCTCAAGGACTTGGGAAGCGTTAAAGCCCAAATAAGGAGTGACTAATGTTCCATTCTCAAAAACAACCCAATCTTCTAATAATCCTAACTTGTTAATAAATTCTTTCCAAAACTCAAGGTGATCCATTAATTTCCCTATTTTTGTTTTTAGTTTTTATCGAATGTGTGATAACCAATGAAGTTTTTACACCCGCTTAACGTCAGAGCAGGCTTGATATAAACCTGCCTCGGGTTAGCGTTGGGATCCCTTCTTCTGCATCGCTGGCAGAGTGGAGCCTTTATTCCTCCGCATTTGTCTATGTAGTGTATGAGTCGATCGTTTGGATCACCTTTTAACATTTAACTACTTCCAGGGCATCATCAATAGCGATCGTCAAATCCTCTAAGCTGCCATCGTTGTGAATAATCAAGTCAATGTATTTCGGGTCCAGACCTTTCTTAGATTCGTGCGGAGATTCCACTTTGAAGGGGTTGTTCTACCTTTTTACTTGCCAGATAGTGCCGCCATTCTTTTTGATCATTTGAGCTTCATCCTCAAACCGAACATCAGAAACAACGATATCAAGAAGAGATTGTGTTTTTAGTTTTAAGTAAGTCTTTATTTTTAACTCAGTAGGTTTAACAGATGTATCAGGGTCAATTGATCGAGCCCAGTCACTAAATGAGAACATAACTTCTCTTGGTGTGGATTCACCTAGTAATTTGCTAGGCTTATCTTTTAGCTTTCTATCATAGAAAAGATTGAAATATATTTCATAATCAGGATGACCGTTTACAATATCAAGTGACAGCAATATTCTTCTGACAAACTCAGTTTTAAACATAATCTCTTTATAACCATATTTGTCAGAGAGAAGCCGCCCCACCTGACTCTTGCCTGATCCAATTGCCCCAGCTAGGCCGATTAATTTAAAAGGCATGCTTCCTTTTCTATCCTATTCAGAGTACATCGTAGTTTCGTCACCTGTTGCGCGCCAATCAAGTTCATTGTCGCTCAGTCTTCTACGCATCATCACCTCTGTCTCGGGAACAACATACAGCACTCTACATATTCGCGAATAAACTGAGAACCACCAGTTACGTATTCTCATATCAGGATGCTGGTAACCAAGCACCTCTGCAGCATGCATGAAGTGAGTTAAGTAATGGTGTGGTAACTCGTCCTTGGCTTTAAGAAAGGCATCTATTTTTGGTTTCATGGCTGTTTCCCAATCAAGAGCAAAACGACCATCATAATCTTGCATATTGCATGATGGCCCGGTAAATGATCCGCCTCCGAGTTGACAAGGGCTGTTAAAAACCTTTCCATCAAAAGCAGATACAAGCACACATCTGCGAAACCATCTAATCATAGCCCGACATGCTTGACACTTGGATATACCATCTGGACCACGTATAGCACTTAACAATACTGATTGTTGCATCAGAGGTAACTCAGACACCCAATCTTGCACTGTACTTTTACTCATTATTCACTCCTTTATAATTTAGTTTGCACAATTTGTTGCAAACAAAACTTATAAATGTTGTTTTATTGTCAACCTAATCGCTAAAGATCTCTGTTTTTGCCAACTGAATTAATAGTCAAACACCAGAAGAAATGGAATTTTAAAAATTTTATTCATAAATTATCAAACCAGACTCTAAGCTGTAAAATCCGTTACTTTTAATAAATATCGTCTTTATCCATTTAAATATTTACCTTAATATGCAAAATTCCAGCTATACACAACATAACTTCAACTACAACCAGCGCACGAAACAGACTCTTTCCAAGACATTCTTTTTTTATCCTTACCATTAAATTAAACATCAGCAAAAAGCTCTTCAGTTTTGTTCAATGATCAAAATGTAAGTAATCAACAATTTATGTTGAGCGATGGAACGAATAGTTGTCTTGTTGATCCAGATGGCGCAAAAATTCAGAGTGATATAAAACTAGTTTGGTATGGGAGCACTGAATGGCCAACTACGACCAAAATTCTGGAAAGTCAATCTATATTGAATATAGCCTCCAAGCATTATCGCTACCAGGAAAGACTCATATTACCCCGCCAATCACTTTATATTATCGGACAATTTAGAACCCTATCCTCTCATACCAATCAATCAGTTAGACAAGTGATGCTTGATCTCATTGATAATTGGAAAAAAGATAAGCTGCAACTATTGACGCGTTTCGATACCAATAAAGATGGTGAAATTGATCAGGAAGAGTGGGAATCAGCACGTCTGGCAGCACAATTACAAGCTCAACAAATTTACCTTGAGCGACCAGTGGAACAAGCTGTCAGCATTATTACAAAACCAGATATCTCACAGCGACCTTTTATCATATCTGTTTATCCCCAGAAGCGACTGATCAAAAAATATCGCCAAATTGCTTTTTCTGCTTTCACTCTTTGTCTGGTCTTAATGGGCTACATTGTCTGGTTAATGCAGACATACCATTGACATACAATACGCATTAACTAGTCTTTTAAACCTTTAGCAATCCTATACAGTTGTGATTTTGTTTTAGAAATGTTAATTTAAAAATAAGGTATCGATAAAATTATCATCAAATATTGAGTTATGGGGTGATTATCATTTATGAAAATACCAAGACTGATCAATAGCTTTTATATTCTTATTCTGTTGAGTTTAATGCTATTTTTATTCGGGTTGATTGCCTTTCTATCTCCAGCTAGGGATAAGTTTGTTTATGGCTATATCGAGCCTGTTGTCCTCTACCCTGATGAAATTCCATTAGCTGCTAAATTAGATACAGGCGCTGTGACCTCTTCGCTTTCTGCAAAAGAGATTTATATATACAAAAAAAATGGTAAAGACTATGTGAGATTTAAGGTTTCTCATCCCGATATCAAGGAAACACCAGAATATGATTTACCCGTTACGCGAATTGTCAAGATCAAGAATCGTGCAAACAAGGAAATATCGAAAAAATATAATTCACGCCCAGTGGTAAAAATTCCTATCTATTTTGATGGAAAACTTTACAATATCATGGTCAATCTTATTGATCGTTCCCATTTCTCAACACCGATGCTGTTAGGTAGAGAAGCACTGGATAAGATAAATGCTATTGTCGATAGCACAGCCATAAACACTATTCGATGATATTGAGTAAAACAGGCTACTCAACTTTTCAGCGTTTTTTATGCCGTATTTCACAGCACTTCTGGTCCCTCCTACAGGGCTATTTTCTCAGGCCGTATTGCACTGGATGAAAATGTTTAATCGTGCTGCTGGAGTATGAAGAAACTGTCGGCAGTTTTATCTCTTTAAGAAATAGATAAATGATGGTGAGCGACGAACCTGATAACATTCTACATGATAGGTCGAATTCCAATGCTGTTGCTGTGTTTGGTCAAGCTGCCAAATATTCTAATGATCCGAGCAGAGGAGAATCGGATGTGTTGATAGTCGTTAATTTACCTATTTATTTACTGTAAACAATTGTAGCATTTCTTCCAAGTTACGCTCATGCATGTACCACTAATTGTCTATGAGAATTGCGATAATCGGCGCAGGCTGTTCAGGCCTTACCACCATAAAAAATTTGGTTGAAGCTGGCCTGGAAGACATTAATTGCTTCGAGAAAAACGACCAGATTGGTGGCAATTGGGTTTTTACGGCCAACGAGAGTCATAGCAGTATTTGCGAAACAACGCATATTATCTCTAGCAAATCAATGTCGCAGTTCAGCGACTTCCCCATGCCCGATGATTATCCTGATTATCCAAGTCATCAGCAAATACTGGCATATTTTCAAGCTTATACCAAGCATTTTCAACTGGAGAAATATATTCGGTTTAATACTGCGGTGCTACATGTAGAAAAAATCGAAAAAGAAGGCTGGCGACTGTTTCTGAGCGATGGTACCTGGACAGATTTTGATTATCTATTGATCGCCAATGGCCACCATTCGGCACCACGTCACCCTGCTTGGAAAAATGACTTTACGGGAGAATATCAGCATAGCCATGATTACAAGTCTAATCAGGGGTTCGAAGGCAAACAAGTATTGGTAGTGGGTGCGGGCAATTCTGGCTGTGATTGTGCTGTTGAAACCAGCCGTGTTGCTGCGCGAGTGGATATCAGTCTCCGTTCTCCGCAGTATATTATTCCTAAGTTTGTTATGGGGCAGCCTACCGATGCTTTCGCTGCTTCGCTTCAATGGTTGCCCCAAAATATCCGTGATAAGTTACAGAAGATTTCTCTACGTCTCCAGATTGGACGCTACCGTGATTACCAATTACCCGAGCCAGATTTTCTACCAACCAGAGCTCACCCCACCATCAACTCTGAATTATTAGACAAAATACGGCATGGAAAAGTATATCCTCGTCAGGGGGTCAAAGAAATTTCAGGCCAAACCGTATTTTTTGAGGATGGTTCTGCTGCTGGATACGACGTTATTATCGCTGCCACAGGTTATAAGATTAGCTTCCCTTTTTTTGATCCCTCTTTCATTAACTGGGAAGATGTCATCCGTATTCCGCTTTATCTTCGCATGTTTCATCCAGAGCACTCCACTCTGATTTTTATCGGATTGATACAGCCTCAAGGGTGTATCTGGCCGCTTGCTGAGATCCAGGCCAGGCTGGCTGCCCGACTGATTGCTAACAAAATACAACTTCCAATTAACTGGCGTGCACAAGCATCCATTGAAGGTAAATGTTTAGAACAACAATTTATCCGACATCCGCGCCATTCCATTGAAGTGCATTATTTCCCGTATTTAAAGCAATTAAACCGAGTACTCCACTCCGGCTATAGCCGAGAGTAGCTTGGTTGTGGTTTCTATTCTTTACACTTTAAAAAAATCTGCAGTAAATCATTTAAAAAACGTCTACCCGTTAACGTTGGCATGATGCGATGATGATCCCAGCTGATCAAATTACGCTGCTCTGCTTCTTCCAGTTGTTGTTGAATAGTGGTAATAGGCATGCCCGTTCGCGCCTGCAAGCTATCGACCTGAAAGCCACTGGTTAAACGAAGTGCATTCATCATGAATTCAAATACACGGTCTTCCGCCTGAATTTCGTGTTCAGATTGTACCGGATCACCCAAGGCGCTGTCTCTCGTTAAGATCTTTGCAAGATACTGCTTGGGTTGCTTATATCGCATTTGTCGTATTATCTTATGTTGGAAGCTGATTTTACTGTGCGCCCCCGCACCGATCCCCAAATAATCGCCAAATTGCCAGTAATTCAAATTGTGACGTGATTGATAATTAGGCTTGGCGAATGCCGAAATCTCGTAGTTGGCATAACCCCAACTGGATACTGTCTGCTCAATCATCAATTGCATCTCAGCAGCGAGATCATCATCTGGCACCGAAGGCGGAAAGCGATAAAATAGGGTATTCGGCTCCAAGGTCAGATGATAAGCTGAAATGTGCGGAACCCCTGAGGCACATGCAAGCGCAATATCATGACTGGCTTCTTCCAGGGTTTGATCTGGTAATGCGTACATCAGATCTAGGTTCACGTTATCAAAATTTTTTAATGCAATTTCGATTGCATGATGCGCTTCCTTATCATCATGTATTCGCCCCAATGCTTGCAAATGTCTGGGATTGAAGCTTTGAATACCGATAGACAGGCGATCGATTCCCGCAGCATGGAAATCTGCAAACTTTTGGGCCTCGAATGTGCCAGGGTTGGCTTCCAGCGTAATTTCAGCAGAAAGCTCTAATGGCAAAAGCATTCTGACATGGGTAAGCAGTTTGTCCACTGCTTGAGCACTTAACAAACTAGGCGTTCCACCCCCCAGGAACACGCTAGTGACAGGTCGTCCCCAGATTTGAGGTAACGCCATTTCCAAATCACGGATAAGCGCCGAGACATACTCATCTTCCGGCAATGAACTCCCCTTTTTACCAATTTCATGCGAATTAAAATCACAATACGGGCATTTTTTTACGCACCATGGTATGTGAATATAAAGACTCAACGGCGGTAAAGCTGACAGCTTGGGCGAGTGCGTACTAAATATAGATGAAACGGAAATAGCCGTTGCCATGATCAATCACATACCTATTTTCGATAAAAAAATAATCAGCGTTTAGTAGTCGCAAGAAACTCGCTTAACTTCTTGAGTGCTTTTCCACGATGACTGATCTGGTTTTTTTGCTCCATTGGAAGCTGTGCCGCAGTCTTATTCAATTCAGGTAAGAAAAAATACGGATCATATCCAAACCCCTCTGTCCCCGAGGTTCCAGCACGATCTCACCATGCCAGCTACCATCAACAATAATGGGCTGTGGATCGTTAGCGTGCCTTACCAACACGATAATACAGTAGTAATAGGCACTGCGATCAGATTGATTTCTCAAGATACCAATTAGTTTCTGGTTGTTACGCTCGTCTGACTTAGGCTCCCCTGCATAGCGGGCAGAAAAGACACCGGGCGCACCGCCCAGAATATTAACACAAATACCAGAATCATCGGCAAGCGCAGGTAAACCAGTCACTCGGCTAGCGTGACGTGCTTTGGCAAGCGCATTCTCAACAAAAGTGCCATAAGGCTCTTCGATTTCAGTTACTGCCAAATTTGATTGCGCTATGGCCTCGATTCCAAGTGGTGCTAGTAATTGTTGTATTTCTCTCAACTTGCCTGAGTTACTACTTGCAATGATAAGCTCTTGCATGTATTAATAATCTGCTGCGAGTGCTTTTTTTTGCAAGGCAATCAGCTCTTGTATTCCCTGCTGAGCCAAATCTAACATTGCATCCATCTCTTTCCGGGTAAATGCTGCACCTTCGGCGGTTCCTTGTATTTCCACCAAACCAAGACTTCCTGTCATTACAACATTCATATCAGTATCGCAAGTAGAATCTTCAGAATAATCCAGATCCATCAAAGGTGAACCATCATGTATGCCCACTGAAATAGCTGCAACATGATCCCGTATTGGATTACTCACGATCAAGCGCTGTGTCAGCAGAGATTCGATTGCATCGTATAATGCGACAAATGCACCCGTAATACTTGCCGTCCTGGTTCCTCCATCCGCCTGGATGACATCACAATCAATCTGAATAGTTAGTTCTCCTAAAGTTTCCAAATTAATGATTGAGCGTAATGCTCGTCCTATTAAGCGTTGAATTTCCATGGTGCGCCCGGACTGTTTTCCTTTTGCAGCCTCTCTCTGCATGCGCTCATTCGTTGAGCAGGGTAACATACCATACTCAGCAGTTAACCATCCCTGCCCTGTTCCCTTAAGAAAGGGAGGCACTTTGTCGGCTACACTTGCCGTACATATAACTCTGGTATCACCAAATTCAATGAGAACGGCTCCTTCAGCATACTTGGTATAACGACGTGTAATCCTGACTGGGCGAATTTGGCTAGCAGCGCGATTGTTATGACGGAACATTATTGGAATCCGTTATCAAAAATTTTCATCTAAAATATTAGAGCAAGATATTCAGGTAACAAAACGATAAGAAGTCGGTTTCGGCGGAGAACCTGTTGATACTGTTAATATTTCATAACCATTCTCAGTAACTAATACTGTATGTTCCCATTGGGCTGATAAGCTGCGATCTTTCGTTATCACCGTCCACCCATCTGGTAGCGCGCGAATAGCAGCTTTCCCCGCATTGATCATAGGTTCAACGGTAAAAATCATACCGGCCTTAAGCATCAAACCTGCACCGCGATGCCCATAATGAAGAACCTGGGGATCTTCATGGAATTTTGCACCAATACCATGACCACAAAATTCTCTTACTACGCTATAACCTGCACCTTCAGCCATGCGTTGAATGGCATAGCCAATATCACCTAAATGTTTACCAGGCCTGATTTCTTCTATTCCTCGCCACATCGATTCAAAAGTTACCTCACATAAGCGCTTTGCCTGTATCGACGGCTGCCCAACATAATACATGCGACTGGTATCCCCATGATATCCATTATAGATTACCGTCACATCAATATTGACGATATCTCCCTCTTTCAATTTTTTATCTCCTGGAATGCCATGACAGACCTGGTGGTTAATTGAAGTACAGATTGATTTTGGAAAAGGGCTGTATCCAGGGGGAGCATAATTAAGGGGTGCAGGTGTAGTTTTTTGGACATTAACCATGTAGTCATGGCAAAGCTTATCAAGTTCGCCAGTTGTCCTTCCTCTCACAACATAAGGGGTAATATAATCAAGAACCTCGGACGCCAATCTACCGGCTATCCGCATTTTTTCAATTTCCTCAGGGGTTTTTATCTGGACCGTCACAATATTTCTCAATAATCCACCTATTACATAATAAAATTCTTCATTTTTTATATTTTAGAGCTTGTTGTTGCCATTAGGTCATCCATTTTGGTATTTCCGACTTACTATCAAAAATTGCTGAATAAGGGTATGGGTTTTCTCTTCCACTTCTTTCGTTTTCGGGTGATTAAAAATGATGAATTTTACTAGCTCAAATTTTAACTTACTAATATTTACATTTACGCTTGAAATACAAATACCTTTATTTTTTATTCTCTCGAACTATTGCATTGCTACCAACTGCTCACGTAATATGCTGAATGAAATAGTACTATGTCACGGTATACTACTTAACTTAGATCATTAAAGTAATGAGCACTTCTGAAACTCATATTTGCGAGCATTCGCTTCGAAGAATGACCCGCTTACCTTGTTTTGTCACAATCTTCGTAGTTCAAAAAAAATGTTTCCTTAGCTATCAGTTATAGGCTGCGTCAATATTTTTTGCTAGCCTTGTCTTGTTTAAAACTCTGAATTTTTAGAGGCACGCTATATTAAATTCAGCAACTCATTAATTACCTTTAAATCTTACATTACTTTATTTATATGATATTTGCTCTGGTACGATACGAATCGATACCAAATATAGTTATATTTTGCATGCTACTCCTGAAGATAACAATTTTATTTTTATAGATATCTTTATCTTTTGTGTCATGCGATCTTTTTTTAATTCAATCCTAGCTAAACAATATTCGAAAATTTCTTTTAACCAGCGCTGATATAAGTAAAAAATATTTTTATTCTGATGGATTATCAGCTATAACCGTTTACTGCTATAAGTAAACCTTGTTAGAATGCGAAGTTAATTTGGCTCTTTTCTTTTTATGAAAACCTTAAAATCATCAATTCCTCAAAATATGAAAGTCATTAAAAATACTGCTGTCATTTTTGCATTTATATTTTCAAATCAAATTTTAGCCGATACACCTAGCACTCATGGTGATTCTGAAAAAGGCAAAGAAATTGCTACGGGTGTTTGCGCTGGCTGCCATAACGCTGATGGCAATAGCGTTATCCCAAACAACCCCACTCTTGCTGGCCAGCATCCGGAGTATATCACCAAGCAATTAATGGATTTCAAGGTAGAAGGTGATTCACCTGCAAAACGCGATAGTCAGGTGATGGTTTCTATGGTGGCAGCACTCTCTGCAGATGATATGCAGAATATCGCCGCTTACTATGCTCAACAAAAAATCACGCCTGCAACGACAACTAATAGTGATGAATCATTACTAGAAGTCGGTAAAAGAATATATGACGGCGGTAACTTAGAAAATAATGTGCCAGCTTGTTCCAGCTGCCATTCCCCTAACGGAGCAGGTATCCCTCCTCATTATCCAAAGCTCGCAGGTCAGCACCCAGCCTATACCATTTCTCAATTAGATGCATTTTATCGTGGAGGTCGTACTAATGACATCAATCACTCCATGCAAAAAGTCGTACTACGCATGAGTGCTCAGCAAATAAAAGCTGTAGCTGAATATATTGCAACGTTACACTAGAATGAGATTCCGCTGTTAAAAAAGAGGCATAGCCTCTCATTGAAAATTGGAAATTACCACCGTTATCATCGGTGGTAATTTAACATTTTTATACCCAAGAGCTAAAAATACGTTCAGCTGCAAGCAACGTATTATCAATCTCTTCGCTATTATGCATAGCAGAAACGAAACCGGCCTCATAGGCAGATGGCGCAAAATAAACTCCCTCTTCTAACATCGCATGAAAAAAGCGATTAAACGCTGCTCTATCACACGCCATTACCTCTGCAAAACTTTTTGGCGGTTCTTTACAAAAATATAAACCAAACATGCCACCAACAGACTCGGCGCAAAAATTTACGCCACATTTGTTTGCAACGGCTGTCAAACCTTGAGTCAGCTGTTGAGTTTTAGCTGAGAGTGTCTCATAAAAACCGGGCGCTTGCACTTCGCGAAGCGTTGCTAGTCCAGCTGAAACTGCAACAGGATTACCAGATAAAGTACCCGCTTGGTATACCGCACCGAGTGGAGCCAGGCATTGCATAATTTCCCGTCGTCCTCCAAATGCAGCCAGAGGCATACCTCCTCCTATCACTTTACCTAGTATCGTAATATCAGGTTTTATCTGATAAAGTCCCTGAGCACATTCCAGACCAACACGAAAACCTGTCATGACTTCGTCAAAAATCAGGACGCTACCATGTTGTGTGCTTAGTCTTCTTAAAGCTAGTAAAAAATCCGGCTCTGCTTTCACCAGATTCATATTCCCTGCGACAGGCTCAACGATAGCGGCAGCAATTTCCTTACCAAATTCATCAAAGGCTCTTTCTAAGCCATCAATATCGTTATAACTTAGTACAATGGTATGTGCTGCAGTTTCAGCTGGAACACCTGCTGAACTGGGGTGACCAAATGTCAATGCCCCAGAACCCGCTTTTACTAATAAGGCATCATCATGACCGTGATAACACCCCTCAAATTTAATAATATGGCTTCTACCAGTATAGCCACGTGCTAAGCGAATGGCACTCATCCCGGCTTCAGTACCTGAACTCACCAATCGCACTTGTTCTATCGAAGGAAGCAATTTGCAAAGCAGCTCAGCAATTTCAAGTTCTGTCTCGGTAGGAGCGCCAAAGGATAATCCATTCTGTGCTGCTTCTTGAACTGCTTTGACCACGTTGGGATGAGCATGACCAAGGATAAGCGGTCCCCATGAGCCGACATAATCTATATAAGATTTTTCATCCGCATCCCAAAAATAAGCACCTTTACCACGTTTAAAAAAAATAGGCGTGCCACCAACAGATTTAAAAGCACGTACAGGCGAGTTAACACCTCCAGGAATATATTTTTGAGATGATTCATATAATTGTTGATTAAGTGAGGTCATTTACTTACTCGTCATTAAGATGATGAAGAAAAAGTTTGTTCAGTCCTAAAAAATAGCTGGCTAAATTTTTTTGCAACAAATTGAATATCCTGCGTACCAAATAGCTCATGACATACAGCAATAGAATTGCTTCCATGAGCGATTAATGAGGAAGCATTAGCCAGAGTAATGCCACCAATTGCAACGATGGGAATATTCAATTTCTTCTTTGCTTCAGACAGTAGGTCAGTTGATGCTCTTACCGTATTAGTTTTAGTTTTTGAGCAAAAAAAGGCGCCAAATGCAACATAATCAGCGCCCATTCTTTCTGCCCCAAGCGCTAACTCCAGCTGATTATAACAGGACACGCCAATAATTTTGTTTTTCCCTAGATAGTCTCTAGCATCAGTAATAGCAATGTCTTCTTTTCCTATATGTATGCCGTCAGCGTCGACTTCTATAGCCAGATCATAATGATCATTAATAATTAAGCGAGTACCATATTGCTTACAAAGCTTGGATAACGCATTTGCCTGAGCCAAACGCAGTCTGTAATCGGCGATTTTATTTCGATATTGAACATATTGAACGCCACCTGCAATCGCCTGACGCGTCATCTCACACAGTTGTGTTGTATCCGTAATACCAGGCGTAATAGCATATAAACCATTCATTTCGTGAGAGATCATTAAAATCAGCTTTTTTTTTCTTCTAAATCATTCTCATCAGACGCCCAGAAAAATCTATCTGGTAAATATTGTCCCATCCCGGGACGGAACCCTGATTTAAGTGCATGCCAAGTATAGTCTTGTGCTTCATAAACACTTTCAGCGATAGGCAATCCATGTGCGAGAGAGGCGGCAATTGCTGACGAGAGCGTGCATCCCGATCCATGATAAGACCCGGGCAAACGCTGCCATTCATCAGATCGGATAACCCCGTTGGTATCATACAATGTATTAATTACCTTCCCTGTATTTTCATGAGTACCCGTGATCAAGGCATATTCGCAACCTATCTGTAATAACCGATCCGCACTTTGCTTTAAATCAATAATCTCTAATTCGTCCTCATTCTCAAGTATCAGCCGCCTTGCTTCTAGACTATTGGGCGTAATAATGGTGGTTTGTGGAATTAATAAATCACGTATGGCTGTAATTATCTGTTCATTAGCAAGTGGATCACCACGACCAGAAGCAAGCACTGGATCAAGAACCACTGGAATATCAGGATAATCAGCAATTATTTCCGCAATGGCAACGACAGTTTCTACACTGCCGAGCAGGCCTATTTTAAAAGCATCTACTGGCATATCTTCTAGTACGATACGAGCCTGATCTGTAATCCACTCAGAATCTAGCGCCATTATATTTTCAATGCCAACAGTGTCCTGGATGGTTACCGCGGTAATAACTGAAAGTGGATGACATCCTATACTTGCTAATGTGAGAATATCAGCCTGTATACCTGCTCCGCCGCTTGGATCGCTTGCAGCAAATGATAATACTTTGGGGGGTGGTTGTGACATGCAATAATACCGTAAAATATAATTTTAACTTAAAAGGACGTTTCGATCTATCATGCAGACCGATGAAAATCAGATTTATCACCGATACATGTGTTTGATCTGTGGTTATATCTATGATGAAGCCGAAGGTGCACCCCAAGAAGGAATTCCTCCTGGAACGCGATGGGAAGATGTACCAATTAATTGGACTTGCCCTGAATGTGGCGCACGTAAAGAAGATTTTGAGATGGTAAATATATAATGCGCATACTTCATACGATGCTGAGAGTAGGAAATCTCGAAAAATCTATTCATTTTTATACCAAAATTCTGGGTATGAAAGTTTTGCGCCAGAAAGAATATCCGGATGGAAAATTCACGCTGACATTTGTAGGCTATCAGAATGAATCAGAAAATGCTGTTTTAGAATTAACTTATAATTGGGGTATAGAAAAATATGAACTTGGCACAGCATTTGGCCACATTGCAATAGAAGTAGACAATGCATACGAAATGTGTGAAAAAATAAAAAACTTAGGAGGAAAAGTAACGCGTGAGGCTGGTCCAATGAAACACGGTTCTACTGTTATTGCATTTATTGAAGATCCAGATGGGTATAAAATTGAGTTTATTCAAAAAAGATAAATGAAGCAATATCAATATAACTGATAGGCTTTATCAGGAAAATGCTGTTACCAGGAGTAAGAATAATATAAATGATGTTTAATCTATGCAAATAATTAACTATGATTTATAAAATGATGGTAACAGCAGAATTCGTATTTATTCTCGTAAGCTGATAAGAGAAAAGAGAACCCCTTCAAATTATCTGTGCAATAAAAAAACTGTCGGTCTCCTGTTTATTTGGGGTAAATAGCTTTTCCATTCCTTGATTTTCTTGGTAGCAATATATTCATCTTTTAAAGTAAGATTACTGGCAATACATAAATCAGTTTCGTCATTACAGTTCTGGATGAGCAACTCCAGCAATTTCTGATTCCGATATGGTGTTTCTATAAAGATTTGGGTTTGATTAAATCGTGCTGATTCTTGCTCTAATTGGATAATTGTTTTGAGACGCAGTTCGTGCTTTATGGGTAAATAACCATGAAAGTGAAAGCTTTGTCCATTCAGTCCAGATGCCATCAACGCTAATAAAATAGAGGATGGTCCCACAAGCGGAACAATAGGCACATGCTTTTGATGTGCAGCCCGTACAAGATTTGCCCCCGGATCAGCAACGGCGGGACAACCTGCTTCAGATAACAGTCCTATATCATTTCCTGCAAGTAAAGGTTCAAGTAGTCGACCTAGCTCATTAAACCGGGTATGCTCATTTAATACCTGCATCTCAATTTCTTGTAAAGGCCGCATCCCTTCAATCTGCTTCAGGAAATATCTAGCAGTCTTTGGATGCTCAACAATAAAATATTTGAGACAAGTAATACGCTGCTGAACATTTGCAGGAATGATATCAGCAAACTCTGCCTCTCCTAATGGAGCCGGTATAAGGAATAGTGTGCCAGGATGCATATACAGACAGTCTACAACTCATTTCGCTGTCAAATCATGAAGCTATTAGGAATGATCTAACTAGCATCTTTGAAAATACCTTAATCGTAGAAGTCTA
The DNA here is from genome assembly GCF_001007935.1 of Nitrosomonas communis. NCBI lineage: Bacteria > Pseudomonadati > Pseudomonadota > Betaproteobacteria > Nitrosomonadales > Nitrosomonadaceae > Nitrosomonas > Nitrosomonas communis. Next base: position 2,627,000 of record NZ_CP011451.1, read on the forward strand.
AGGTCAATCTGATTTGTTAAATATTTAATGAAGCACTCTTGGAACACTCAAAATGAATTCAGGAATATCTACGGTAAAATGAAAGCCATCCTCAGCAACCATTTGATAACTTCCCTTCATTGTGCCAGCTAGAGAAGGAATCGTTGTACCGCTGGTATATTCGAAAGTATCGCCAGGTTTAATAAGGGGTTGTTCTCCTACCACACCTAAACCTCGTACCTCATGAATATTACCATCACCACTCGTAATGATCCAATGGCGACTTATTAATTGGGATGCCACATTTCCTGTATTGGAAATACTAATAGTATAAGAAAATACATGGCGATCCGCTTCTTCGTCTGATTGTTCTGGCAAGTATGTTGTGCGGACCAATATATTGATATCATATTTTTTTTCGTTATTCATAGTTTGTGTATAGCGCACTATTTTCCAAATTACACCAAGTTACTAACTTAGATTTAGTTATCTCTAAAAGACCATAACTACCTACAGTGAATGTATGGAGTATGTCAAAAGTTAAAATATTAAGAATCGAGTTATGCAAGTATCGTTCTCATAGCTATTCAATTTTTCAAGCTAAGATTAATTTAATCCATAAATCAAAGCTATCGCTAAAGCTACCCGAATAATCTTCAAAAGAAGATGGCTAATCTCATAAATTACTAAAAGTAATTGGTAGTTAAAAATAAATGGTAGTTGCCTGAATAATATATGCCTAAGGATAGCTTTTGAAAAATGCGTAGATACACAGCACTACGATGTGAACTTGAAACGAGGCAACAAGCGATTCTTTCTGAAGTTCTCTAAGTATATATAAATCTTGTAAATTATTACCTAAATTTGCAATATAACCATCATTCCTGTAATGATACTATATGCAAAACTTACTCATGTGTATATTTTTAACATAATATTACCAAAATATTGACATAATAGTGAGTAATCTATTTTTTCCAGAAAGCAGCCGTAAATACGATTAAAAAAGTATAAAACTCTAGTCTTCCCAGTAACATAGCAAAGCTACAGAGCGAGATCTGGAAATCTGTCAAAGAAGCATAGGTTGTCGCTGGTCCAATTTGATTAAGTCCGGGCCCCAGATTATTGATATTTGCGACTGCAGCCGAGAAGGCTGTTATTTCATCCAGACCACTTAACGTCAGCACCAAAGTCAAGAGAATCATACTTGCTAAATAAACAAATAAAAATACGAATACTGCAAAGATAATTCGATTGGCGACTACATTTTTCCCTAACTTAACAGGCGAAATTGCTTGCGGATGCATAATTGTGATCAATTCACGAAAAAACTGCTGATATAAAATCCTCACACGGATCATTTTAATTCCCCCTCCAGTTGATCCAGAGGAAGTACAAAAACCGGATAAAAATAGCATCCATAGCGGAGCAAATATCGGCCACAAGCTATAATCAGTATTGCTGTAACCGGTAGTAGTCGCAACGGAAACAACATTAAAAGAAGCATAGCGCAGCGCTGTTAACGGATCAGTATACACTCCTGTCAACCATAAATAGCCGGCAAGCCCTATACAGCTAGCTAATACAATCACAAAATAAGGTTTGATCTCAGGATCATGATAATAAGATGAGAAGCTTTTAGCTCGCCAGACCATAAAGTGGGTTGCAAAATTTATTCCGCTGATCATCATGAATATGATCGCAACCAATTCAATTATTGGCGAGTTCCAATATCCATAACTTCCATCATGAGAAGAAAATCCCCCTAACCCCAAAGTCGTGAATGCATGCATGACTGCATCGAACCAGTTCATCCCCGCCAGCTTGTATGCAATCATGCAAATCAAGGTGAGCAATACATACACTAACCATAATCCTTTCGCGGTCTCAGCAATACGAGGTGTCAATTTAGACTCTTTCATGGGGCCGGGTATCTCTGCTTTAAATATCTGTCTACCCCCTACCCCGAGCATAGGCAGAATAGCAACAGCCAATACAATCAATCCCATACCTCCTAACCATACCATTTCACCACGCCACAAATTAATCGAGTGAGGCAGGATATCGAGACCGGTTAAGACTGTTCCTCCAGAGGCTGTCAGACCAGATGTTGCCTCATAGTATGCTTTAGCAAAACTGATGTCAGGAAAAAAACGTAATAAAGGCAGCATGCCAAAAAGTGGAAGCAGGAGCCAAACTAGAACAACCAATAAAAAACCATCACGAATCTGTAGTTCACGCTTGTAACGGCGGGTCATTAATCCGATAATTGCGCCACAACTCATTGTCATCAGAATAGCCTCACCAAAAACAACTGATGAGCCATCTTCTGACCAGTATGCGACACCGTAAGGTACCAGCATCGTAAATCCGAATACCAGTATGATCTTGCTCAGTACATTGGTAACCGACAAAAATTGATTCATGGATCGGTCAATTATAAAAAGGATGCGCTAACCTGAAATAACCTTTCAATTTGTCGAATCATCTTTTTATTGATGACAAACAGAATTACATGATCTTCTGACTCAATGACTGTATCGTGGTGAGCAATAATGACGCGTGCTTTATCCCAATCTTTGGCATTATTACTTTCCTCAATAGCGCCTGTACTCAACCACCGCTTGTTCTGCGGTGGTAAGCCACGCACGATGGCACCGATCGTCGCACCTTTAGGTAATTTGATATCCTCGATTTTGCGTCCGACTATATTGGATGATTGGGAGTCACCGTGCGCGACCAGCTCAAGCGCCTCAGCTGCTCCACGACGCAAACTATGGACTGCAGCGACGTCTCCCTGCCGGACATAGGCAAGTAATGAGCCAATCGTCACTTGTGCAGGTGAAATTGCGATATCAATTCCACTGCTTTGAACTAAATCCACATATACACTTCTGTTAATTAAAGCAATGACCTTTCGTGCACCCAGACGCTTAGCTAACAGCGATGCCATGATATTATTTTCATCGTCATTGGTTAATGCACAAAATACATCCATTTCAGCTACATTCTCATCCTCCAGTAATTCTTCATCCGTGATATCTCCATGCAGCACCAGCGCATAATGTAGTTCCTGAGACAGAAGCTCGCATATCTTGCCATCACGTTCGATGATTCTGACTTGATATTCTTTTTCCAGTGCTTCCGCCAGACGCCTGCCAATTTTACCGCCTCCCCCAATCATGACCCGTTTGACCGGCTTATCCATGCTGCGGAGCTCACTCATCACAACACGAATATCCTGAGTAGCCGCTATGAAAAAAACTTCATCACCCTCCTCGATGGCGCTACTTCCTTCGGGAATAATAGGGCGATCTTTGCGAAATATCGCTGCAACTCGGGTATCGATATTGGGGATATGCTTCCGTAATGTCTGTAGTTGATGTCCTACCAATGGCCTACCTTGTAGTGCCCTTACAGCGACCAGACTCACTTTACCAGAAGCAAAATCAAGTACCTGTAATGCTTCTGGAAATTCGATTAATTTCTCGATATATTCAGTTAATATTTGCTCTGGATAGATAGCATAATCAACACAAAAATTCTTTTGTGAAAAAATATCAGGATGCTTTAGAAAATCACTTGCACGAATTCGTGCAATTTTGGTAGGAATATTGAATAAGCTGGCGGCAATCTTACATGCCACAAGATTGATTTCATCACTTTCGGTGACAGCCAATACCATATCAGTATCTTCAGCCCCTGCTCGTTTAAGTACTGAAGGATGAGAAGCATTTCCGGCAACTGTTCTTAAATCAAAGCGATCCTGCAGTAAGGCTAACTGATTTGCGGCAATATCGACCACCGTGATGTCATTTGCCTCACTTACCAGGCTCTCGGCAACAGTAGAACCAACTCGCCCGGCTCCCAGAATAAGAATTTTCATAGAGGCAATCTGTTCTTTTGAGTTTTTAATAACTATACACCTAAGTTCCTCTGTTGGAATTTAGGATGAAAATAGCTGTAATATAATTCTATCAACAGTTCCCGGCCAAAAATATTAACTGCTCCTAAGTTACAGTAAACAAGCTGAAAGCAAGGTGTGACAATACTGTGAGAAGATTTTGATTATTTTATTAAAATCTCACCTGATTGGTGAGGCCATGAATCTCTCAAAGTGCCTTAATCAGTAGGGTTCTTGAGCAATTTAAAAGATTTCAACTGAGGAATTTAGGATAAAACATCCTACACCGCAGAAATCCCGTCATTTTGATAGTGTGCTCTTACCCAATCACGCCATTGCCTAAATAATGCAGGATCAAGTGCAGCAATTACTGAGCGTTGCCAGGGTGATCCTGCCCAATAATCATCCTGCTCAAAGCTGCACATAGAGCCACCTGATTCTTCCAGAATCAGACAGCCGGCAGCGTAATCCCAAGGTTTCTGGCCACCGTGGAGATACAAATCAAAGTAACCCGCAGCGGTATAACACCATTCTAGAGTACATGCACCAAAGTTACGCTGTGACGCATAGGGAGGAGAGGCAGCTATCTTCTCAGCCAGCTTACGATCAAGGCGTTTAAGATCGACGTTAGCTATTGCATTTCGTAAATGAGTCTCACGATTTCTCAACGGTAATCGAATACCATTAAGATAAGCACCTTTACCTTTCTCTGCGTAAAACAATTCTTTTGTGACAGGGTTGTAGACCACACCCAAAATACTTCGCCCCTTGCGCATCAATGCGACGGAAACTCCAAAATAGGGAAGGCCATTAAAAAAATTGGAGGTGCCGTCGATTGGATCAACGCTCCAGAGCCCGGCATCTCCCGCTTCCCACAGTGCATGTTGTTGCTGTATGGACATTTCTTCACCCATTACTGCAGCAGGATGAATTCTCTGGAGTTTATCCAGCAAAACTTTCTGTGCGACTAAATCAGCTTCAGTATAAAAGCTACCATCCGCTTTACGGTGGCGCACCACTTGCATATATCGAGGCATAATCTCCTCTTGTGCAACGTCTTTTACGACCGCAATGAGTTGTTCCAGCATATTTAATCAGCTCGCCATTTAATCGAGCAGCCGATACTCGGTATTTGATCTTTAGGGCCCTGACCTGTTTGAGCCACTTGTACCATTGCCTCGAATAAGTCACGGCGCGCATCATCTGGCGCCGCCTCTTTGCGAGAGGCATCTAACCGTCCACGATACTGTAGTTCCAGGCGACTATTAAAACCAAAAAAATCCGGTGTACAAACTGCTCCATAGACTTTGGCAATTTCCTGGGTTTCATCCCATACGTAGGGAAAAGGATAGGCATACTCTTTAGCCACTTTAACCATGTTATCAAAAGAATCTTCTGGATAATCCTGAGGATCATTCGACATGATAGCGATTGCACCAATACCATATCCCACCAACTCTTTTACGTCCCGTATAATACGATCGCGTACTGCTTTGACATAAGGGCAATGATTGCAAATAAACATCACCAGCAACCCATTCTCACCTTTTGCAGCAGCCAGGCTATAACGTTTGCCATCTACTCCAGGCAAATCAAAATCAATTGCTTTCCAGCCAAAATCACAAACAGGTGTTTCAAGACTTGCCATATTTTCTTCTCCTTATCGTAGGTCTTGTTTGTCTTTGCTATATTATCATGGAATCACAACTCGCCTGCTCTCAGGCCCTTATTCACTATGACTGCACGCTTTTATTACCCTGGCGCTATGCTACCGGGTCAAATTATTACTTTGCCTACAAATACAGGCCATCATGCCACGCGCGTGCTACGTCTTAAGCAAGGCGACAAAGTAATTTTATTCAATGGAGAAGGGGGCGAATTTTCTGGATCAATCCATCATCTTGATAAATCAGCCAACACAGTGATTCTCTCACAATTTCACGCAATCGAACGTGAATCACCGCTTTCTATCAGTTTGATGCAAGCGGTTTGCTCTAATGAGAAAATGGATTGGATCATACAAAAATCAGTAGAACTCGGTGTTAGCTGTATCCAGCCTGTTACGGCAAATCGTAGTGTTGTACGGCTTTCAGAAGAACGTGCAAATAAACGGCTATTGCATTGGCAACAAGTCATCATTGCTGCCTGTGAGCAATGTGGTCGAAACCGTATTCCAAAACTATACCCTTTACTAACACTATCAGATTGGTTCAATCAACAATTTGAAAGTAAACTAAATAGTATAGAGAATCAATTCATTTATAAACTTATGCTTTCACCTACAGCAAATAAGCGCTTATCAAAATTCCCGCTGCCAAGCATGGATACCCCCCTGTTACTGCTTGTTGGGCCGGAAGGGGGCTTTACCACAGAAGAAGAAAAAGCGGCTCATACGATGGGTTTTGTTTCAATTTGCTTAGGTCAGCGCACCTTACGAACTGAGACTGCGGCACTCGCTGCGATAGCCACTATGCAGACTTTATGGGGAGATTATTGAATAAATTTTGTATCCATAGACAAAAGCTTTCCATTCTCATCCCCCTTCAAAATGTGGTATCCATACTTTTACCTGAAGGGAGAAAGCTGAATGAGGAATGATAACAATCGGATTTTAAAGTGCTATGAGTATAGTTTCAAAATACATGAAATTGCTTTTCTTCTAATAAAATATCTACTGATCAGCTTGCTCTCATGAAAAAGCTCTAAGTGATCATTAAACTCATAACAACATTACTTGAACATGGCACAAAATGCTGATTTTGTCACTTGGTTCCGTTCCGTTGCACCTTATATTAACGTATTTCGCAGTAAAACCTTTGTGGTCGCATTCGGGGGTGAAATTGTAGCTGATGGAAATTTTGTTGAACTGGTTCACGATTTCAACCTGTTAGCAAGCTTGGGAATCCAGTTAATTCTGGTGCATGGCGCACGACCACAAATTGAATCCCGATTACAACAGCATAATTTGGAAGCAATGTATGTAAACGGAATACGCGTGACAGATAATCCCACGCTTCAATGTGTTAAAGAAGCAGTCGGGAAAGTTCGTGTTGAAATCGAAGCTTTGATGTCTATGGGATTACCCAATTCACCCATGGCTAATGCTGCTATCCATGTTGCTAGCGGTAATTTTGTTATAGCCCGCCCTATCGGTGTGCTTGAAGGCGTTGATCTTATGTATAGCGGGGAAGTACGAAAAATTAACACCTCAGTTATCCGCTCACGTTTGGAAAAGGGAGAAATCGTTTTACTCTCGCCACTTGGTTACTCTCCCAGTGGAGAAATCTTCAATCTCACACTGGAAAATGTTGCTACCGAAGTCGCTATTGCGCTTCAGGCAGAAAAACTTATATTTCTGATGAACCCACTTGGTGTCATGCGCGGATCTACGGACCAGAGTAGCACTTTATGGCGTGAATTGACTATTGCGGAAGCAAAAGCAGTACAAAAAAAATTCATCACGCCCATCGATTCAACAGATGATATTCAGTTATATCTCCCCTGCGCAATACATGCGTGCGAGAATAGTGTTGCGCGAGTTCATCTGATTAGCCGTCATATAGAAGGTGCTTTGTTGCAGGAATTATTTACCCATGAGGGTATTGGCAGCATGATCACACAAGGGCCTCTGCAAACTATACGCAAAGCTGAAATAGAAGATATAGGCGGCATTTTGCAATTAATTGAGCCATTAGAAAATGAAGGTGTGCTGGTTAGACGCAATCGCGAATTATTAGAGATTGAGATTGATCATTTTACCGTTCTGGAACACGATAACATGATCATTGCCTGTGCTGCACTTTATCCTTTCCCAAATGAAGGCGCCTGCGAGCTGGCTTGCCTTGCTGTTCATCCGCACTATCGCAGGACTGGCTGTGCCAGTACGTTACTTAAACATATCGAACAGCAGGCCTTAGCGCAAGGTTATCTCAAGCTATTTGTCTTAACCACGCGTACAGCCCACTGGTTCATTGAAAGAGGTTTCACAGAGACTACACCTGATAGGCTGCCTAAGAGCAAGCAGAGTCTTTACAATTATCAGCGTCGCTCAAAAGTATTCATGAAAGAAATATAAGTTGGAGGGAGTGGCATGACAACCATTTGTTTTAATATGAATTATAATTGAGAGAAATATAACTTCTTCAATTAACTTGTTTGGGTAACAATATGACAAGAATAGTGAAATGCATCAAGCTGGGTCGTGAAGCGGAAGGGTTGGATTTTCCGACTCTTCCAGGTGAGTTGGGAAAACGAATTTATGAGAGTGTATCTAAAGAAGCATGGAGCCAATGGATCCAGCACCAGACTATGCTTGTTAATGAATACCGTCTCAATCTTGCTGATATCAAAGCACGTAAGTATCTCATAGCGCAAATGGAAGCTTATTTTTTTGGTGAGGGTGCTGATCAGCCAGCAGGGTATGTTCAACCTGACAAGTAAACTGGAAAGAAAAACATAATTTTTTATCTTAACAGATCATGGATTGCAACCATTAAACAAGATAAGCCGGAAATGCCAGATTCAGCCATTATGAGTGATGTGACTAGCTCCACTCCATTCCTCAACCGAGAGCTTAGCCAAATCGAGTTTAACCAGCGTGTGCTTGCTCAAGCTCGAAACAAAGATACACCCTTACTGGAGAGATTGAAGTTTTTGTGTATTGTGAGCAGCAACTTCGATGAATTTTTTGAAGTACGAGTCGCTGGATTAAAAGAACAAATCAAGCTGGACACACCAGGTTTTGGGCCAGATAGCATGTTACCTCGCCAGACCTTCAAGCTGGTTTCCGAAAAAATACATCAAATTGTAGATGAACAGTATAAGTTACTTAACGGATCTATTTTCCCAGAGTTAGCACTACACGGGATTCGTTTCCTTCGCAGAAATGATTGGAATGACTGCCAGCAAGAGTGGATTAAAGCTTTTTTCTTTCGTGAGCTTATGCCCATGCTCACACCGATCGGCCTGGATCCTTCCCATCCTTTTCCACGCGTATTGAACAAAAGTCTGAATTTTGCGGTAGAACTAGAAGGGAAAGATGCCTTTGGGCGAAATTCAGGTATGGCAATAGTTCAGGCGCCACGTATTCTTCCGCGTATTATACGACTCCCGAAAGAGGTCAGTACCGAAGAATATAATTTTATCTTCTTATCTTCGATTCTTCATGCGCATGTCGGTGAGCTGTTTGCAGGCATGCAAGCGATTGGTTGTTTCCAATTTCGCGTCACTCGCAATAGCGATTTGTTCGTGGACGAAGAAGAAATCAAAGATTTGCGCCTAGCTTTGCAAGGTGAATTACCTCAACGGCATCTTGGTAATGCGGTACGTCTCGAAGTGGCGGATAACTGCTCACCACATATGACAGAATTTCTACTTAGCCAGTTTGGCCTGACTCTGGATGATTTATACCAGGTTAATGGACCGGTCAATCTGGTACGTCTCATGCAAGTTCCTGCACAAATTGATCGCCCCGGCCTGAAATTTCCTCTGTTCATTCCTGGTTTGCCGTTTTCCACTCAGAAAAAGAAAACTTCCGATATTTTCCAGTTAATTCGCAAGAATGACATTTTATTGCATCATCCCTATCAGTCATTTCAACCAGTCATCCAGTTTATCCAGCAAGCATCAGTGGATCCGAATGTCGTAGCGGTCAAACAAACGGTCTATCGTACAGGCTCAGACTCTACTGTCATGGAAGCGCTCATTGCCGCAGCCAGCCGGGGAAAGGAAGTGACTGTGGTTGTCGAGTTATTGGCGCGATTTGATGAAGAAGCTAATATCAATTGGGCTAGTCGCCTCGAAGAAGTCGGCGCCCATGTGGTTTATGGTGTTGTCGGTCATAAGACTCATTCCAAGATGGCAATGATTGTGCGACGTGAAGAAGGCAAACTCCGTCGCTACACCCATCTTAGTACCGGTAATTATCATCCGGGTACCGCCCGGCTTTATACTGATTTCGGCTTGCTCACCTGCCATGAAGAAATCTGTGCTGACGTCAATGAAGTATTTTTACAACTGACTAGCCTTGGCAAAGCCAGCAAATTGAAATATCTATGGCAATCCCCTTTTACTCTTCATAGCCAAATTCTAGCTGCGATCACCAATGAAATGGAGAATGCGAAAGCAGGTAAACCTGCAGGGATCATTGCCAAAATGAATGCATTATTGGAGCCCAATATCATTCAGGCCCTCTATGCTGCTTCGCAAGCTGGCGTAGAAATTCAACTGATTGTACGAGGTGCCTGTGCCTTGCGCCCAGGCGTACCGGGCATGTCAGAGAATATTACAGTGCGATCCATTATTGGACGTTTTCTTGAACACACGCGTATTTTTTATTTTTGTAACAATAACAATCACAATATTTATTTATCGAGTGCTGATTGGATGGATCGTAATTTCTTTCGCCGGATTGAAATCTGCTTTCCAATTTTAGAGCCGCGCCTAAAAAAACGCGTGATTGCTGAAGGATTAAAACCTTATCTTAGAGATAACACCAACGCGTGGGAAATGGATGCCAGTGGGCGCTACAAACGTAAATCGGTTCGCCCGAGCAGGCGTTTTGGTGCGCAAGAGGTATTACTTACCAAGCTCGCTGCCGCCAAACAAAGCTAGATCGACTGGACCTGTATTTATGCCTAAAGAAATCGAGCTCAAGCTATCGCTACCCAGAAGCTGCATTAAACATTTGCAGCACTTACCGCTACTAGAGACTTTGGGTATTTCCCGGCCAACTAAACAAAAGCTTTATACCATTTATTTCGATACACCTGACTTAGCTTTAAAACGGCAAAATTGTGCGCTACGCCTACGTCAAATGGGCAAAAACTGGTTACAAACCATTAAAACAGAAGGGAGTGTTGCATCTGGATTGCATGAGCGCAATGAATGGGAAGTATCCGTTCCCAGTAATCAGCTTGATTTCACTCAATTAGGCGATCCTGGAATGATCAAATTATTGAGTGATGCTGAGTTAAGGAAGCAACTACGGCAGGTATTCATTACGCGATTTACCCGGCATATGTATCTCCTGCAAATGGAAGAAGGTAGTCAAATCGAGTTCTGCTTTGATCATGGCAAAATTATCATCGATCACACAAAAGAATCTTTTACTGAAATCGAACTTGAATTAAAGTCGGGCAAGCCTAAGCAACTATTCCGGCTTGCGCTTACGCTTGTCCAGATACTTCCTTTCCCACTCAGACTGGAAAACATAAGTAAGGCTGAACGAGGCTATATGCTTTATACGGGACATAAAAATCCTCCTGTTAAAGCCTTGCCTGTTGAGCTTAAAGCTGATATGGACTTAACGACAGCTTTTACTCTGATTGCACAAAACTGCCTTGATCAATTGACCAGAAATGAACATGGCGTGATAACGCGTATTGATGTTGAATATCTCCATCAGATGCGTATTGCGCTGCGTCGGCTCCGCACAGCTTTTGATGTTTTTGCGTCTGCTATCCCAAATGAGGTATCACTCATACATGAGCTTAAATGGTTAACGAACCAATTGAATCCAGCACGTGACTGGGATGTTTTTGTTACAGAACAGCTTCCGAAAATTCAGCAGAATTTTGAAGATCATACAGGAATAGCTGCGCTCATAAAAACATGTGAAATATTACGCAAAAAACACAATAAAGCTGCACGCAATAGTATCAAATCGAAACGTTATACCAAATTGATTTTGCAGTTAAATTTGTATCTTGAAGAAGCATTTAAATACCCAGGCCAACCGAAGACCTTGAAAAAAGCAGTTACCAACATGGCATTGATTAATTTCACGAAATCTGTGTTGATCAATTGCCATAAGCACATTATTGATACTACGAATAAAGTTGAAGAATTTGATCTCACATCACTCCATTCGCTCCGCATTAGCATAAAAAAACAACGTTATGCCGTAGAATTTTTTCAAGCGCTTTTCGCCCCTGTCGAGGTTAAAAAATATATCCAATCATTATCTGGGCTACAAGATATCCTTGGCTCCATTAATGACAGCATAAATACTCAAAGACTGCTTAAACAAATCCCGGGCTCGAAGACAAAGACATTAGTATCGCGAGAAGCGACTGGAATTATTCTAGGATGGAATAAGCAGCGACTCCAGCGAATGAATACAGAAATAAAGGATGCCTTGCAACTTTTCTACCACGCTCCCCTTTTCTGGGAAGCTCGTTGAGATGCGGAGCTGCTACACCGCATTTTGCTTTTATGGGCACCTCTGAGAATTTATGTCTGCGAGCATCTGCTTCGTGGGTTGCCTGCTTACCCCGTCTCGTCACACTACTTCGTTATTCACAATAAATGTTTCCTTTACCTATCAGGTATATCAGTTATATGCTGCATCAACATTTTTTGTTCTCGCCTTGTCTTGGTTAGAACTCTGAATTTTTAGAGGCACCTTTATATCAATATTAAGAAAATATAGTTAAAAAAACATAGCAAAAAATTAAGGCTGCTGGTGTTTGGGAAGATCATCAACCCATTTCGAGCAGCCTTTTTATCCCTGTCTCTACTTATTAAGCAATGATAGGTTTTAGTTCACCTTTTGCATATCTGTTAGCTATTGCTTCTAGCGAGGTAGGTTTGATTTTACCTGCCTGCCCTGCACTACCAAATGCTTCAAACCGTGCTTTACAAATTTCTTTAGCTGCGGCAGTCGCATCTTTTAGATATTTTCTTGGATCGAATTCACTCTTGTTTTTAGCCAAATGACGACGGATGGCTCCAGTCATAGCTAACCGAATGTCTGTATCAATATTCACCTTACGCACACCATTTTTAATACCTTCCTGAATTTCCTCGACAGGCACACCGTAAGTTTCTTTCATTTCGCCGCCATATTCCCGAATAATTTCAAGCCATTCTTGAGGGACAGAGCTTGAGCCATGCATTACTAAATGAGTATTAGGAATCCGTTTGTGGATTTCCTTGATACGCTCAATAGCCAGAATATCTCCGGTTGGTTTGCGTGTGAATTTATATGCGCCATGTGACGTGCCAATGGCAATAGCAAGCGCATCCACGTTAGTTTTTTTCACAAAGTCGGCGGCTTGCTCTGGATCGGTCAGCAGTTGATCATGCGACAGCACACCTTCCGCACCATGACCATCCTCTGCTTCGCCCATCCCGGATTCAAGTGATCCAAGGCAGCCTAATTCACCTTCAACAGAAACGCCGACGGCATGAGCCATTGCAACAACTCTTGCGGTAACATCAACATTATATTCATAGGATGAAGGTGTTTTGGCATCTTCTTCAAGGGAACCATCCATCATGACACTAGAAAAGCCGCTACGAATTGCATTTACACATACTGCAGGTGAAGCGCCATGGTCTTGGTGCATGACAATAGGAATATGTGGGTAGGCTTCCACCGCGGCTTCAATCAAATGACGCAAAAAAGGCTCTCCAGCATATTTACGCGCACCAGCTGAGCCTTGCATGATCACTGGGCTATTGCATTCATCCGCTGCCTGCATAATCGCGTGAATTTGTTCGAGATTATTCACATTAAATGCCGGTAGTCCATATCCATTTTCTGCTGCATGGTCCAACAGTTGTCGCAATGATACAAGTGCCATTTAAGTCTCCTTCATTTTAAATTTTGTATCGGATTTATTAAAAAAATTAGTTGATACGAAGCAAGTATCTCGATAAAGGGCATTATTAATCTTTTAAATTGACTTACGATAAGAAAACTTAAGAAGTTATTGATACTGAATTTGTTTCAGTGCTTTTTACATCTCTTGATTTTCTGTGATCACCTACACGAACGATTTTCATGGTATTAGTCCCTCCCGATTTGCCAACAGGCTCTCCTATAGTCATTACTATCAAATCACCATCACGGACTGCTCCACGCTTGAATAACTCATCTTCTGCCAGACCTAAAATAGCTTCTGGATCAAATAATCCCTGGCCAAATTCTATGGGATAAACGCCCCGAAATAGAGTCATCTTACCAAGGGTATCTTCCTGGGGGCTAAGGGCAAATATAGGCACTTTTGAGCTTCTTCGCGACATAAGTAATGCTGTTACACCACTTTGAGTAAGTGCTGCAATAGCACGAATTTTGAGACCGGTGGCAGTATACATCGCTGCACGAGCAATAGCCTCTTCAATACTAACTAGTTGGGTTTCGGGCGAACGCTCAAAGCTCTGATTTACTATGTATTCTTTTTCTGCCTCCAGGCATACTCTTGCCATGGCTTCTACTGCCTCGGTCGGGTACTGTCCTGCTGCAGATTCCGCAGATAACATAACCGCATCCGTTCCATCCAATACCGCATTGGCTACATCTGAAACTTCCGCACGAGTGGGAATCGGATTAATGATCATGGATTCCATCATCTGTGTTGCAGTTATCACGAGTTTATTTTTAGCACGAGCAGATCGTATCATCCGCTTTTGCAATGCCGGTACGGCAGCATCCCCCACTTCAACGGCCAGATCACCACGCGCAACCATGATCGCATCTGATGCGTCTAAGATGTCATCTAATGCCAAGATAGCTTCAGAGCGTTCAATCTTCGCCATAATCAGGCTATTACCCCCAGCCTCTTGCATTAAGGTTCGTGCTTGACGGATGTCTTCACCTGTGCGAGGAAAAGATACCGCCAAATAATCTGCTTTCAATGCTGCAGCGGTCTGGATATCCTGTTTATCCTTAGTAGTCAGTGCAGGTGCGCTTAATCCACCCCCTTTTCGATTAATGCCTTTATTATTTGATAGCACCCCCCCTTGCTTGACTTGGCAATATATTTCATTTCCTACTACCTTAGTGACATTAAAAACAATGCGGCCATCATCTAATAATAATGTCGCACCAACTTCCACGTCATTAGGTAATTCCTTGTAGTCAAGTCCTACTCTCTCTTCATTGCCTAATTCACAGTCAGCGTCCAGTATGAATTCATCACCTGCTTTGAGCCAGATTTTTCCATGATCAAATTTACCAATGCGAATTTTTGGCCCTTGCAAATCAGCTAATATCCCAACCTTATAACCAGTAGCGCGAGCAAGATTACGAGTCAGGTCAGCGTAAGCGATATGTTCTTCGCGAGTACCGTGTGAAAAATTTATTCTCACGACATCAACACCTGCAAGAATCATACGTCGCAGAACAGTAGAATCGCTACAAGCAGGTCCCAGCGTAGCAACGATTTTTGTTCTTCTAATCATTCTAAAAGAATTTTCAGATAAATTTTAACGTGCACGCAATTCAAGAATCTCAACTGCTGGAAGCTTTTTCCCTTCCAGGAATTCAAGAAAAGCCCCCCCTGCTGTCGAAATATATGACACTTTATCGTATATTCCATATTTCTGAATTGCAGCAATAGTATCGCCACCTCCAGCCAATGTAAAAGCCTTGGTGTCAGCAATTGCTTTTGCGATGGTATGTGTGCCTGCACCGAACTGATCAAATTCAAATACACCGACTGGTCCATTCCAAACAACCGTCCCTGCCTTCATTATGATATCAGCCAATTCTTGCGCGCTTTTTGGTCCAATATCGAAAACCATGTCATCATCTGATACATCATCAGCATCTTTTAATACAGCTGGCTCATTAGCATCAAATTTCTTACCAACCACGACATCTACAGCGATTGGGATGATTGCACCTCGTTTTTTCATTTTGTCTATCAACATTTTTGCCGTTGGAATTAAATCATCCTCGCATAAGGATTTCCCAATATTTTTTCCAGCAGCTTTAAGGAAGGTATTTGCAATGCCACCTCCTACCACCAGTTGATCTACTTTTTCAGAAAGTGATTCAAGTACTGTCAGCTTGGTCGAAACTTTTGAACCTCCAACAATCGCAACCATAGGTCGTGCTGGGTTGTGTAAAGCTTTAGTCAAGGCTTCCAGTTCTTCTGTCAAAAGTATGCCGGCACAGGCAACGGGAGCATATTTTGCGATCCCATGCGTGGATGCTTCAGCTCGATGCGCGGTACCAAAAGCATCCATGACAAATATGTCACATAACTTAGCATAACTCTGGGCAGTAGCATCATCGTTCTTTTTCTCGCCTTTATTAAAACGGCAGTTTTCGAGAATAACCAACTCGCCTTGCGCAACATCAAACCCACCATTCACCCAATCCTTGATCAAACGGACCGGTTTACCCAGACGTTCTGCAATATTATCGGCAACAGGTTTTAGCGAATTCTCCTCACTCCATACGCCTTCTTTCGGACGACCTAAATGGGAAGTTACCATAACTCTTGCGCCACGATCTAAACAATATTTTATAGTGGCCATTGATGCTGTGATGCGCGCATCGGATGTAACTTTGCCATCTTTGATGGGTACATTAAGATCAGCGCGTATAAAAACGCGTTTGTCTTTCAAATCCAGATCGGTGAGTTTGATAACAGACACATTAACTCCAATATATACTAAATATTAATAGGGATAACTTGCAGTATTGATTGCTTTACTTACTCAAAGAAATACACTAGTCATGATGAAATTAGAAAAAAATAACTCCGAGTAAAATCATAACCTTGTTCTTTAACATCTCATTAAGAAGTTTAAACTTTTGCGCCTTTTACTCGGAGTAAATCGTATGCTTGCCTTGATTCTTTGAATGCTTATTTGCTGGCAATCACGCGAACCATCTCTAGCACTTTACAGGAGTATCCCCACTCATTATCGTACCAGGCAACGACTTTAACAAAGTTTTTGTCTAATGATATTCCTGCTTCAGCATCGAAAACAGAGGTACAGCTTTCCCCACGGAAATCGGTAGAGACTACTTTGTCGGCAGTATAGCCAAGCACACCTTTCAGTGAACCTTCTGAAGCAGTTTTCATGACATTGCAGATTTCATCATAAGTAGCTTCTTTATTTAATTCCACAGTAAGATCTACCACAGATACATCAGACGTGGGTACTCTAAAGGCCATTCCGGTGAGTTTCTTGTTCAGTTCGGGAATAACGGCTCCCACTGCTTTAGCCGCTCCTGTAGAAGAAGGAATAATATTTTCAAGAATTCCCCGCCCGCCTCGCCAATCCTTATTAGAAGGACCATCTACTGTTTTTTGGGTAGCCGTTGCTGCATGAACCGTGGTCATTAATCCACGTTTGATTCCCCAGGTATCATTCAACACTTTTGCGACTGGTGCAAGACAGTTGGTGGTACAGGAAGCATTGGAAACAATCGGTTGTCCATTATAAGATTTATCATTAACACCATAGACAAACATGGGCGTATCATCTTTGGATGGTGCGGTCATAATAACTTTCTTGGCGCCTGCGGCAAGATGCTTTTCGCAAGTTTCTTTAGTAAGGAAAAGCCCGGTTGACTCCACTACCACATCAACACCTGCCTCGTTCCATTTTAGCTCAGCAGGATCTTTTATCGCAGTTAAGCGGATTCGTTTATCATTTACTACTAAAGTATTTCCCTCCACTGCAACATCACCGTTAAAACGACCATGCACAGAATCATGTGTCAGCATGTAAGCCAGATAATCTGGCTCAAGCAAATCGTTGATAGCCACTACTTCGATATCGTTGAATTTTTCAACAGATGCACGAAACACCATGCGGCCAATACGACCAAACCCATTGATTCCTACTTTTATTGTCATTACATAAGCTCCTCAAAACAAAAAAAAACCATAACTAAGTGTGTCTCTTCTGTCTACTAAATGGGCGACACGATTTATATTATTCTTTTCACAGCATCAACGACGTTCTCGACAGTGAAACCAAAATATTTAAATAACACTTCAGCAGGAGCTGATTCTCCGAAAGTGTCGATGCCAATGATTTCTCCCTCAAATCCGACATATTTATACCAGTAATCTGTTACACCCGCTTCTACTGCAACTCGGTTAATGCCTGGTGGCAGTATACTTTCCTTATAGGCTTGGTCTTGGCGATCAAACAAGCTAGTGCATGGCATGGATACGACACGTACCTGTATACCTTCGGCAGATAATGCTTTCTGCGCAGCCATGGCTAGCGCCACTTCTGATCCGGTTGCGATAATAATTGCTTGTGGGTTGCCATCAGCGGCTTCAGATAAAATATAAGCTCCTTTATCAATGAGTTTGATAGTTGCCGCATCTCTTTTCTGGAAAGGCAAATTTTGACGACTGAAAATAAGTGTCGTCGGTCCATTTGTGCGTTCAATTGCACGTGCCCAGGCTACAGTTGATTCGACTGTATCACAGGGTCGCCATACATCCATATTAGGTATTAAGCGTAACGTTGCCGTTTGCTCTATCGGCTGATGTGTCGGGCCATCTTCACCCAGACCAATTGAATCGTGAGTAAATACGAAAATGTTACGGATTTTCATTAAAGCTGCCATGCGTAAAGCATTGCGGGCATATTCTGAGAACATCAGAAATGTAGCACCGTAAGGAATGATACCGCCATGTAACGATAAACCGCTCATAATAGCGCTCATACCAAATTCACGCACGCCATAGTAAATATAATTCCCGCCGGTTTCTGCGCTTACTCCTTTTGAGCTAGACCATTGCGTCAGATTTGAACCAGCTAAATCTGCCGACCCGCCAATCAATTCTGGTAAAATAGGAGCTAATCCTTCAATTGCATTCTGTGATGCTTTTCTCGTCGCAATCGTCTCTTCTTTTGCGTTAACGCGATTTATAACACTGTTAACATGCTCTGGCCAGTTAGCTGGTAATTCCCCAGCCATACGGCGTTTAAGTTCGGTTGCTTCTTCAGGATATTTCTTTTCATACTCTGCAAACTTGTTATTCCATTCACTTTCTAGCTTTTGACCTTTTGCGCGAGCATCCCATGCATCATAGACTTCTTGAGGAATCTCAAAGGGAAGATGATGCCACCCAATATGAGGTCGTGTAGCCGCGATTTCCTCTTCCCCTAATGCTGCACCATGAACTGCATGTGTATCGGCTTTATTGGGAGAGCCCATTCCAATAACAGTTTTACAGCAAATCATGGAGGGTTTGTTTGGAATATTTTTAGCAGCTTCGATAGCAGCTTCAATGGCATCTGGATCATGACCATTTACATTTGGCACAACATGCCATCCGTATGCTTCAAAGCGTTTGGGCGTATCGTCAGTAAACCAGCCTTCCACATGTCCATCAATTGAAATACCGTTATCATCATAAAAACAGATGAGCTTACCCAACCCGAGTGTGCCCGCCAGAGAACAGGCCTCATGTGAAATACCTTCCATCAAGCAGCCATCGCCAAGAAACACATAGGTATAGTGATTAACAATATCAAAACCAGGACGATTGAATTCTTGCGCAAGAATTTTTTCAGCCAGTGCCATTCCAACCGCATTGGTAATACCCTGACCTAAAGGCCCTGTTGTTGTTTCTACCCCTGGCGTATAGCCATATTCTGGATGTCCGGGAGTTTTGGAATGAAGTTGTCGAAAATTCTTAATATCTTCGATTGACACATCATAACCCGTCAAATGTAAGAGCGCATAAATCAACATGGAACCATGCCCATTGGATAAAACGAAGCGGTCACGGTCAGCCCATCCGGGGTTATTTGGATTATGACGCAAATGATGAATCCAAAGCACTTCCGCAATTTCCGCCATACCCATTGGCATGCCGGGATGACCCGATTTAGCTTTTTCTACTGCGTCCATCGCCAAGGCACGAATAGCACTCGTCAAATTCTTGAATACTGGCGCGTTAAAATCCTCAAATGCTCCCATCTTCACTATCCCTTAAAAAAATCAAAAAACAGAATATCCATCTTCCGCGCCACATGACAACAAAAGTTGGCAAAAACCAATATTATCTCCTAAGACGAAGTGCTCTACAACATCGATTTATTGATTACTCAAACATAGTTTTTATTGTTATTTCAACTATTCTGGTTGCGCAACTTAATACCTAGCGCCTTTATCTTACGGTAAAGATGCGTGCGCTCCAAGCCCGCACGATCGGCAACACGCGTCATATTACCGCCTTCTTGGTCAATCAGCTTTTCGAAATAATTTTTCTCAAATAAATCTCGTGCTTCACGCAAAGATACATTTAAAGGTATATCCGGCGCAATTGATATAGCTGTCGATAAAGGAGGGGCTAAAGTCTGTTGCACAAGCTCTGCTGAAATTTCACTACTGGTACAGGTTAAAGCTAGCGAATGTACCGCACTTGTCAATTGAGCCAAATTACCCGGCCAATCATAATTGCGTAGCGTATTCAATGCAGCTGTACTAAAGTGAATGAAGGGTGCTTCACCTGATTCAATATAATTTGAGAGTATTTGATTAGCTAGCTCGGGAATGTCTTCACGATGCATTCTAAGAGAAGGGACGCTGATACAAAGACTGCTTAATACCTCGTATAACTTAGGATTATAAATACCTTGCGCGGTTAATTCTGCCAAGGGCAAAGTCGTGGCACACACTAGGCGTACATTATATTTCTCTAATTTATTCAAGAGCAGAAGCAACCCTTTTTGTTCTAATTTATTGAGATCGCCAACTTCTCTAAGAAATAATAAACCATCCTTTGCTTGCTCGAGTAAATTGAGTGGATTTTCTGCGAGAAAAGAAAATGATTCCGGCTCAACCCATGGAGTATTGATATGATGCAAGAAATGTGCACAATACTCTATTCCTACACCTGGCTCCCCCATGAACAGCACAGGCACTTTCAAATTAATTATTTGCTCGAGTTTCTTTTTTAATTCTGTAATTAAAACTCCCCGACCCAGACTCGCCAGGGAAAAAGTCGGAATTGGCTTACTTTGCCCGCCACGCAAAGCTTGCCCAACAGTGCTAAGTAATTTTTGCAAAGGTATGGGTTTTTCAAGGTAACCCACAGCTCCAATACGCGTTGCTTCGACTGCAGTATCAATGGTACCGTGTCCAGACATCATTATCACTGGCATGGTAAGCAATCCACTATTGGCCCAATCTTTAAGTAATGTTATGCCATCTGTATCTGGCATCCAGATATCCAAAAGTACCAAGTCGGGGCGAATTTGATTACGCCAATTGCGAGCTTGTTCTGCATTTTCTGCCAAAGCTACCTGATACCCTTCATCATTTAAGATTTCGGATAAGAGCTCGCGTATGCCAACTTCATCATCAACAACAAGAATCGTATTGTTGGCCATTATATTGTAATTACCCTCCCCAGAACTGGAATGCAACTAACGCTTTGTAGCATTCATTATTATCAAGTCAACAACGCAAATACTATTTTCTCTATCATGTTACTTGAAGAGGAATGGATATGGGGTGATCAGATAATAATCTTGGTAATACAATGATGATCTTAGCTCCATGCGGTTTGATGTTTTCGATTTGGATTGTACCATTATGTTCATTAATAATTTTTTTGACAATTGGCAGCCCGAGACCCGTACCTTTTACTTTGGTCGTTACATAGGGTTCAAATGCCTGCGCTTTAATCTGTTCTGCAAATCCCTTGCCATTATCGCTTACGCTGAACTGAACACTATTAGAGAGCGTTTCAGTTCGCACGGTGATCGTAGGCTCTACTACATCAACTAAAGCATCCTGAGCATTTTGCAGCAAATTATGTATAACTTGCCTTAACCTTGTAGGATCTCCGCGAATTAATGAAGGCTCAGCGCTCAATTCTAAATTAATTTTTGAGCCATGACTGCGACTTGAGTGAGTATTTGCAGTCTCATATAACGCAAGTACTTCACGTATCAACCTATTAAAATCGAGCTGGTATAATTCCAGTTCAGGTATACGTGCATATTCACTAAATTCATTGACCATCTTCTTAAGCGCTTCGACCTGATTGACAATTGTTTCAGTAGAGCGCTGTAAAATTTTTGCATCCTGCCCAGTTAATTTTTCCATTAATTTATGCTGCATACGTTCTGCAGAAAGTTGGATAGGGGTTAAAGGATTTTTGATTTCATGAGCAAGTCGACGGGCAACCTCACCCCATGCAACCGTGCGCTGAACTTGCAGTAAGCTGGTGATATCATCAAATACCACAACACCTCCTCCGGTCACTTGAGGCAGGTGTGACCCTCGAAGAAGCAAAACTTGATCTTTATTTTCACTAAAATGTAACACTTGACGTTGCCATTCTCCCATTTCCGCGGAATTGAATCCTATGCGTATTTCTGTGGCGAGTACACGCAATTTCGGTTCTTTTTCGGCACATTCTTCAATCGTTAACCCGACCAGATTGGTCAACGGAGTCTGTAGAATTTGCTCAGCACTATGATTGACGGTACTGATGCGTAACTTTTCATCAAATACCATCACGCCAGAAGAAAGGTTTGCCAGTATACTTTCAAGATAAGCCCGGGCATTTTCAATCTCCTGCTGATTCCGTTGCGTGGTAGCACGCGCTACTTCAAGCTGCTCAGTCATAAGATTAAAAGATTCTGTCAGTATGCCAAGTTCGTCGTTACTTTGCACAGAATGGCGTCTACTAAAATCCCCTTGTGCTACAGCTCTTGTTCCCTCAGCTAACATACCCAACGGTGCGCTTAATTTTTCACTAATAAGGAAGGCGGCAGCAAGAGCAGAAAAAAGCGCTAAAAATAATGCTAATGTTAATGTTATGCCATAAAGTCGAGTCAACCCATGACGAGATAATGTTAACTCTTGGTAATTGCGATACCCTGTTTGAACAATCTCGGCATTCTCCGCAAGTAATCGGGGCACTTGCTGCAAAACCTGCAATACACGGATATCATCATCAAGATTTAATACATTCACGGGAACGAGTACTCGCAAATACAGCCCATTACCAGGAATAGATTCCACTGCACTATAGCTCTTCTGCATGCGAATATGCCGCATAGCGGCAGCGTTGGGTATTTCTGGAAACAGCGCCATGTCATCTATGCTGGAAAAAGCAATTGCTTTACCATCCTGGTTAAACAACGTGGCTTCTTGTATCTGCGACTGAACCAATAGCTGATTCAATGCTGACAATGGCATTATAGGTGATTCAGATAATGTTAATGCAGTAGCCTTGGCTTTTTTCTCGAGCTCTTCAAGTAAATTGTCAAGCATAGTTTGCCCTAAATTTAATCCGCCCTCTAATGCCTCATCGACTTTGACATCAAACCAGGATTCGATACTTTTCCCTAAAAACTGGACCGAAATACCATACACCAGAATCCCTGGAAGGATGGCCATCAGTGAAAAAACCATCAGTAAGCGAACTGCAAGTTTAGAGCCAAATACGCCTGCTTTTAGCCTCCTGTTTAGCCTCCATAGCAAGAGCCCCACAACTATCAGCAAAAATAATACAAAAATTACATTAAAGCCAATCAGCCAGCGGTAAACACGCTCAAGAAATTCAGTATTAGCACCGGCTGTTGCCAGTAAAAACAGCATGACTACGCTAAGCCCTGTAACTATGATGATGAGGTACTTCATAGCTGCTCTTTATAGTAGGTTCTTAGGAGGCGCAGGCAATTTAATACGCCATTCCTTTTTTTCTGAACTTAAATTCCAATCTTTTGAACTAAACCATTCCAATTGAAATGGTTTGGCTAATCGAGAAATATCCAGCCATACTTGCAATGTGGCGATGTATTCTACATCCTGTTTCAGCGTAGAATTGATTTCAATAGGAATATTATGCTGTTTTCCCAATGTCTGGAGTGCTTCTTGCAGCGTATCAAAGCCTTGTGGCATCATTCGATTACCACTCAAACGATATTGCCGGGTGAGCGCATGATAACTCAACTCTATACGCTGCTTACTGCGAGCCACCTCTTCATCTAGCCAGTACCAATGACTATCTATGAGTGTGAATTTGGATACAAAATAAAGTATGATGCCTTTTTCTAGGGCCTGCTCTAAAGTATTGTTGAGCGTGATATCAGCATCAAGATTTATTTGGTAACCTTTATCTACTGCTTCCAGCGTAAACGATTTTATCTCTATTCCCCCTCCCCCTTCGCCCCGAGCTGGTGCTGCTAATAATATCGACGAAATCAGCAATATTGTCGCCATCATCTGCAACAATATTTTAAGTCGTAGTGTTCTATCAAGTCTTACAAAGCAAGGCATAGAAAAAACCGTCATGTAAAGAACTTGGCAGCAACTGCCCATTAACCATATCAGAATGCGAAAGAGGTAATAAACGAGCATCTTGATGCGATTTTAGAAATTCCTTAATTAAAATTAAATTTTCTTCATGAAAAATAGAGCAAGTTATATACAGCAACTTTCCTTCTCTTTTCAGAATTTTCCATAAAGCATTGAGAATATTCTCTTGGTTGCTTGCAAATAGGGATAGATCGGTTTGTCGCCGCAACCATTTAATATCAGGATGACGACTGACTACGCCCGATGCACTACAGGGTACATCAGCCAGAATTCGGTCAAATGCTTGGCCATCCCACCATTCTGAAGGATAAAGCGCATCACCACATACCAAACGATGAGGTTCATTCCCGAGACGCTCAAAATTTTCTGCTACACGTTTAAGTCTCTGCGCATTACTATCAAGCGCAGTCAATTTTATTTGGGCTAATTCCATTAAATGAGTGCTTTTTCCCCCTGGTGCTGCACAAGCATCTAACACGTGCATACCTTCATGCACATCCAGTAAAGGTGCAGCCAACTGAGCGCCTGCATCTTGTATTGACATCAAACCATCCTTAAATCCTGGAAGTTTCTCTATTGGCAATGGCTGCGCCAACTTCAATGCGGCATCCCATATTAAATCAGCTTTAATACCGTGCTCCTCCAGCATTTCTTGGTAGGCTTTAACTCCAATTTTCCGGACATTAACGCGCAATGTCATTGCAGGATGCTGATTGCTTGCATTCAGAATAGTTTTATAATGGTTGGGGTATTGTTTACGTAGTTTATTAATCCACCATTGTGGATGGGAATATTTCCCAATATCACTACTAACTTGCTCACATAATGCAGAACTATTACGTATAAAATTCCGCAAGACAGCGTTAACTAATCCTGGTGCGCCTCGTTTATTACTTAAAATACGGGCAGTAGAAACAGCATGATCAACAATTGCATAGGAAGGCGCTTTGCTGTATTGCAGCTGATATAAACTTACCAATAATAAGTAACGCAGTTTAAGATCTTGTAGCGTATTATCTAATAATAAATTAAGTAATGCATTAAGTTGCCCGTAGTAACGCAATACTCCATAGCTCAAATCCTGAATGGCGCCTTGCTGTTGATGAGAAAGAGGCAGATTCGATTGCCATATCTCCTGTAGAACCTCCGTTAGGTTTTTGCCTGAAAGAACACGTCTTATAGCGATAACAGCGAGGTGCTGAGCTTTAATCATATTCCGAATTAGCAATCCACCACGGTAGAAAAAAACTGACCTGGCTGTAAATAATGCCCCACCATAAATTCTGCGATAGGCATTTTTTTTCCGCCAGGTTTTTGCACAACCTCTAGAATCAGCGATCCTCTTCCACAAGCTACTACGACCCCCTCACTGCCGGTCGTAACGATTTCTCCTGCTTTACCAGGATTATTTTTTACAGCAGCTTTAGCTTGCCATATTTTCAATAAACTACCTTGAAAGTACGTATAAGCTCCCGGGTAAGGGTTAAAAGCACGAATACTCCGATCAATTTGATCCACATCCATTCGCCAGTCAATTTCTGCTTCTTTTTTTTGGATCTTTGCAGCATAGCTAGCCAGTGTTTCATCCTGGGGAGTCGCGCTCAATTTACCAAGCTGCATTAATTCTAATGCTTCGACAATACTCTGCGCGCCTAAATCAGCAAGCTTATCATGAAGGGTTTGCGCCGTATCCACAGCGTCAACAGGAATGTCACGTTGCAGCAACATATCACCAGTATCAAGCCCCTCATCCATTTGCATAATGGTAATACCCGTTTCCTGGTCACCTGCTAATATCGCTCGTTGAATCGGCGCTGCACCTCGCCAGCGAGGTAAGAGGGAAGCGTGAATGTTCAAGCAACCATAACGTGGAATTTTTAAAACTTCTTTAGGTAGAATTAATCCATACGCCGCGACCACCATCACATCCGCATTAAATACTTTTAATTGAGTATGGACAGTTTCCGTTTTTAATGTAAGCGGCTGCAACAAAGGAATATCATGTGCTTGTGCAACTTTTTTTACATCACTCACCTGAGTTTTCATCCCGCGCCCTGCCGGACGGTCTGGTTGAGTCAACACTAATACGATCTGATATTCAGCATTCAGTAAAGAAAGCAATGCTTTGGCGGCAAAAACTGGTGTACCAGCAAAAAT
The DNA here is from genome assembly GCF_001007935.1 of Nitrosomonas communis. Lineage (NCBI taxonomy): Bacteria > Pseudomonadati > Pseudomonadota > Betaproteobacteria > Nitrosomonadales > Nitrosomonadaceae > Nitrosomonas > Nitrosomonas communis. The sequence goes on from NZ_CP011451.1 coordinate 2,653,093, forward strand.
AATTCTCATGGAAAAATCTTCAGATCAACCTATTCATTACTTGGAAAGAAAAAGATTCAGGCAAGACGCAGTAAATTAGGATTTAGCATCACGTTGTCGCTTTCTTAATTTTGATCGAATTCGTGACTGCTTTAGTTGTGAGAGATATTCAATAAATACCTTACCCATCAAATGATCCATTTCATGCTGAATACATATTGCCAATAAACCGCTAGCATCCAGTTCAAACAGATCGCCATTCAGATTCATTGCTCTAACAGAAATATTTTCAGCTCGTTTTACTTTCTCGAAAATTCCAGGCAGTGACAAACATCCTTCCTGATAATCAAATTCTCCTTCGCTTGCAATAATTTCCGGATTAATGAAAACATGAAGTTGATCACGAGTTTCGGAAACATCAATAACAATCACACGTTGATGCACATCAACCTGAGTCGCCGCCAGACCAATTCCCGTTGCGGTATACATCGTTTCCGTCATATTTTGAACGAGTACATGAATTTCATCGGTAATGGTCGATACAGGAACTGCAACCTTATGCAGCCTTTCATCCGGATATTGTAATATTTTCAGAATTGCCATAGCAAACTAGCGTAATTCGGTTTAATAAATTCTGCTGTTAGATCGTAAGCTTTGAATGCTGTTCAATTCAATTTAAAGATTTGCATCTTAATAAAGACCTCTTTAACTATTAGAAACGAAACCTAGATTCCTCAGTTGATCGCTCGTTCTAATATTAATATTATGAATATAAAAATCTTTCTGATAAGTTTTATTCTTCTCTTTCGGGTGTTTCCCTTCCGGTGCGGATTAATCGTTTTGCAAGCATATGGCTGCGTTGCAGTTCCTTGGAATGGAACAACCCTTCTGCGATGTTGCGCCCTACCCTGCACTTGCGCAACCTACACTACACTATTCCGTCGTCCAAATGAGAAACCCAGGTTAAATCTATGCGTGTGATTATATCCGCGATTTTACTTATGTTCGTTTTTTCTGATGAGATCGTTAAGGCAGCAGAAATTGAGCTACATCATAATGCGCCCGATCGCTATGTTGTTGTTCAAGGTGATACGTTATGGAGTATTGCCTCTCGCTTTTTAAAAGATCCCTGGCGGTGGCCAGAAATATGGCATCAGAATCGGGAGTCCATGAAAAATCCACATATGATATATCCAGGCGATATCATTATCCTCGAAAAAACAGCCAAAGGAATTCAATTAAAACTTTCCGAGGAAAAAGCAATCATAAAATTATCTCCTAAAATGCGGATAGAAAAATTAGGAGTGCACGGCATCCCAACTATTCCTACCCACAAAATCAAACCATTTCTGAGTCAGCCATTAGTTATTGAAAGACACGCTCTAGATAAAGCCCCCCTTATATTAGGCTCTAGTGACAACCGAGTAATATTGAGCACGGGAGAAATCATCTATGTACAGGATTTGCCTCATGACAAAGGATCCTTATGGCAAGTTTTTCGCGCGAGTAAGGCATTGATGGATCCGGATGATAATAATCGCATCCTTGGGTATGAAGCAATTTATTTAGGGGATATTGAAGTAAAAAATTTTGCTAAGATCAGCTCTGTTACGGTAACACATTCTGTCCAAGAAATATTAAAAGGCGATCGCTTGCTTCCCTCTACTCCTGATAAAGACATCTACTATATGCCTCATGCACCAGATTTTGCTATCAAGGGACGTATTATCTCTGTCTATGGTGGAATAACTGAGATCGGTGAAAATGCTATTATCACGCTTAATAAAGGCACTCATGACGGATTAAAGGAAGGTCATGTCCTCGCCGTTTATCGGAAAAGTGAAGTAAAATCTCCTTCCGACGAAATAATAGCATTACCCGATGAACGCATTGGCTTAGTACTTATTTTTCGTGTATTTGATAAAGTATCTTATGCATTAATTACTCAAAGTTCTCAAGCAATTAAAGTATTGGATGCAGTAAAAACGCCCTGATAGACCATATATAAGACTAAAATTGTTCGTATCAAAATGAGTGGAAATTATTCGCAGACTTTTTATACAAAAATAGACTTTCTTATTTCCATGATAAGTTCTATTTATTATCTTTTTTATATCACGATAAGCATTATTCTTTACCATGAAAGCTCCGCCAGATGTTGAATCCTGGCTTAATCTTATTTTAATAGATAACTTAAGTAGTGAGTCCATTCGAAAGCTACTTATTGCCTTTGGTAGCCCAAGAGAAATTCTTTCAGCGGATACCTATCAACTGGAACGTATCGTAAAAAAGCAAGCCGCTCATAACCTCGGCCGACGTGCAGACAAGAGCAAAGTCGATGGTACACTTAAATGGTTGGAAGACCCTTCTAACCACATCATTACCCTTGCAGATCATGATTATCCAAAGCTACTGCTTAATATTGCCGATCCTCCTCCTTTGCTTTACTTAAAAGGGCAACGCAAACTTCTCAATTCACCTGCCCTTGCTATCGTTGGGAGTCGTAATGCGACGCCTCAAGGCATAATCAATGCGAGTGCTTTCGCTGAAGCTGCAAGTAATGCTGGATTTTGCATCGTTAGTGGAATGGCTCAAGGAATTGATACTGCCGCACATCAAGGTGGCCTACGCGGGATTTCAGCGAGCATTGCTGTGGTAGGGACGGGGCTCGATATTGTCTATCCTGCAAGAAATCGAGAGCTAGCACACCAGCTGGCAAAAGAAGGTGCAATCCTTTCGGAATTTCCCCTGGGAATGCCTGCATTGGGCAGAAATTTTCCTCGTCGCAACAGAATTATCAGCGGCATGAGTCTTGGCTGTTTAGTCGTTGAAGCCACTTTGCACAGTGGCTCACTTATCACTGCAAAACAAGCATTAGAACAGGGGCGCGAGGTGATGGCCATACCCGGTTCCATACATTCACCTTTGTCCAAGGGCTGTCATGCATTGATTAAGCAAGGGGCAAAATTGATAGAAAATATTCAGGATATCCTGGATGAACTTAACTGTCAGACTGCGTTATCCCATGAAAATACCAACATAACACTTGATTTTAGTGATTCGCAAGAGGATTCGCTATTGTTGCCCCACTTGGGCTATGACGTGATCGATATCGATACCTTATGTATGCGAAGTGGCTTGACGGTCGAAGCAGTATCCGCCATGCTATTGACACTAGAGCTAAATGGAATGGTTGCCAGCTTACCTGGCGGCCGCTATCAGAGAGTTCGTTAATGCCATTGATAAAATTTATCCAACAAAAAATCTGCTAATGTGCATCCAGCGAAAGAGAGCGTCTATATGTACGAAATTTTAATTTACTTATTCGAAAATTATTTCGACAGAGGAGGTTGCCCAGATTCTGCAACCTTAACGCATAAATTAACTATAGCTGGCTTTGGAGAGGATGAAATTAACCAAGCACTTAATTGGTTATCAGATCTTACAAAAGGTGATAATGATCACTATCCGGCAACGCTTGCTCAAAGCAAATCACTACGATGGTTCATGCCTTCTGAAATGGAAGCAATTGATAAGGAAGGACTTGGATTTATTCTTTTTCTTGAGCAGGCAGGTATTCTTAATCCACTACAACGGGAATTATTAATTGACCGTGTTCTTAAAATGAATGGAAATAATTCCAGTCTGGAAAAGATTAAGCTTGTCGTTTTGCTTGATCTATGGATACAAAATCAATTAACCGACCCCAATGTTCTGGAAACTTTATTCATAGCGAGTAATCCGCGATACCGGCATTAATTGTTGCAAAACAATTACTCTGTTCGACTTTATATAAACTCTTTATTTAATGGGCAATAACTGCCCTTAAAATAAAGGGGTCAGGCGCACAAAATGTACCTTTGACTTCTCTGAATAATCTGAATATTTCAATTTTGTAATTAATAATAAATATCATTATCTAGCCAAAATTCATGAGCAAAAAATTGATCATCGCCGAGAAGCCTTCCGTGGCAACAGATATTGCCCGTGCATTAGGTAATTTCACTAAAGAAACTGATTATTTTGAAAGCGACGAATACGTTTTATCCTCTGCGGTTGGCCATTTGCTTGAGCTGACTGTACCGGAGGATTATGAAGTCAAGCGCGGCAAATGGAGCTTTGATCATTTACCAGTTATTCCTCCCTATTTTGATCTTGCCCCCATCGAAAAAACAGCTAATAGATTGAAATTATTGATAAAACTGATCAAGCGAAAAGATGTGGGTACGCTAATTAATGCTTGTGATGCTGGACGAGAAGGAGAATTAATTTTTCGTTATATCACTCGCTACGCGGATATAAAAAAACCCGTTAAACGCCTATGGTTGCAATCCATGACACCTGCTGCCATTCGAGAGGCTTTCTCTAAATTACTTGATGATAGTGAAGTGCAGCCATTAGCAGAAGCCGCTGTCAGTCGTTCTGAATCAGATTGGTTAGTTGGGATTAATGGTACCCGTGCAATGACGGCGTTTAATTCTCAAGAAGGTGGCTTCCATAAAACCACTGTGGGACGTGTTCAGACCCCAACGTTAGCCATACTGGTTGAACGGGAAGAAGCCATCAAGAAATTTGTGCCCAAAGATTACTGGGAGATCCACGCTATTTTTTCTAATAACAATGATCACTACAAAGGAAAATGGTTTGATGAAAAATTTTCAAAAGATAAAGAAAATAGTGAAGCCAGAGCAGAACGTATATGGGAGAAAAATAAAGCAGAAGCGATCAAGATCAAATGTCAAGGCAAACCAGGCATAGTTAGCGAAGAAAGCAAGCCTGCAAAAGAAACCTGTCCGTTATTATACGACCTCACAAGCTTACAACGAGATGCCAATAGTCGCTTTGGTTTTTCTGCTAAAACAACATTAGGGCTGGCACAGGCGCTCTACGAAAAACATAAAGTATTAACTTATCCACGTACTGATTCACGCGCACTTCCGGAAGATTACATTGCGCCTGTAAAAGATACCCTACATGCACTGGTAACCACTGAATACGACCAATTCGCCAAGCAAATTCTGGATTCTGATTGGGTAAAACCTAATAAGCGTATTTTTAACAACACGAAAGTTTCCGATCACTTTGCCATTATTCCAACTTCACTTGAGCCAAAAAAATTAAATGATGCGGAAACAAAGCTTTACGATCTGGTAACCAAACGTTTTCTTGCAATCTTCTATCCAGCTGCAGAATTTCTTGTAACAACTCGTATTACGCGCGTTGAAGGCGAGCCCTTTAAAACAGAGGGTAGAATTATGATTAATGCTGGATGGCAAGCCGTTTACGGCAAATCTCTCATACATGATGATAAGAATGATGGCACTGTTTTACCTGCGATCAGCGCTGATAAATCAGCTACTACTGAGGAAATCAAGGTCATTTCCAATCAAACTCGGCCACCAGCGAGATTCAATGAATCAACTCTGTTATCTGCTATGGAAGGAGCGGGAAAACTAGTTGAAGACGAAGAATTACGGGCAGCAATGAGTGCAAAAGGGCTTGGCACACCGGCCACGCGTGCAGCCATCATTGAAGGTCTCGTCTCAGAAAATTATATACAGCGCATGGGACGAGAATTATATCCGACTGCCAAAGCATTTTCGCTTGTTACCTTATTGCGCGGGCTAAAAATACCTGAGTTGATCTCTCCGGAATTAACAGGTGATTGGGAATTCAAATTACGTCAGATCGAGCAAGGTAAACTAAAGCGTGAAGCGTTCATGGCTAAAATTGCTGACATGACGAAGCATATTGTCGAGCAAGCAAAAAATCATCGTGGAAAAACGATCAGTGGCGATTTTGCGACGCTCAAAGTCCCCTGCCCCAAATGTGGGGGAGTGATACAAGAGACATACAAGAAATTTCAATGCCAACAGTGTGATTTTGCTCTATGGAAAATTCTGGCTGGACGGCAATTCGAAATAGAAGAAATGGAAACTCTCATTTCAAAAGGTGAAATTGGTCCATTGCAAGGGTTTCGCAGCAAAATGGGACGTTTATTTAACGCGATCATTAAGCTTACTGATACCTTCGAGATGAAATTTGAGTTTGGTAGCAATGATATGGAAGAGGCTGATGCAATTGATTTTTCCAACCAACACCCTCTCGGCAAATGCCCCAAATGCAGCAATTCTGTTTATGAGCACGGATTATATTATGTCTGCGAAAAGGCAGTAGGCGCAACGCACACATGCGACTTTAAAACCGGAAAAATTATTCTCAGCCGAGCTATCGAACAGGAGCAAATCGTTAAATTGCTACAAACAAGGAAGACTGATTTGTTAACTAAATTTATTTCCAAGAAAGGACGACCATTCTCGGCTTATTTGGTAATCGGAAAAGAAGGTAAAATAGAGTTTGAATTTGAGCAGAAGGCTTCCAAAGCAAAAATAGAAAATATAAGTGAAGTTAAAACATCACCGTCTTCAAGTAAGAAAAAACGTGCATAAGAGTCCAACTGTACGCTCATCAGACTTATTATCTTCTACATTAATCCTTTAATATCTCTTTATTTTTCGCATTAAAAAGTGAATACTGTAATGAGATTTTCTTTCAATTACAGTATTCATACTATATAGCCTTAATAGGCTTTTTGAGGCTCAATTAGCCATAAACATTAATAATATACTTAGCAATTCCAGATGTTGCAGCAATAAGAATGGCCAATCCTCCAACTACCGCTATTCCTTCTATCAAAAATGAAAAAAGTGCTTCACGCGTGGTCTTAAACTCTACTTCACCATCATTATTACGTCGGCGATCTCTCCGGTCTTTTACCCAGAGTTGGATTGCAATGACAAATGGAATAGCCAGTACAGAAATAATTAGTGAATTTAAAGAATCATCTTCCATTGCTCAGTCCCATTACCTATCAATTATAATTTAATTAAATATGAATCCTAGCTCTCGAGTTTTTAGCTAGTCGTATCGCTAGAAAATTTATTATTATAGCAGGCACTACAAATTTACGTTCTCCTTCTATTCATAACTTTTGTTTACCCTAGACTATCCTGCCCTGCTCAGCTAATTTGCCATTATAAAAAAGACATGAAGACCTATAGTATATTTATTTTTCGGAAAATTTATGGACTGGCTTGATCTTCCTGCTGCTAATGCTGCACGTGGCATCATTCAACTGCCAGGTTCCAAAAGCATCTCTAATCGTATCCTTTTACTTGCAGCACTAGCAAACGGTAAAACCCTGGTTCAGAATCTGCTGATTTCCGATGATACAGCACAAATGCTGAAGGCACTTGAAACGCTCGGAGTTAAAATCAATCAAATTAATAAAAATGATTACAGCGTGGAAGGTATTGAAGGGAAATTCCCAGTCAAACAAGCTGATTTATTTCTAGGTAATGCTGGTACTGCTTTTCGTCCTCTCGTGGCGGTGCTTGCGATAATGGGAGGGCATTATCGATTATCTGGCGTAGCCCGCATGCATGAACGCCCTATTGCGGATTTAGTAAATGCTCTACGTCAATTAAATGCCAATATTGCTTATCTTGGAAATGAAGGTTTTCCTCCCTTAGAGATTAAGCCTGCTAAAATACAAACCAAAGCCATTTCAATCAAAGGAGATGTTTCGAGTCAATTTCTCAGCGGACTCCTGATGGCGTTACCCTTAACCAGTAAAACTACCACAATTATGGTTAATGGCATACTTATTTCAAGACCTTATGTTGAACTTACTCTGGCTCAAATGGCACGATTTGGTGTCCAAGTCATACAAGAAAATTGGCAACAATTTACAGTAACTGCCCCACAAGCATACAAGAGTCCAGGTGAAATAATTGTAGAAGGAGATGCTTCCTCAGCATCCTATTTTTTGGCTGCTGGAGCGATTGGTGGCGGACCCGTGCGCGTGGAAGGTGTAGGTACAGAGAGTTTGCAGGGCGATATTCATTTTGCTGATGCGTTAGAAAAAATGGGCGCTTATATCACAAAAGGAAAAAATTGGATTGAGTCTTCTTCGCCAATTAGTGACACTTCTCGTCAGTCTCTGCAAGCTATTGATCTTGATTGCAATCATATCCCCGATGCAGCCATGACATTAGCCACAACGGCCTTGTTTGCAAAAGGAACGACTACACTCAGAAATATTGCGAGTTGGCGGGTCAAGGAAACTGACCGTATTTCAGCAATGGCAAAGGAATTGCGTAAAGTTGGCGCTCTGGTTGAGGAAGGCAAGGATTTTATACGGATTACACCACCTGCTACCGCATTAACTCCTCATGCAATCATCGATACATACGATGATCATCGGATGGCGATGTGTTTTTCTCTTGTATCGCTAGGTGTCCCTCTACGCATCAATGATCCGGGTTGTGTCGCTAAAACCTTCCCAGATTATTTTGAAAAATTTGCGATGATTGTGCATTCCTGACACTACGAGTTCTCATATTTTTACTCAAGAGGTTTTTATGGAAAGTCACATTATTCCAGTCATTACTATTGATGGTCCTTCAGCTTCTGGAAAAGGTACAGTCGCACAAATGGTTGCTCAAAAACTTGCTTACCATTATCTTGACAGTGGCGCACTTTATCGTCTAGTGGCGTTGGTAGCAATACGATCAAATACTGATTGTGCGAATGAGTCGGACATAGCAGATATTGCTTCACATTTAAATGCAACTTTCGATGGCTCGTCTATTCTATTAAATGGAGAAGATGTCTCAGATGCTATACGTAGCGAACAATGCAGTAAACTGGCCTCTATAATTGCTGGCCAACCCGCAGTAAGAGCAGCATTACTGCAGCGCCAATGTGCATTTCGCCAATCACCTGGATTAGTAACAGATGGCAGAGATATGGGATCAGCTGTGTTTCCAGATGCTTCCCTTAAAATTTTTCTTACTGCCAGTGCAGAAGAGCGAGCACGACGACGCTATAAGCAGTTGATAGAGAAAGGAATAAATGCTAACATGCAATCCATATTGCAGGATATTTATGAACGCGATACGCGTGATAGCAATCGCGATATTTCTCCTCTAAAGCAACAAGTAGATACAAAATTGTTAGATACAACTTTTCTCAGTATTGAGGAGGCTGTTAATGAAGTACTGCGGTTGCATAATGCGGCCTGCAAGAATTAAATTTAATGAGAAGAGGTTTTATTTTTTAAATAAAACTATATTTTATAATTCAAGTAATTTTTGATTAACTTTTAACTAACTCACCATCTCATTTATGGGATGAAATTAAAATCGGGTATTTTTCTATAATGACTATTGCTTCCAACGTAACCCCTTCCTCAGAAAATTTTGCCAAACTCTTCGAAGAAAGCCTTACACGTAAAGAAATGCGTGTAGGTGAGGTCATCACCGCAGAAGTTGTGCGAATTGACTATAATTTTGTAGTGGTCAATGCAGGCCTCAAATCCGAAAGTTATATTCCTATTGAGGAATTTAAAAATGACAGAGGCGAGATTGAAGTTAAGGTAGGAGATTTTGTCAGTGTTGCTATTGATGCGCTCGAGGACGGTTTTGGTGAAACGCGCTTGTCCAGAGATAAAGCTAGACGATTAAATGCTTGGCATGACCTGGAAGAAGCTATGGAAAAAGGCACCATAGTAAATGGCATGGTCAATGGTAAGGTAAAGGGTGGATTAACTGCCATGGTCAACGGTATTCGTGCTTTCTTACCTGGTTCATTAGTAGATATCCGACCCGTCAAGGACACTACTCCTTATGAAAATAAGGAAATGGAATTCAAAGTCATTAAGCTCGACCGTAAACGCAATAATGTTGTTATATCTCGACGCGCGGTGCTAGAAGAAACTCAAGGAGCGGATCGAGAATCTCTATTGGCAAACTTGCAAGAAGGCGCTATTGTGCATGGTATTGTTAAAAATATTACTGATTATGGTGCGTTTGTTGACCTAGGCGGAATAGACGGACTCCTTCATATCACAGATTTAGCTTGGCGTCGTGTAAAACATCCTTCAGAGATCATTAATGTTGGCGACGAAGTGGCAGCCAAGGTGCTTAAATTTGATCAAGAAAAAAACCGTGTTTCCTTAGGCATGAAGCAATTAACCGAGGATCCATGGGTGGGTCTCTCAAGACGCTATCCTCCAGGCACACGCCTCTTTGGTAAAGTAACTAATCTCACAGACTACGGTGCCTTTGTAGAAATTGAACAAGGAATTGAAGGTTTAGTGCATGTTTCTGAAATGGATTGGACCAACAAAAATGTCTATCCTTCCAAAATAGTACAATTAGGTGATGAAGTTGAGGTCATGATTATTGAGATAGACGAGGAGCGCCGTCGTATCTCTCTTGGAATGAAACAATGCAAACCTAATCCTTGGGAAGAATTCGCAATGAGCCATGAAAAAGGTGATAAGGTCAAGGGTCAAATAAAATCTATCACTGATTTTGGGGTATTCATCGGCTTACCGGGCAATATTGACGGCCTAGTTCATTTATCTGATCTTTCCTGGACTCAGCCAGGTGAAGAAGCCATACTAAATTATAAAAAAGGTGATGAGGTAGAAGCCGTTGTATTATCGATTGATGTTGAGAAAGAACGTATTTCCCTGGGAATAAAACAGTTAGAAGGAGATCCTTTTACTATATTTGTTGCAGCACACGATAAAAATAGTATTGTCAAGGGCACTGTAAAATCAATCGATGCCAAAGGTGCAGTCATCGCTTTAACTGAAGAAGTTGAAGGTTATTTGCGTTCTTCTGAAGTATCTCGTGACAAAATTGAAGATATACGGACTCAGCTCAAAGAGGGGGATCAGATTGAAGCGATGGTCATCAATATTGATCGTAAGAATCGTAATATCAATCTTTCCATAAAAGCAAAAGATCAATATGAAGAAAATAGTGCATTACAGATGGTCACCACTAAAACTCCTGCCAGTACAGGTACTACTAATCTGGGAGCATTGCTCAAAGCTAAAATGGATAGCAAAAACTCTGAAGAACAATAAAGGACATCGATGACGAAATCTGAATTGATTTCCAAGCTTGCTGCTCGATACCCTCAGCTCTTGGCAAAAGATACTGAATTAGCCGTCAAGATGATACTTGATGCGATGGCTAATAGCCTCTCTAGAGGGGAGCGTATCGAAATTCGCGGTTTTGGCAGTTTTGATTTAAATTACAGGCCAGCTCGTGTTGGCCGCAACCCAAAGTCAGGAGAGAAGGTTCATGTACCTGAAAAATATGTTCCACATTTTAAAGCTGGAAAGAAAATGCGTGAACGCGTTGATTTTAAAGCAAAAGATAGAGCATAATAAATCCATTTAAAATATAGAGGATGCTCTTTTTGAACTAATAGCAATTATTGGTCGAAGAGAGCATCTTCATATTTTATATAATGTAAAGCTTATGTATTTTTTTAATTGGCTTTTAAATATAATACTTTTCTTATTCCTAGTTAGCTTTGCCGCAAAAAATACTGAAATAATAACTATTCATTATTATTTTGGCTTTGAATGGCAAGCTCCACTAATAGTAGCTCTATTAGCATTTTTTGCATTAGGTATTATTTTGGGATATTTCTTTTGTTTAATCAAAAGATTAAGAAAAAAATTATAATGCTCCTAACGTGACTACATGAATAATCCCCGTATTATTGTTGCGCTTGATTTTTCTAATAAAAAACAGGCGCTTGAATTTGCATCCAAATTAGATAAGAATTTATGTAGAATAAAAATTGGTAAAGAACTTTTTACTAGTGCTGGCCCGCAATTAATTGAACAATTGATGAGTTACGGTTTTGATATTTTTCTTGATTTAAAATATCATGATATTCCGAATACGGTAGCAAATGCTTGTCGAGCTGCGTCAGATCTGGGCGTATGGATGGTTAATGTTCACGCGTTGGGAGGGAGAAAAATGCTTATTGCTGCTCAAGAAGCACTCTCCACAAAAAAAACAAAGCTCATCGCGGTAACATTACTTACCAACTTAAATAAGAGCGATCTCTATGAGATAGGCTTGAATGAAGAACCCATCGATATTGTACAACGCCTTGCTTTACTTGCCAGCGATTGTGGTCTGGATGGTGTAGTTTGCTCAGCCATGGAAGCCCCGCAGCTTAGAAAAATCATTTCAAAAGATTTTTGCTTGGTAACACCAGGAATTCGTCCTCTGAATGGTAATAAAAATGATCAGGCTCGTGTAGCAACACCCCAAGAAGCGATACAAAATGGTGCTGATTATTTGGTAATTGGTAGACCTATTACACAATCTAATGACCCTCTCTTAATGCTTCAACAGCTAAACTATGAGATCGAAATGGTCCAGCTATAAAAAATTGAAAAAATTAATCCAATTTATGCGATCAATAACCGCTTTTTGTGCAACCACTAATATAATCTCTCGCAAAGTACTCAAATAACCTCTCCATTTTCAAATCACAAATGGCGCAAAGGCGAGCCGCAGACAGTATCAATCTATACGGCAAGGTGAAGCCGACAAAGTCAGTTTTGGTTTGAAATGTAATAAGTTTATCAATCGATCGCTCGTTCTAGTTTTAACATTAGTCCCTTTCTCGGTATTCTCATTACACAGCCTGGACTCAGAGCTAATTCCGTTTTTAAATTTAAAGGATATTTATTGAATTATTTATTGATGTAAATTCAATAACTTTCCATAGTTAATAATTAACTTTTGATCTAGAAATGGAATAATAGCACTTCCACCTTGATCACAGCATACGTGTACTCAGCGACCGGGGATGAACAACGCAACTTCTCCTCAAATTGTGCTATCTCCTGCACAACCGCATCTATTACATTTGCCAGTAATTTTTGCTCAAATTCCGCACAAAACCTAATTTCCCCATTGAGTGACTTTTTCTCATTCAATCGTAAGGCTTTTACAATACTATGTTTGCAGCTTTTTTATAGATCCAAATGAGGAAAAAAGATGAAGGAAATGTCTAGCTCCTACTTTTTCTACCATATATTATTAAGCAAAAAATATTTAATCTCTAGAACTAATCTATCCATAAAAATTTTCAGATAAGAAAAGCTTCATAAAATTTTAATATAAACAATACTTTCCATTTATATTATTCCTTGATATACTTTTTATTAATATATCATGTAAGTATAAATTAAAAGCATGTCTGATAAGAACATTGTCATTTTATTTATTTACGCATGTTTAGTAACTGGTTGTGGATCAATAGGAAAAAAGGAGGCAAATTTTAATAGACAGCCCTCTCACATCCAAAATGATGACAAAATAAATTCACACTCTGTAAAAAATATTTTGTATGAAAATTATAAAAAATGGCAGGGAGTGCGCTATCAGCTTGGGGGGTTAAGTCAAGACGGAATCGATTGCTCAGGATTCGTTCATATTGTTTATAAAAAAGGATTAGGTAAGGAATTACCAAGAACAGCAACCCAGCAATCAAGGTTAGGAAAAATAATAAGTAAAAATGATCTTAAACCAGGTGATTTAATTTTCTTTAGAACTAATAAAAGATCAAATCATGTAGGTATTTACCTTGAAAATAGAAAATTTATTCATGCGTCCAGATCTAGAGGAGTAACGATATCCAGATTAGATGATCGTTACTGGAAATCTACATATTGGAAATCAGTCAGAATCTAATAATTAATATCTAAGAAAACTAATTAATTTTAGCTTTTCAGAAAGTTATACCAACCATGCTGGACGCAGAATGAGTATTCCTCCCAATCCCAGCATCAATAATCCACTAACTAGCTTGAGTAAGCGCCCTGTTTGCATCGTAAGCTTATGGCTACTTAATGCAATTACACTTGCTCCCACCATGAGCGCATCATCTGTCAAGTATCCAAGAATATAAAGACCTAAATATGCATGATAAGTTATTGGATGTAAATCCTGCTGAGTCAATATTGCGGTATAGATGGCGGGAAAACCTGCTGTGCATAATAATTCGATAAAATTAACCATGACTGCCAATACCGCAACTGCTATCAGAGCAGATAGCATCCTGTTTGTAGCCAGAATTGCTCTCATTCGAGCATATAGAGCAGGCTTAGCAGAATCTGGAATAGATAATGAGAACCCCCCTTTCCAGAAGATGAAATCCTTCATATTCAATCCACCAACGATTAATGCCATCCCGCCCAATATCCATCTCACGACAGCCGACAAACCAATTAATAAAAAAACATTGAGCCAAGCTGCCATGAATGCGTAATAAACTATTCCACTAACCAAAACAAAAATACCGGCAATAAGCGCCATTCTTTTACGGTCTTGCAAATGCACAAGCATCGAGAGTAAGAATAACAATACCCACATCGCGCATGGATTTAAGCCATCAAGCAAGCCTACTATTAACGTGAACAGTGGTAGACCCAACTGGAAAACACTGATAGTACCGAATAGCGCTGTCTCAATCTGATTGCTCTTTGCCTCTTTGTCTGTCGTAGTTTGATCCACCAAAGATTCTAATAAAATACCAATATGATCAGCATTATCGAAACCAACAAGTAGTTGATTTTTGAAGTAAAATGCAGGCACGCCGGGTGGCCAGACACCTGCTTTCTGAGAATATTTCATCAAATCATCACTAGCAGATACATCGTGATCGACTGAACGGTAAACTATGCGTAACCAAGGCCGTTCGCTTCCAAATCTTAAAAGAAATTTTTTGGCTTTTGCGCAATGTGGGCAATCATCACGTACGAAAACCTCAAGCTCATTTTCTTTAATAAATGTTTGCTGTATTTCCTCTGCTGCATTTGATAGTGATGAAATTAGGATGTCGTCAAAAATAACTTCCAGAAATTGGATTAGAATGTTCATGCAGGATTATGGATAATAAAGCCAATTTATAATTGGTGAATGACAAATTGTGGCTGTTTACGATAAAAGCATTGAACTGAAGATGCAGCGGTTGTTTCTGCTGCTATCAGAAAAGGATCGGCGGCGGTATGCGGGGATTGAAGCGGCCAAGCTAGGGCACGGCGGTATTGAGTATGTGTCTGGGTTATTTGATATGGATCCCAAGACGGTGCGACGTGGTCTGGTAGAACTGGAAGTGAGTGAGGATCCTGCGCCGAGCCGGATCAGAAAAAAAAGGTGCGGGACGTAAAAATGCAATGGTTCACAAGCCTACCCTGGAAGAAAATTTCCTCAGGCTACTTGCGGAATTTACCGCCGGCGATCCGATGCGCGAAGGTGTCTTATGGACCAATCTATCACGTTGCGAAATTAGTCGCCGCCTGGCTGAAATGGGCACATCAGCAAGTCGGTACACGGTACGTAAATTATTAAAGAAACATGGTTTAGGACAGCGTAAAACGCGTAAGAAAAAAACGCTGGGAGCCCATCCTGATCGGGATGCCCAGTTTCAAAACATTGCCAGACTTAAGGCAGCGTATATGGCCAAGGAAGAGCCTGTGATCAGTATTGATTCCAAAAAGAAGGAATTGATTGGCAATTTCAGTCGAGAAGGTTACACCTATACACAGACGCCTGTAGATGCTTTGGATCATGATTTTCCCAGTGCCGGTGAAGGCAAATTGATTCCGCATGGCATCTATGATCTGGCGCGAAACGAAGGGCATATGAACCTAAATACCAGCCACGATACCAGTGAATTTTGTTGCGACAGTATTGCGCATTGGTGGAAACAGCAGGGTTGCCAGCACTATCCCAAGGCCCGGCGGTTGTTGCTTCTCTGTGATGGTGGCGGCAGTAACGCCGCCAATCGACATGTGTTCAAGGAAGCTTTGCAGGTGCTTGCCAAACGGCTGGGACTGGAAATTCGTGTTGCCCACTATCCGCCTTACTGCTCAAAGTACAACCCTATTGAACACCGGTTGTTTTCGCACATTACGCGTGCCTGCCAGGGTGTGGTGTTTCATTCGGTCGCCATTGCCAAACAATTTATGGAGAAGACTAAAACCTGCAAGGGTTTAAAAGTAACCGTGGATATATTGACCGGGGTTTACGTTACAGGAAAAAAGTGTGCAGAGAATTTTCTTGAAAATATGAGGATCATCTTTGATGACTATCTTCCTCGCTGGAACTACCGGGCAGTCCCACAAACAATCTGATTTCGGGAAGTTATTTTTAGCTAAATCCTTAGCAGGAAAGTAAGCAAGCAGCCTATTACAAACGTGATCGAGAAATACCTGGAATCAAGCAGTATCACTTATGTATTATCTTATTTATATAGCAGATCCCATATAAAATGATTTAAATTTCATAAGCGGCAAAGAGCTGCTCGATGGAACAACCTTCCTTTTTTCTGATGGCTTTGGCCTGAGCCCATTTGGGTTCAATGTCATTTAAGTCAGGGGAATAAGGCGGTAGGTATTCAAGTGTATGCCCGGCATTGGCAATGGCGGTTTGGATATCCTGCCGTTTATGAAAGGTTGCGTTGTCCATGACAATCACGCAAGCGGGCAAAAGTTTAGGCAACAGGTCCTGCGTTATCCACGCATAGAAAATGTCAGCGGTGATATTGGCGATGAACAGACTTATGGTCAGCAGCGTCTTTCCGATGAGAGCGCCAATCACATTGGTTCGACCTCGTGCATGCCAGTTTTTTACGCCATGGACGCGCTCACCCACTGGCGCATAGCCATGCGTGCGTGGCATGTCGTGCGCAAAGCCGCTTTCATCAAGGTAGACGATAACGCGGCCTGCTCGCTCATAGTCTTCAATTTTTTGCTGGAAGATACGCCGCTCTTTTTCGCTGGCTTTGGGGTGACACAGGCTTTTTTTTATAAGTCACGCCCAGACGCTTTAAAGCATGGTTAATGCCTTGCTTGCTGACACCCAACCGTTTGGTGCGCTCGTACTGATACGCGTCCGGATAATTCTTGATGTCCTGCGCCAACATTTCCATGTTGATCTTGGTGGCAGGTTTGTTGCGGGTGGTCTTGGGATCGGGAGTTTTGATCCAACGCATCACGCTGGCGACCCCTACACCAAAACGCTTGGCCACTTGCGCGATTGAGAGGTTCTCCTTCTCACGAACGGATAATACTTTACGGCGAAATAATATCGGATAGGTCATCTGTAAATTATAATCAATTTATAGGGGACATGCTATAGCTAGTAAAATGATATATATTTTATTTATTGCTAAAAACCTCACTATGCTTATAAAATAACAGGTTTATCTGGAAGTGCATTTTTTCCTCCTTTTGATGGTACGGGAAAATATTTTTTCAATAGATTATCAATTGCACTAATGGCAGCCAATATCCCTTCTTCAAATTGTCCTTTTTGGAAAGCTGCTTCTATTTCTTGGCAGATGTTTTCCCATTCTTTATGATCCACTTTAGCATTTATTCCGCGATCGGCTACAATTTCCACGTCATGATCAGCAAGCAATAAATAAATTAACACACCATTGTTATGCGGCGTATCCCATACCCGTAACAATGAAAAAATATCAATTGCTCTTTCTCGTGCAGATTGTTTTTTCAGTAGAGAGATTAGATTTAGTGAAATTTCTACCGCAAACAATATTTCACCATCATGATTTATCTCAGACTGTTTGATAGCCTGTTCAATTCTTGCTAAGGAAGCAGAAGGAAGCATGCGCTTTATTGCGATTTGACCCAGAAAAAGATGTCTGATTATCCGCAGGAAATTCATTTACCATCTCCCCGAAGCACCGCCACCACCAAAACCACCCCCTCCTCCTCGAAATCCGCCACCACCAAAACTGCCCCCGCCGTGCCAGCTACTACGCCCGCCTCGATAAATCCCTTGATTGGGGTTCTCAAATAAACTGAGAATAAAAATAACTATTGCAACAAAAATAGCGATTGCCAGGGAGGAGAAAATAAACCATACGATTGAACCAGCAATAGTGCCTATAACGGAGGCCCCAATCAGGCGTCCAAACATAGCCTGCAGCATTCTGCCAAGCACGAGAGATAGCAGTAAAATGGGAATAATGTTGTTCAAAATAATACTTGGTTCATTTGATATGTCTGTGTCACGCTTGATAGAAGGTGGTGGCAGCGGCTCACCTTCGATAGTTTTTAAAATATGATCAATACCTGCCTGAATCCCAGCTGCAAAATCTCCTTTCCTAAACTTCGGTACGATAAACTCATCGATAATTCGTTTTGCTACAACATCTGGAAGCACACCTTCGAGTCCATAGCCTACTTCGATGCGTAGCGCTCTATCATTTTTGGCAACGAGAAGAAGCACAGCATCATCTACTCCTTTACGCCCAAGCTTCCAGTCTTCAGCTACCCGCATCGAGTACTGTTCGATAGTTTCGGGTTGTGTCGTTGACACGAGCAAAATAGCTACTTGAGTTCCTTTTTTAATTTCATACTCTGCTAGTTGTTGCTCCAGTTGAGTGATTTCACTCTTTGTTAGCGTATGGGTTAAATCTGTTACGTGAGTTTTAAGCGGAGGAATTGCGACTTCAATTTCGGCCCAAGAAAGCGTAGCAAAAATATACAATAGGATCACCATCAATGATTTGGCATTGACTCCGATCATTCTTGGAAAAATCATGTTATTATGCGGCAACTTAAAAAAAGCTAATAATACTCATATTACCTGGCTTGCACTGGCACATTAAAATCAACCTTTGGTGCAACGGAGATTTCTTTTTCATTTTCAACCGTAAAATTAGGTTTGACCTGGAAGCCAAATAGCATTGCTGTAAGATTGCTCGGAAACGAACGCACGGTCACATTATATTCCTGAACCGACTTAATATAGCGGTTACGAGCCACCGTTATGCGATTCTCTGTGCCTTCCAATTGTGCCTGCAAGTCACGGAAATTAGCATCAGATTTGAGTTGTGGATAGTTCTCCACTACAACCATTAAACGTGCGAGTGTGCTTGATAATTCTGCTTGAGCACTCTGAAATTTGGCAAAGGCTTCCGGATCCTCGATCAATTCCGGTGTGGCTTGGATACTACTTACTTTCGCGCGAGCGTTAGTTACCTCCAGCAATACCTCTTTTTCCTGGGCAGCAAATCCTTTTACTGCATTGACCAAATTTGGGATCAGATCCGCTCGGCGTTGATATTGATTAATGACTTCTGACCAACTTGCTTTAACCTGTTCATCCGTAGATTGCAATGTATTATATCCACAGCCACTTAGAGCCAGCATATAGAACATTATTAAGTAAAACAATAGTTGTTGCATAATCATCTCCCAGCAAAAAGGATATAAAAATGAATAGTTTAAAAATTATACTAACCCGAGATATAACTTAATAAAAAATACTCTTGGAATAAGGTCCTTTTCTCAATCTAGCCGATAAATTTCTTAATCTCTAATGATACAATGCTATTCATATCGATAATATTGATCTGATAATGCCTTTTGTTAACAAATAAATAATTTTTAATATTTGTACATTTAAAATTTACGATGCTTACATTTAAATAAAAATTCAATTCACTGGAAACACTATGTATAAAATAAAATTAAGATTTTTATTTATATTGCTACTCAGCGGATTTTCTATTACTGCCTATGCCATCCAAGAACAAAAACCTTTCTTGTCCCTATCATTGGCTAATAAGATAGTAACAGCAGCGATGCAACAATGTGAGCGAGATGGTTTTCAAGTCTCCGTAGCCGTTGTCGATAAAAGTGGTGTAATACGAGCACAAGTAAGAATGGATAATGCCGGTGCACATACTATCGAAAGCAGTTTTCGCAAGGCTTACACCTCTGCTAGTTTGAAATTACCCACATCAAAATTGGCACAGATTGCTGCAAAAGATTCTGAATTACAAGGTTTGCATCATATGGCCAACAATATTCTTCTCTTGGGAGGTGGTTTACCTATCAAAATCAATGGTGAAGTGGTGGGAGGAATTGGAGTGGGCGGTGCGCCAGGTACATCTTTTGACGAAACCTGTGCAGAAGCAGGTCTAAAAAGTATGCAAGAAAGTAAATAAGCTTATAATTTCCAGGCAATCATTTTTAATTAGTTACCAGAATTGGTGATAAGTAATTCCATTTCCAAATCAAAAATGACACGAAGGCGAGCCGCAGACAGTATCAATAATACGGCAAGGTGAAGCCGAGAAAGTCAGTTTTGATTTAGAAATGGAATAATATAGAAAATTACAACGACCAATTAGTATATTTCAATCACTCGGCACATGCTATTTCTCTCTATTTATTACCTGTGCTATCCTCGCTAACATAAAACTAAATTATAAATACTGCATTACATTGTGTTACAAACGCTATTTCCTAGTACGTTATTTATGAACGCTCTCCTCATTGGCTATATCCATGGTTGTTGACCACTTTGACGTTATCATCGTGGGCGGTGGACCGGTTGGCATGGCGCTAGCCATTAGCTTGCATGAAAGAGGAATACCAAGTTTGCTCCTGGAAGCTCAGGGAGTACCCGAGCAAGTTAAGGATCCTCGTCCATTAGCGCTTTCCTTTGGAAGTCATCTGATTTTGCAAAAATTAGGTGTCTGGTCAGCATTACCGCAAATAACCCCCATTACGACCATCCATATTTCCAATCGAAGCCACTTTGGCCGTACCGTATTAACTTCAAAAGATGCGGGCGTACCGACTTTAGGGTATGTGGTGAATTACCATGATTTGTATCGAGCTATGCACCAACAGATGCATATTCATAGTGTTAATTATCGGGTTGGTGCAACGGTAACAACCATAAAAATAGATGCTAAGCAAGCGCAGATTGAATATCAACAAGCTGGAGAAAATAAGCAAGCCATTACAAGACTACTTGTTTTGGCCGATGGGGGGCGTCTAGCTACCCAAATTGAAGGGATAAATTACCACACACATACCTATCACCAGTGGGCGATCGTGGCTAATATCAAAACATCTGCTACTCAAAGTGGATTAGCGTATGAGCGCTTTACCTCTGAAGGACCCATAGCGTTACTTCCATCGGGAGACGGTTTTGCACTGGTATGGACTGTTCCATTTTCCTCAGCTGAGGCGATACTAAGCTTAGATGACAGCACTTTCCTTGCTCAGCTTCATCATCATTTCGGTGATCGATTAGGAAAATTTATGAGTACTGGGAAACGTTCAGGATTTCCTCTCGTGCTCAAGTATGCCTCCCCTACCATAGCTTGTAGAACAGCCCTTGTGGGGAATGCTGCTCAAACTCTGCACCCGGTTGCTGGGCAAGGCTTTAATCTGGGGCTGCGTGATGCCTGGGAACTGACTCATGAAATCATTCAGTCTTCAGCTTTAACTTCTGAAATAGGACTATCTCGAATGCTGAAAGCGTATGCTAATAAACGACAGATAGATAGAGATGCGGGAAAATTATTTACCCATTCTCTAGCAAGAATATTTATAACCGATCTCCCTCTTCTACAGACTTTCTGCGGTATGGGGTTGAGTGTATTGGATTCTCTACCGCCAATTAAACGTTTTGTCGCACGGCGCATGATATTTGGCGCAAGAGGTTAATTTATCGGATAATACTACGACCTGTTGTTTTTCAATCTTTTGCTTTTTAAAAAGCTGGCAAAATTAATATTAACTTCTCATCATTCCTGTATCGAATTTGAGTCACACCATGCAGATTGGTCCTTATGCTCTCAAGAACAAGCTGATTGTTGCCCCAATGGCTGGCGTGACGGATCGTCCGTTTCGCCAGCTTTGTAAGCATATGGGTGCTGGCATGGCGGTTTCAGAAATGGTATCCAGCAATTCTCTATTATGGGGATCAGAAAAAACCCGCCGTCGTGCGAGTCATGAGGGAGAGGTTGCGCCTGTTTCCGTACAGATTGCTGGAGCCGATCCCAAAATGATGGCTGAGGCAGCGCGTTACAATGTTGACCAGGGAGCGCAGATCATAGATATCAACATGGGGTGCCCTGCCAAGAAGATCTGTAATGTGATGGCAGGCTCTGCGTTGTTGCAGAATGAATCGTTAATTGGAAAAATTCTTGATGCCATTACTCATGCTGTCGATATTCCAGTAACCTTAAAAATACGTACAGGTTGGGACACTCAGCATAAAAACGCTATAACAGTAGCACGCATTGCCGAAAACGCTGGAATACAAGCATTAGCTATCCATGGCCGTACACGGGCTTGTGCTTATCGTGGCGAAGCTGAATATGACACCATAGCCGCAGTAAAAGCTTCTACTAAGACAATACCGATCATTGCCAATGGTGACATTACAACGCCAGAGAAAGCTAAACAGGTGATGGAATATACCGGTGCGGACGCTGTTATGATCGGTCGTGCTGCACAGGGAAGGCCATGGATTTTTCGAGAAATCGATTATTATTTTAAAACGGGCAAATATCTGCCAACACCAGAAGTTGCCGAAATACATCAGGTACTGATTAGTCATTTACATGACCTTTATAAGTTTTATGGGGAATATTCGGGTGTACGCATCGTACGTAAGCATATTTCCTGGTATACCAAAGGACTTATCGGTTCGGCTGCCTTTCGTCACACTATGAACCAGCTACAAACAATAGATGAACAATTAGCAGCAACTAACGCTTTTTTCTATCAACTTGCTAATTATGGACAAAGACTCACTTATATCGAAGATGAGGTAATAACGGGTGTATGAATACCTTTAATGAAAATGAAATTGCCTGCTATATACGTAAATCCATTGAAACTTATCTCAAAGATTTGGATGGGGAGAGACCTTGTTCAATCTATGAAATGGTCATCCAGAGCGTAGAGAAACCATTATTTGAACTCGCTATGGATTATGCTGAAGGAAATCAAACCAAGGCAGCAGAACTGCTTGGTATCAATCGAAATACATTGCGTAATAAATTAGCTAAACACCGGATCAAATAAATTTTGTGAAATGACAATAAAACAAGCATTAATCAGCGTTTCAGATAAAACAGGTATTGTTGAGCTGGCCACAACACTACATCAGTTTGGAATCCATATCATTTCTTCTGGTGGTACTGCCAAGTTATTACAAGAAGCAGGAATAGCTGTGACAGAAGTCAGTGAGTACACTAATTTTCCAGAAATGCTCGATGGGCGAGTAAAAACTCTTCATCCCAAAATTCACGCTGGAATCTTAGCTAGAATGGATCTACCTGAGCATAATCAAGCCATACAAAATGCTGGGATATCTCCTATTGAATTAGTTATTGTCAATTTATACCCATTTGTTGAAACGATCGCACGGGCTGATTGTACGCTTGAGGATGCGATTGAAAATATTGATATCGGTGGACCTACTTTAATTCGGGCAGCAGCAAAAAATTACCAGCATGTTACAGTGATTGTTGATCCGGAGGACTACCCAATTTTATTGACTGAAATGGAATCCGGCAATGGCGCAGTAGCATTAACACATCGCTTTCAGTTTGCACAAAAGGCCTTTTCACATACCGCTCGTTATGATAGCGCTATCAGTCATTATTTAACAGCCATTGATTCAAACCAACAACAGCAATTATTTCCAGACCATCTCAATCTCAATTTCAATATCATTCAATCGTTGCGCTATGGTGAAAACCCGCACCAGCAAGCTGCTTTTTATCGTGATGCAATAAATCTACCTGGAAGCCTGGCAAACTATACACAGTTACAAGGCAAGGAATTATCTTATAACAACATTGCGGATACAGATGCAGCTTGGGAATGTATAAAAACCTTTAATCAACCTGCTTGTGTCATTATCAAACATGCCAATCCATGTGGCGTGGCGATAGCTGATACCCCTCTCGCCGCTTATAAGCTAGCCTTTGCAACTGATCCAACTTCTGCATTTGGAGGTATTATTGCTTTTAACCGCTCGGTCGATGCCGAATTAGCCGAAGCCATTTCGAAGCAGTTTGTTGAAGTTATTATCGCACCTGAAATTTCACTGGAAGCCAGCAGTATTTTAAGTCAGAAGCCTAATATTCGTGTACTGACGGTACCATTACAGATGCAGACTAACCACTATGAATTAAAACGAGTAGGCGGTGGATTATTGGTGCAGACACCGGATAGTCTTAATATTACAGAAAATCAGTTAAAAGTAGTCTCCAAAGCTCAACCGACACGACAACAAATTGAAGATTGTTTATTTGCCTGGCGTGTCGCGAAATTTGTCAAATCCAACGCCATCGTATTTTGTGCTCAAGGGCAAACACTGGGTATTGGCGCAGGTCAAATGAGTCGCATCGATAGCGCTCGTATCGCTTCAATTAAAGCTAGTCAGGCAGGATTAAGTTTAATGGACTCTGCCGTTGCCTCAGATGCCTTTTTTCCATTCCGAGATGGGCTAGATGTCGTTGTTCAAGCAGGTGCTAGAGTCGTTATTCAGCCAGGAGGCAGTATTCGAGACGAAGAAGTCATTAAAGCAGCCGATGAACACGGTATTGTGATGATATTTACTGGAGTGCGACATTTTAGGCACTAGAATGAGCTTATCCATTATCAGATTACACCTATACCTCTTTTACCTTGTGCAATTTTTTAATATTCATTAATTTTTATTTCTTGGCATATGAAATTACTCGTGATCGGAAGTGGCGGTAGAGAGCATGCATTAGCCTGGAAATTGAGCCAATCTCCACGTGCCAGCAAAGTTTATGTTGCACCAGGCAATGCAGGTACCGCACTCGAACCGGGATTAGAGAATATTCCTTTCACTGCAATATCCGATCTAGTGGTATTTGCGCAGAAAGAAAAAATTGCATTAACTATCGTTGGTCCAGAGTCCCCTTTAGCGAATGGTATTGTCGATGATTTCAACGCTGCAGGTCTCAAGATCTTTGGGCCAACCAAAAAGGTTGCACAACTAGAATCATCCAAGACTTTTGCTAAAGCGTTTATGCAGCGCCATAGTATTCCAACCGCTACATTTGCAAGCTTTGATAACCCATCTGAAGCTCATCATTATATTGATCAGAGAGAAGCTCCGATTGTTATTAAAGCAGATGGCCTGGCAGCAGGAAAAGGTGTGATTATTGCCATGACGCTGACAGAAGCCCATGAAGCAGTTGATACGATACTGATAGAACATCGATTAGGTGAAGCAGGTGCTCGAATTCTAATTGAAGATTATCTTGAAGGAGAAGAAGCCAGCTTCATTGTGATGTCTGATGGTCGAAATGGCTTACCTCTTGCGACTAGTCAGGATCATAAACGTTTGTTAGATAACAATAGAGGACCGAATACAGGCGGCATGGGCGCTTATTCACCTGCTCAAATAATATCTCCTACGCTACATGCCAAGATTATGCGTGAAGTTATCACCCCAACCATACAAGGTATGGCACGTGATGGCGAGATCTACACCGGATTTCTTTATGCTGGATTAATGATTACTCCAAGGGGAGAAGTTAAGGTATTGGAATTTAACTGCCGTTTAGGTGATCCAGAAACGCAACCTATTATGCTGCGATTGAAAAGTGATCTGACCATCTTACTGGAGCACGCAATGAATAGAACTTTAGATAAGGTTGAAATTGAATGGGATCGACGTGCTGCGTTGGGTGTGGTGATGGCTGCCGAAGGGTATCCAGATGCACCGCAAAAAAATGATGTGATCACTGGTTTAACTGAAATAATGACTAATCAAATGTCTACAGATGAATTTCATATATTTCATTCAGGTACTACGTTTGGTAATCAAGATAAGAATGAAATCTTAACAGCTGGAGGACGTGTATTATGCGTCACTGCACTAGGTGAAAATATTAAGCTGGCTCATAACCGCGCTTACGATATCGCAAGCAAAATCCATTTTAAAGGATGTCAGATGAGACATGATATCGGCTGTAAAGGAATAGAAAATTACAGCAAGTAAAAGAATCTAATTCCATTTCTAAATCAAAACGAACTTTGCTGGCTTCACCTTGCCGTATTATCTATCCTTGTCTGCAGCTCGCCTTCGCGTTATGTTTGATTAGAAATGGAATAACTATATTCAGCATTGAGAAAGATTACGCAAGCAAATCAGTTTGCAAATTGCAATTATCCCATTAATTTTTGATACTCTCTGGAATTCTGGTTTTATCCCAAATTTTCTTTTCTTAATATAAGCTTTTAATAAATCAATAAATTACCCCCTATCTCTTTTTGAGTATATACCTGGGAATCAAATCATCGTCAAAAATGGATGAGTTACTGATAGCTCTCAAATCGTCAAATTGATGCTGAACCCATTTTTTTACAAAGTAAAGCAAATTAATTTTACATTCTGCAGTCTGCTCGGCATAAAGCTACAAATTTAATTTAATATATAAGCCAGAAATTGCGACAGTTGAAATTAATGCATTTTTATAAGCAAGGATTGAAGATTGTGATAACTAAATGGATAATATTGATTATTATTGTATTTTTAATTTATTGGAGCCTTAGAAGCCTTCAACAAGCCAAAAAACAATCTGCGGCATCAAAAAAGGAAATCGAAGATATGGTTTGTTGTGCACATTGCGGTTTACATATTCCAAGAAGTGAAAGTATTACTGCAGATAAAAAACATTTCTGCAGCCTCGACCACCAGCAATTATATTTGAAATCATCACAATAGTTTCTGTGTTCTCCTGGACGTATTTTTTATTCCTTTTTATACCGAAATAAAATCACTAGACCCGTCAGCTAAGACAATTTACGATTAACCCAGAGCGCCGTAGTAAACAATAAAATAGCACCTGCTTGGTGAGCTGCAGCTAGAGGTAATGGCACGACTAATAATAACGTGCTGATTCCTAAGCTGATCTGTATGATTAACATCACCAAGAGAAGATGACATGCCAATTGTTCAGAACGGGATAGCGAATATTTTTTTGTTTTAAACCAGAAAAGAGGGATAAGAAATGCCAATAGCCATGCGATCATGCGATGATCAAACTGAACTGTAGCCATATTCTCAAAGAAATTCCGATACCATGGTTCCAATATGAATAAATCCGGTGGCATCAAATAACCGTTCATTAGAGGAAAGGTGTTGTAAGCTAAGCCAGCATGAATCCCGGCAACGAGACCGCCTGACAATACCATAATAAATATAAGTATGGTAATCAAAAAAGAAAATCGACGTAAACCCTGTAAGCTCGGTTTTTCTTGCTGAAGACTATTCTCAGATGACCATAACCCAGTTGCTACCCAGAACATGGCTGCATAGATAATAAATGCAAGTCCCAAGTGAGCTGTTAGGCGGTATTGACTGACATAAACATTGTCCACTAAACCGCTCATCACCATATACCAACCCATCAGGCCTTGCAGAGCACCTAATACAAAAATACCCAGTAATTTGAGACCGAGTATACGATCAACTTGCTTACGGATCACAAAATAAATAAAAGGAACAAAATACACTATCCCTATCGCCCGCCCTAATAAGCGATGAAAATATTCCCACCAGAAAATTCCCTTAAATTCATCCAATGTCATCCCTTTATTAACCTCTTCGTATTGTGGGATGAGGCGATATTTTTCAAAAAGTACTATCCAGTCTTCTTGGTTGAGTGGTGGAATTGTGCCAATAAGAGGTTGCCACTCGACAATGGATAATCCGGAACCTGTGAGGCGTGTTACCCCTCCAACAACTACCATAGCAAAGACAAGAGCGCAACAAATAAATAACCAAATCGCAATGGGTTTTTGCATAATGACCAAATCAAAAATTGTTTAAATTCAGCGAGTGCTAGCACAGAGAAAATATTAGCGGGCACGGAGCAAACGTTGTTTAGCGCGCTCCCATTCTTTACGTTTTTCAGTTTCCCGTTTATCGTATTGTTTTTTGCCTTTGGCAAGACCTATTTCAACTTTAATTCTACCTGTTTTATAATGCATATCGAGAGGTACTAGGGTGTATCCAGCACGCTCAACTTTACCTATTAGCCGGTTTATCTCTTCTGCATGCAGCAAGAGTTTGCGCGTACGTACTGGATCCGGATTGATGTGGGTTGAAGCTGTAGGCAAAGGACTCAGGTGACTACCGATGAGATATAATTCACCATTGCGAATGATAACATAGGCTTCTTTTAATTGAACTCGTCCCGCACGAATCGCTTTGACTTCCCAACCTTCCAGAACAATACCTGCTTCGTATTTTTCCTCGATAAAATAATCATGGAACGCTTTTTTATTTTGAGCAATACTCATCTGGGAATATGACAGGAATAAAGACAATAACTCTAAAATTTTTATATTAGTTTATCAGTTTTTCCAGCTTCGGCTCAGATGAAAATAAAAGGTTAATAATCTTATGGCAGAAATAGAAAAATCAGTTTTAGTTGACTTCTCAGCGGTTCAAATGTTTAACTTGGTTGATACCGTTGAAAATTATCCAGAATTTCTGCCTTGGTGTGATGGGGCATCTGTTAAGCTGCAAAATGACGAAATTGCGCATGCAACTGTCCATATCAATTATCATCACATCAAGCATAGCTTTACCACAGAAAATAAACGTCAACCACCCGGCTTAACTGACATGACGCCTGGGCAGATCGAAATGAATTTATTAGATGGGCCTTTTGAGCATCTGGATGGCTTATGGCGTTTTATCCCTTTATCAGAAAATGCTTGCAAAATAGAATTTCGTCTGCATTACACATTTTCTCATAAGTTGTTGGAGAAACTAGTGGGTCCTGTGTTTTATATGATTGCCAATAACTTCGTAGAAGCATTCATAGAGCGCGCTGAGGCCATTTATGGACCGCGTGATTGATCAAATAGAAGTGGAAGTGGCCTATGCACTTCCCCATCGTCAATTTCTTAAACGCTTTTATGTGCCCAGCGGTACAACCATAGAGCAGGCTATTACCTTATCTGGAATACAGGATATATTCACTGAAATTGATTTAGAAAAGCAAAAAATAGGGATTTTCAGTAAACTCACCAAACGAGGAGCTATTTTACAAGATGGTGACCGAGTAGAAATCTATCGCCCTCTTCTACTCGACCCAAAAGAAAATAGGAGAAAGCGTTTAAATGAAATGGCTAGAAAATAAAAATAGGTAATATTTATTTTATAAATCATATAGTTATTTTTTTATCCCATCCAATTGCTAATGATCATATTAACATATTGTTTATATCCTAATTTTTATAGAAGATATTCAGTTATACCAACTTTTATACCATTATCAGAGAATCGCTAGCACATCCTTTTCCGTAACTGCCGATTCAGTCAAATTTTCAGCGGCATGGCGACGACTAATTAAAGCCCCAGCAAAAACAGCATACAAATCATAATTATTTACTGATGTTACGCATGCCGCCGAAAAAAGCTTATCATTTTAGTCATGAAAAAAGAAAAACTTGAGCTATATACTGATTATCTGATCAGCAACAACGGTTATGCAACAGCGCCAGGCTTATCGGCAATGCTGGATGGCGAAGTCAGTCATGACCAGGTGACGCGTTTTTTATCGGAGGAAGAATTACACCTCGAAAGATTTATAGCGGCAGGTTAAATCAACCGTGCGACAGGTTGAGCGCGAGGCCGGCTGTCTGATTTTTGATGACACGATTCAAGAGAAAGAATGGACGGATGAGAACGAGATCATGTGCTGGCATTATGATCATAGCAAAGGACGAGCGGTAAAAGGTATTAACGTGCTCAATGCCTGTGGTATTACAATGGCGAAGTATCAGTACCGGTCGCCTTTAGAGTGATGCACAAACCGATCCAGTTCTGTGAGGTAACGACACGGCAAGTCAAGCGTGCCAACGTGGCGACTCAAAAATGAACTGATGCGGGAGAGGCTAACTACCTGTGTGCTGAATGCGATAAAGTTCCGTTATGTCCTGATGGATAGCTGGTTTGCGTCGCAGGAGAATTTTGAATTTATTTTGAAGAAAAAGAAGCATTTTATTGCTGCGTTAAAAGACCATCGTCTGATAGTGCTCAACGGGGGAAGACAAGAAACAAGGGCGCTTTGTACGGATCAGTGAACTGGACTTAGCGGATAAGCAAGCAGTGCGCGGCTGGCTGAAGGGCTTCGAACAGGAAGTGCTGTTAAATACGGTAAGTCTTTACAAACAAAGACGGCAGCACCGGTTGGTTGAATCTGGTATGTAGTGATTTGACGTGCGATGGCAAAGATGTTGCAACGATCTACCAGAAACGGTGGAAAGTTGAAGAATTTCATAAGTCTCTGACATCCAATGCGGGATTGGCGAAATCGCCAACCCGTACGGTAACCACGCAGAACAACCCTGTTTTCATGGCCATCTATGCCGTGTTCAAGCTGGAATGCTTGAAGATCAAACACAAGGCCAATCATTTTGCATTACGAGCAAGACTTTTCATTAAAGCCAATCAGATAGCCTATGCTGAATTGCAAAAAATGAAGATCGCGTAACATCAGTTTAGAACTCAAATTTTCCATTTCTGTATCTAATGGTATCCAAATAGTATAATTAACAGCAAATAAATAGTTTGTAGCAATTAACGCACAAAATTTTATTGAAGCGTTAAAAAAACAAAACCATGTTAGCTATGTTTTACTACATGACTGTGGATGATTCTGAATATATGACAGCATATCGCATCTCAGAACATGTGCTATGATCCATGGCCGATCATAATTTTATGAGGCTTCTTAATGACAGTTAATAACTCAGTGCAATCTTCATCCAGCTTCTGCTTTCCATCAGACTCAAAAATTCGTCAGATCATTTCGGAACGAATCGAACATCATAAGCAAGGTGTTGGTATCGTTATTGGGATCGTTGGGCAGGAAGGTCGCCACATTATCGCTCACGGCCATTTCGGTATAAACGACTCTCGTTCAGTGGACGCCAATACAATTTTTGAAATTGGTTCCGTCACTAAGATTTTTACCGCTCTATTGCTTGCCGATATGGTTCAGCATGCTGAACTTGTGCTTACTGATCCCATTGCGAAATATCTTCCCAAAGAAATCATTGTGCCACAACGTAACGGTAAGGCAATCACCTTGATAGATCTGGCAACTCATATGTCAGGCCTGCCATGTCTGCCCGATCACTTTGCCCCAACCAATCCAGACAATGCGTATGCGGATTATTCTGTCGAACAACTTTATCAGTTTCTTTCAAGCTATCAATTGACGCGCGATATCGGATCACAATGGGAATATTCCAATCTTGGTTATGGGCTTTTAGGTCATGTGCTAGCGCGGCGAGCCGGTACTGATTACGAAACCTTAGTTCGTGAACGCATCCTCGCGCCGTCTTGTATGAAGGACACGGGTATCACCCTTTCTTCCGAGATGAAAGCAAGACTTGCCACTGGCCATAACTCGGCATTGGAAGCATATCCAAATTGGGATTTGCCAACACTCGCCGGTTCAGGTGCTTTACGCTCGACAGCAAACGATTTGTTGACGTTCTTGGAAATGGCACTTGGTATCAGAGAAACAACACTTTCTTCTGCATTCGCCGCCATGCTTACCTCACGGCGGCCTATTGGCGTAGGCGATGATGAGATTGGGCTCGGTTGGAATATCATGAAAAATAGTGACAATGAAATGGTCTGGCATAATGGCGGTACCGGTGGATATTGTTCCTTTATTGGTTTCCTACCAAAAATAAATGTAGGCGTTGTAGCACTTGTAAATGCATACACCGATAAAGGTGTTGACGACATCGCGCAGCACCTGCTCAACTCCGAAATACCTCTCGCATTCCAAAAAGGTTAAAAAACCAGAACCGCGGCAAACATGTTTCCCTACATGAATATGGACGGTTGTTATGGGTACATGGCAGTATTTCATTTCAGAACATGCGTCATAATCCATGACGCTCGTAAGATGACGAATATTCTAAGGATCATCACCAACGTCATTAATCTCAATCGTTTCATTACATACTGGTGTTGATATATCTGGGATCGCAGTAATTACAGCATAAAATGATGCGTATTTTCTCCTTGCGTTGGGCTCACCTAATAGCCATGTTTGCAAAAACCGAAATAGCCAAAGAGTTCCGCAAATGGGCGTTAGATTCAGATATTTTGGAACGGGAAACAGCCATTTCGCTATCCCCTGCTTCCGAAGAAACCCTGACTCCCTTAGAAGTGCAAATACTACACGAGGTAATCGATCACAAGGCGGCAGGCTGTGGATCATGGAAAGCCAAGGCGTACCCAGAAATCTACACCCGGTTGCAAAACAAATTTCGTGTTAATAGTTACAAGCTACTCCCGCGTAATAAATTAACCGATGCTATCCTCTACGTTACCGATATGGAATTACGCAGCGCACCAAAATTATTGCCAGAACGTGTGCCTGTGCGCAAAGTTGGAGACTTGGGTTTTTTCAACAAAAGTGGACGCGAAAGTTCATATCGACACAGCCCTGAGTCATTCTCTATCTGGTGGGATTACCCGCAGCACCTGTAGGAGTTGGAATGGGAAGAAGGTTTAAAGGTTGGCCGCAACTTCTTCGCTGATGTGGCGGAACTAGCTGAGCATGATGAGGACGCGGCTTATCTTTTAATTCAGGCTGTATTAGGCATTGCCTGGTCGCTTCCAGCAGGAAACACACAACGCAACAGTTGTATCGAGCACGGATTTGAACAGTTGTATCGAGCACGGATTTGCTCAGGCAATGGCCGTTACAGTAATGACTGGGCTACATGCTATTCGTGATGGAATGACGCCCTATACAAGAAGGGTATGATATAGGAGTATTAATAAAAGAATATCTCCGCGAAGCATAGTATTGCGACGTGGAGACAGAAGCAGAATTTATTTAGATGTTTTACTTTCAGTCTTCACAAATCGTTTAAAAAGAGCATCCAGTTTACTTTGATGAGTTCGTAGGTCAGGTTGCTGCTTGTAATCTTCCGCAAGTTTGAACAATCCATCAATCAATTGATTATCCCCAGTGGGAAAGGCTAGTACAGTCGAGCCTTTAGCCAATTCGTCACTCCAGTGGGTGCGGACTTCCGCCCAGAAAGGTGCCGTGGCTTGCCAGTAGTCCATGGCAGCTGAAAAATCATATCCACTGATACGCCGATATTCATTAAACCCGAATTCTCTCACTAATACTGTATCTTTCTGATCGCTTGTACGGATCACTTTAGTATTGTCCTGCTCGAGAGTCCATCCTTGCGGAGTAATAGTATGACGGTTTTCAGCATTAATCAGCTGATAATCGTCTCGTGTCGTATATTCTCGACGAGGCAAAGGACGCCAGGTGCGGTCGGAAGTCCACGTAGAAACACCATATTTATGATTCCATTTGCCGGTACCTGTATAACGCGGAGCATCACTGACCTCGTAGACTAACTGAGTCCATGTGCCTGCTATTTCTTCAGGTGTTTTCGTTTGCTGCTCAAAACGCTGATCACCTACATAACTCCAGTTCTTGAGCGATTCATAGACCCAATCCTGACGCCAATGTTTGATTTCTTCGCCGCTACTGTTCACAAGGAGATGCTGGAATGAAAGCTTTTTACCACTGTCTTCGATCAGCACTACTTTCTCGAACGCACCGCTGTGCTTTGGCCCTTTCCGCGTATAGCCGGGTTTTAGAATCACCGTTTCATAAAAATTAAAGGTAACCTGAAACTCCCCTTGCAATGCCAGGATAGCTCGGCGATCACAATCGAAGGGCCGTTCATCGGCAGCGCATCCAACCACTGGTCTCTCTAGCGTTGGGTATTCAGTAATGGTAGGTTTTGCTTGTATTTGAGGAGCACTTGCGCAACCTATCAGAGTTACTAAAATCCCCGTCAAACACGAAAAATTATGAAAACATAACGTGGATTGACAATTAGATTTCAATTCTTTTATTGAATACATATGGCTTAAAATTTAAAATGACAAAGATTTTAACTGGACGATAACTTTGTTTACTCTTCAATTGGGTAGATAAAAATCGTTACGCTTATCTATCAGCTTATATAAATACTTAAACTTTATAAATAGTAGAACAGTGAATTAAGACCGAAGTTCAGAAGAAATTCTGATGCGTTGCAAAATCAGCGCAGGTAACCTAAAGGCAATTAATTCTTGTACGAGTTCCAAATAATGGGGCAATAGCGGTTTATTATTTTGTAAAGAGAAATAGCAAAGATCTTGCCAATAAAGCTGACGGAAGCCCTTCGTGAGTATACATCTTGGTATGGCCACATCAATATCTAAATGAGACTGTTTTGGTCGTCAAAACCGTTACATAGAGATCATCTCGGTCAGTTACTTTGTATGCTTTTTCTTTCGCCTTGAGGTTTTTCAGTTTTGTGTCTGTAAGCATATTTTTGTTGTTTTGATACCATGATTATAAATGCTGTTTTTTGTCTAATATTTATATTAAAATACAATCACTTAAAAAAATAAATGCCATCATTAATACTAATTACTGTTGATGGTATCTATGCATTTTTATGGTATCAACAATTTACGATACCAGCAACGAAACCAGCAAAAATATCCCGCTTATGGATTCATTGGTGTGCTAGTTACTGCCAGACGTAAAAGCAAAAAACCCTGATTTCTCAGGGTTTTTTGCGGCTTTATTTCCACAGTCTGCCGGGCACTGCAAGATATGGGATCACTCCCATTCAATCGTCGCAGGTGGCTTACCCGAGATATCATAGACCACGCGGTTAATGCCCCGCACCTCATTGATAATTCGGTTGGAAACTTTACCTAGCAAGGTATAAGGTAATTCTGCCCAGTGAGCGGTCATGAAATCCTGAGTTTGGATGGCACGCAAGGCGATAACATACTCATAGCTTCGACCATCACCCATTACGCCTACTGATTTTATAGGTAAAAATACTGCAAAAGCCTGAGAGGTTCGCTCATACCAGCCAGAAGCTTTGAGCTCCTCTATAAAAATGGCATCTGCCTGGCGCAATAGCTCGGCATATTCCTGTTTTACTTCGCCTAAAATTCTGACTCCCAGCCCAGGCCCAGGAAAGGGATGGCGAAAAACCATATCATGGGGTAATCCAAGTACCAAACCTAGTTCACGGACCTCATCCTTAAATAACTCACGCAGTGGCTCAAGTAATTTAAGATGCAATGTGTCGGGGAGCCCGCCGACATTGTGGTGAGACTTAATCATATGCGCTTTCTGGGTTTTACTGCTCGCAGATTCAATCACATCTGGATAAATAGTCCCTTGTGCCAGCCATTTGGCATCGGTAATCTTTGCTGATTCCTGCTGAAAAATCTCGACAAATTCCCTGCCTATAATGCGGCGTTTTTGCTCAGGATCAGTGACACCCTGTAAATACTGCAGGAATTGTTTGCTTGCATCAATGTGAATGACCTTTACATGAAGATGATTGGCAAATACTTCCATTACCTGTTCAGCTTCCTGTTGGCGTAATAAGCCATTATCGACAAATACACAGGTAAGTTGATCCCCAATTGCCCGATGGATCAGCACAGCGGCAACAGAAGAATCCACGCCGCCTGATAAGCCCAGAATGACTTTGTCCTTGCCAACCTTAGCTTGAATTCTGCTAATGGATTCTTCGACATAATCGGGCATATTCCAATCATAGCCAGCTGCGCAAATGTCATGAACGAAGTGCTCAATAATCACCTTCCCTTGCAAGGTATGGGTTACTTCCGGATGGAATTGTAAGCCGTAAAATTGCCGCGCCTCATCGGCCATTGCCGCAATCGGCGTTGCTGCATTACTCGCGATGACTTTAAAGCCAGCAGGCAGTCCCACCACGCTATCACCATGACTCATCCATACATCAAGAACTGCTTGCCCTTCAACACTTATGCGATCGCTCATTTCGCCAAAGAGTTTGCAATCCTGCCGATATAATTCAGCATAGCCAAACTCACGCTTTTTCGCGCCTTCTACCTTTCCACCCAATTGGGCAGCCATTACCTGCATACCATAGCAGATGCCCAACACAGGAATACCCAACTCGAAAACGATTTGTGGCGCACGCGGCGTATCTTCAATAAAGGCTGAGGCCGGCCCACCTGACAGAATAATGCCAATCGGAGAAAAATCTTTAATAAACTGCGGCGTGACATCATAGGGATGTAGCTCACAATAAACATTTGTTTCTCGAATACGACGAGCAATTAACTGAGTATATTGGGAGCCAAAATCCAGAATAAGGATTTTTTGATGCATAAGAAAATTTGCTTTTATTCGACTTGGTAATTAGGGGCTTCTTTGGTAATCTGCACATCATGAACGTGAGATTCACGTATGCCCGCAGAGGTGATTTCAATAAACTCAGCTTTAGCATGGATTTCTTCAATGGTACTACAGCCCAGATAGCCCATACTCGAGCGTACACCTCCTACTAACTGGTGAATAACAGCGGTGATTGATCCTTTGTATGGCACACGCCCCTCCACGCCTTCCGGGACGAGTTTATTGGTATCTTGGAGCTTACTATCCTGAAAATAACGATCACTTGATCCTTGCTGCATTGCAGACAGCGAACCCATACCCCGGTAGCTCTTATATGATCTTCCTTGAAACAATTCTATTTCGCCAGGTGCTTCTTCTGTGCCAGCGAACAACCCACCTAACATAACAGTGCTTGCTCCCGCTGCAATCGCTTTGGCAATATCACCTGAATAACGAATACCCCCATCGGCTATTGCGGGCACGCCTGTTCCTTCCAATGCTTGGGTGACATTCTCAATGGCTGTGATCTGTGGCACGCCCACTCCCGCAACAATTCTGGTGGTACAGATGGAGCCAGGGCCAATGCCAATTTTCAGGGCATCTGCCCCGCTATCAACCAGCGCTTTGGCTGCTGCCGCAGTCGCAATATTACCACCAACGACCTGGATTTCTGGAAAATGGTCCTTAACCCACCGCACCTGATCGAGCACACTCTGCGAATGCCCATGTGCGGTATCGACTACTAAAACATCTACTCCAGCTTCAATAAGTGCCTCTGCTCGTTCGTAACTCCCTTCACCTACTCCGATAGCTGCACCGACACGCAATCTCTCCTGATCATCCGTAGTGGCATAAGGATGTTCTGTTGTTTTAGTAATGTCTTTGACAGTAATCAGACCACGTAACTCAAATTCATCATTTATCACCAAAACTCTTTCCAGCCGATGCTTATGTAGCAAAGCCAGGGCTTCTTCACGGGAAGCGCCTTCTTTTACTGTCACCAACCGTTTTTTAGGAGTCATGATATTTTTGATCGGCTGATCCAGATTGGTTTCAAAGCGGAGATCACGGTTAGTCACAATGCCCACGACTTTGGATCCTTCAACCACAGGTAAGCCAGATATCTTGTGTTGTTGAATTAACTCAAGCACTCCTCGCACGGTCATATGCGGAGGGATGGTGATAGGATCTGTCACCACACCACTTTCAAAGCGCTTGACTTTAGCAACGTGCGCGGCTTGTGCTTTTATTGACATATTCTTATGAATAAAGCCAATACCTCCTTCCTGAGCAATGGCAATAGCTAATCTTGCTTCAGTAACAGTATCCATGGCTGCCGCCACTAGTGGAATCTTGAGCGTAATATTGCGGGTGAGACGTGTAGTTAAATCTACATTTCTGGGTAGAACTGCTGAATGAGCAGGGATGAGTAAAACATCATCAAAAGTAAGAGCTTTCTGAATCAGTCGCATGTTAACGATCCTTTGCAAAGCGATATTATACCGAAACCACATAGAAATATTGCAGAGAGTTCATAGTAGCTGCAATAGTTCACCAACTCATTCTTCTATCTAGCAAATGGTCAAGTCATCATTATCGTCACGTATTTCAGAGCTCTTTTACTTTTGAAGCCAGTTCTCCAGCCAACTTTACAAGATCAGCACCCCCTTCAAGTCCATCGATAAAGCGCTGGGGAATGCCAGATAAACCGGTTTGTGCACCGGTGAGTGCGCCCGTAAGAATCGCGCGTGCTTGGTTTTGTCCACCCCCATTAATCGCATGGAGCACCGCTGATTCAAAATCATTGTGAAACCGGGCTGCCAAGTAGTAAGCAGCCGGTAACTGATGATAAATAGCACATGGCATGCCATAGACAAGGGATACTTTCCAGGCCGGTTCTATCGGAATCGCCGGATCTGCTACGGCGGCTGCCATATAGGAAGGTGTAAGTAATGCATCGGGCGAAGCAAAGCGGCCAGCTCGAGGAGGATCAGGGTCACCAGGGCGTGGAGGTTGTAAATCATCCAGAGTCACAGCATGAAAAGGTAACTTATCATCTTTTACTAAGCCCATGAGTTTTCCTGACAATTCGATATCTAGAGGATGCCCTTGAACTAAAAGCGCCAGCACTGCACCGTAGGCTACCGTCATCGAAACAACAGTATGGTCAATCTGGGTCAGCATGGTGTTGCTGGTGATAGCGGCAGCAAGCTGAGTTGGCTGGAATGCGTAACGCACGGCTATCGCCAGGGTACGTTCAATTGCCTCGGTCGTATCGGCATGACTACCGGTTTGTCCCCATGGTAGCTGCTGCTGCACGCGGCGCCTCCATGCTTCACGAATTGACTGGCTGGTGTAACCCCCAGGCCCGCTCACGGGAGTACCGTCGAGCAGCGGAAAAAGATCTTCGTCCAGCCGCCGGCAGAAGTCATCTTGATCATATTCTCCACACTCAACAAGTGAACGAAGGGTAAGCGCCAGAATAAATCCCGCCTGGGATAACTGGCCGGCTTTGCATGCAGCATGA
Organism: Nitrosomonas communis; assembly: GCF_001007935.1. Taxonomy (NCBI): domain Bacteria; kingdom Pseudomonadati; phylum Pseudomonadota; class Betaproteobacteria; order Nitrosomonadales; family Nitrosomonadaceae; genus Nitrosomonas; species Nitrosomonas communis. Next base: position 2,691,572 of record NZ_CP011451.1, read on the forward strand.
TAGCGATTAGGTTTGGGATCAGTATAGTCGCTAATCCAATCTCCATAATCGCGATGAAGTTCGTTGAGATTATAGTACCAATGAGGGCCCACACCTAGCGCATCACCAATGAATGCGCCCATAACGGCCCCCACCGCCCGGTCTTGAATATGGTGGTTAGTAGACATGTCTTATTCCTTAAAATCTCTCAGGCAACCGTCACTTCTTTGGAAAGATACACATCCTGGATGGCATTCAATAATTTGACCCCTTCTTCAAAAGGTTTCTGGAAAGCCTTGCGTCCGGAAATGAGCCCCATCCCACCCGCTCGTTTATTAATTACCGCCGTTCGCACTGCCTGATGTAAATCATCCTTACCCGATGCGCCTCCTGAATTAATCATCCCGACGCGTCCCATATAGCAGTTGGCTACCTGATAGCGCACGCGATCGATCGGATGATCACTGGTCAGCTCGCTGTACACCTTAGCATCCGTCTTACCAAAGTTAAGTGCTTTGAAACCCCCATTATTTTCTGCCATTTTCTGTTTCACAATATCAGCTTCTATCGTTACGGCAAGATGGTTAGCTTGTCCTGTCAGATCGGCACTAACGTGATAATCCTTTTCTGCAGTCTTGAAAGCAACATTGCGCGTATAAGCCCAGAGAATCGTCACCATCCCTAGATCATGTGCATGGGCGAATGCTTCGGAAATTTCCTGTATCTGGCGACGTGATTCCTCCGAGCCAAAAAATACCGTCGCCCCAACCGCACAGGCTCCCATGTCAAATGCCTGATCGACACTGGCAAACAAAGTTTGATCATACTTATTCGGGTAAGTCAGTAATTCGTTGTGATTGATTTTAAGAATAAAAGGAATTTTATGCGCATAACGTCGTGCCACCATGCCCAATACTCCCAGCGTGGAAGCAACGCCATTACAGCCGCCTTCAATCGCCAGCCGGACGATATTTTCCGGATCGAAGAACATCGGATTAGGTGCAAACGAAGCGCCTGCTGAATGCTCCACCCCCTGATCGACTGGTAAAAGAGATAAATAACCTGCCCCAGCCAAGCGACCATGATTGAATAAAGTTTGAAGATTCCGTAACACACTTGGTTTGCGGTCACTTCCTGCCACTACTCGATCGACAAAATCGGGCCCAGGAACATGTAATCCTGCCTTAGGAATACCCTGACATACGTGATTGAGAAGTTTGTCTGCTTCCTCTCCTAATAATCCGGCAATATCTGTCATTACAACCTCCTTTAGGATTCCATTTCCTAATCAAAAATGACGCGAAGGCGAGCCGCAGGCAGTATCAATATACGGGAAGGCGAAGCCAACAAAGTCAGTTTTAATTTAGAAATGGAATAAGTTCTCAAGAAAAATCATTACAAAATATATTCAAGAAAAACCGATCGATCATGATGTATTTTTCATCTTTCGTGGACGAAAGTAACGCTGGTTATCATAGTAAGATGAATCGCTATTATCTGGTGACCAACCTGGATACCCTAACACAGGTACGGGCACTAAATCAGCCGATGTCAAACACTCGCGTGTTAAATAATCTTCCAGCCATCTATCCATCATGGCAATCTGATTAATCAGACGCTGATTAAAGAAAACTTCACTCACCTGAAAGAGGAAACCTTTTCCTGTCATGCCGAGGTAAGGGTGCAGCGCTTTTTCATACAGCCCATGACCAAACAAAAAAAATTTCATTTGCGCCAACACTGCGGCGCGCTGGTACCAGAACAACGTTTTCCAAGCAAAATTTTTCAAAAGTTCAATCAAATAATCGTTACTACTCACCACGATTACCCCAGATTCATCAATGAGTGTAGCAGCATCACGCAAAGAACTGCGCGTTACCTGATTATGTTCCCTTTCTTCTAACAAGGCATGATAATGCAACTGATTCAAGGCTGCTTTAGAACGGGGATAAGTTACCCAAACCAGCGCATTGAATAGATCATGCCAATTATGCGCACGAGTTTGTATTTCTCCTGTTAGATAGATCCTAGGTTCATATTGTTGCACGAATTCGTGATTTGTTTTTGCTTGAGAGACAAAACGGATGCTTTTACCTGATTTTGTAATTATTTTTCCCATTGGATGGGTATTCAAGTGATTCAGATTTTCGATGTCAGGCCACTGATTATAATTATCGAACAATTTTCCTGCTTCACGCAGTGGTTCAAACATTGGTGAAATTTGCAGAAAACCCGAGATCCACTCATCTGAAGCAGAACGCGCCCTCATTCTTGATAACTATCCACTTTAACAGCCAGTAAAATACTCAGTATGGTCGCAATGGATGCAATGATTCCTACTGAATCATAATGAGTCAACGCACCATTTGCCGAAATGCCCATAATAGAACCAGTCAGTAATGAAGCTAAACCTGCTGATAACTGTTGAACCGAGGTATTAAAACTCAAAAAACTGCCGCGCAAACGAGGGGTCACGCTTGCAGTCACCAACGCCATGGCAGGAACAAACCGCCCAGAAACCAGCATCATGAATAATGTGCTAATCCCTACAGCAAAGACTGTCGGAACCGATGATAAATGGGTCAGCAGCAGAATTGGGAAAACAGACAGTGCGGCAGTCACACCAAATGTTTTTCTTTTGCCGTGAAGATCAGCAAGCCTCCCAAGAATGCGCGCAGCAAAAAATGTTGCCAGTCCACCAAAAAAATATAGATAAGGCAAATCAATTTCTGCCATTCCGACATTGATCACCATATACGTGCTAATGAAAGGGCTTACACAAAATCCGGCAAACATCAACATGGCAATTAAAGCAAAGGCATAAAGATGATTTCGTACCCAAAAGATTGCGCGTAACTGCTGAAAGGGGTGGCGTTCCTGATGATGAATCAGATGATCACGTAATGACGGAAGCACACGGAGCGCGATGATTATCATTAAACTGCTCACGGCGCTCAGGAGATAAAACGGTGCGCGCCAATCGACTAGATTAACAAGCAACATTCCTATCGGCATGCCTACCACGGCCACGATTGAGAAAGCAGACATGACAGTACCTGTCGCCACCCCCCGCCGATATTCGGGAATAATATCCGCTATAATTGCGAAGATAATAGCACTCAGCATCCCACTAAAACCGCCTGCCACCATACGTCCAAGTAAGAGCATAGTGTAATCGTTTGCTAACGCACAGATCAGTGTAGCTATCCCCATGCCAGCGCAGAGAAGAATCAATACGTGCTTACGATCAAACCGATCAATGAAAAATGAGACGAAGAAGCTGCACACACCTGCACTGAAGGCATAGGCTGAAATGAGCAACCCGAATTGTTGCGGGGTAATATCAAACAACTTCATGAATTGCGGGCCCAATGGCAGCATCATCATGAAATCCATGATATGAATGAAATGTACGCTGGCTAATACCACGAGAATGGCTCGTTCTCGTAAAGGAACCTGATGCGGGATAACTCCACATTCGACTAGATCAGAACTACTGCCTGCTTGGAGAATATCTTCAGTTCTTCTATTCAAAACACAACCTTATCAAGTGATTAAAAATGATCATACCCCGCAAGGATGACAAAAATGTAACGCTGGAAACGTTTCTGTTTCTTTATACGAGCCCAATATTCTTTGAGGAACAGCTTTCTAAGAAAAGCTTATTTTAAATGGGTTCAATTTGTTTTGAAGGGGAGAAAGGATCTAAAATTTCCAACTATTGGCAGATTATCCAGAAGAGTTCATTCATTCGATATGAAAAAGCGTATTTTCCTTTACCAACAGACTGCTCAATTCTTGCTTTTATCCCATACAGACAAGAATATTTAGATTATGAAAATCTATCTTTCCTCAACATTAAATGATCTTGGCGCAGAGCGACAGCGGTCAAGGAGGCGCTGGGTGGTGAATGCACGGTCGTCGAAAGCTATACCGCCGACAAGCGTAGCGTGCGCGACAGTTGTCTCGCAGATGTAGCCGAGTGTGATCTACACATCGGTCTTGTCGGTCGACGCTATGGGTTTATTCCTCCTGGAGAATCACTTTCCATCACCGAGCTCGAGTACAACCAAGCAAGGCAATGCAAATTTCCGACTCTGGTATTCATCAAGGATGATGCTGTGATCACGTTGCCGTTCAGCGATGCGGGTACCGGCGAGCATGATCCGAAACTAATCGACGCGTTCAGACAGCTTATCAGTAACGGCAGCGATGATGCACCTCGCGGAGCATTGTTCAAGACCTCAGAGGAATTAAAATATAAAGTTGAGAAGGCCCGCAACAAGTATTTCGAACGGCATGGCAAACCGCTTCCCAAACCCATCGAAGGTCGCCCATATCCAAGTCTGTGCGCTTTTCTGTCCACCGAATCGGATCGCTTCTTTGGTCGAGATGTGGAGAAAGAAGCGTTACTCGAACGTCTGCTCGCACATAATGAGCGCTTTCTCGCCGTAATCGGCCCTTCAGGTTCGGGTAAATCCTCACTGGTTTACGCAGGGCTGATTCCGGCCCTGACAACAAGCCCAGCTGTAAATAGCGTTCGCTGGTTGTCGGCCAGCTTTTCCCCGCGCGAGCTGGGCAACGATCCGTTTCAGCCACTGGCCTTCGCTTTGAGCAAAGCGTTCCCAGATCGAGGTTGGCGCGTATCGGATTTGGCGCGGCGACTGCGCGGCAAACCCACAGACATTGCCATGGTGGCGAGTGATTCACTGGGGCAAGATAGTATAGTGACTCAGTTCCTGCTGTTCATCGATCAATTCGAAGAAGTGTTTGCGGCCAAGGTGGACAGTCATGCGCGCAATGCCTTCTTTCAGTTACTCACAACCGCGGTATCTTGCCCACTGCTGCGTGTGGTCATTGCCATGCGATCCGACTTTTATAGTCAATGGCCGCAGGATGAAACCATGCTTGCGCTGCTGCGCTCAGGGCATTTCCCGGTAGGCGTGCCGGGGCAGGCAGCGCTGGAGAAGATGATCGGTGGCCCAGCACAGGCTGCAGGGCTCACCATTTCGCCGCGCCTGGTACAGCGCATTCTGCAAGACACCGGCACGGCACCGGGCGCCCTGGCATTGGCAGAATTCGCCTTGTCCCAATTGTATGACAGGAAAACAGACAGCACGTTGACCGAAGACGCTTATTCGGCTATTGGCGGGGTGGCTGGCGCGATTGATCGTTTGGCCGAAGATGCGGTTAAAAATGCAGAGAACACATTAGCAGAAAACGGCAGAAGCCTGGACGAAGAAACCTTCTCCAGACTGTTTCTAGCCATCGCCAGTATTGAGCAGCGGAGTGATGAAGAGAGCGAAGCGATGGCAGTGGTACGCCGTCGCGCTACCCAGGATGAACTCTCCGAAACCGCATTAATCTTGGTCCGACATCTGGTCGACCAACGGATTCTGGTTAGCTGTAAAGGCAACAGCGATCAGTCAGCGATCTACGAGGTCGGGCATGAAGCGGTGTTCAGCCATTGGCAACGCTTCAAGGACTGGTACAGTCGCTATGCCGGAGACTTTTCCTTGCGCCGTCACGCCGAACAAGCGGCACGGGAATGGGATAGAAACCAGCATTTATCCATATTGAAGTGGAGTTGGGAACGGCAGAAACCTGCAATCGAAGCATTGCTCAAGCTGAACCACCTTCCTCCGCCTGCATCTGACCCGGATTTCCCCGATTCGGGCATCGCCACCTGGCGCATTCTTGAGCCGCGGCTATCTGAGCCTCTGCGAGGTTTTCTTTATCCGGAACCGCTGGTGCTGCTCGATGAGCTCAGCGCCGACGACACGCCACATCAACGGCGGGAAGAGATTGGCCTGCGCCTTAATCAACTGGGCGATCCGCGAAGAGGGATTGGTCTCGACGCGAACGGGCTGCCCGACATCGTCTGGATCGATATACTACCGGGTGAAGTCACACTAGAAACCGAATCCAAGGATCACTTCCAAGTGCCACGCTTTCGCCTCGCCCGCTATCCCATCACCTGGACCCAGTATGGTACCTTTCTTGACGCAGACGATGGCTACTGCAACTCTGCGTGGTGGGAAGGTCGACCGAGAGAAGACCAACCTGGCCAACGGCTCTGGTCATTTGCCAATTACCCCGCTATCAATGTTTCCTGGTACGATGCGTTGGCCTACTGCCGCTGGTTGAGCGTAAAACTCAGTCTGGATATTCGATTGCCGACAGAATGGGAATGGCAATGGGCTGCGGTCGGCGATACGCAACAGGATTACCCTTGGCCGGGCGACTGGAATTTGGCGCGCGCCAATAGCGGTGATGCGGGGATTCGACGCACCGTCGCAGTAGGCTTGTACCCGTTGGGGCGCAGCCTGTTCGGAGTAGACGATATGGCAGGTAACATCTGCGAGTGGTGCCTAAATACTCATAATCAGCCAAGCAATGTTTCGCTGGATATCAACGTGGACCGCGTTTTGCGCGGTGGTTCCTGGTACAACAATCCATTCAACGCGCGCTCGGTCTCACGCGACTTCGACATTCCCGTTCTCCGTTTCAGCTTTATCGGCTTTCGAGTGTTGTGTTCCTCCCCCATCGATGAATAACTGTTCGCGGCGATGCTGACTGAACACTGCTGCACTGGGTTGCTGTTCACTGTGCACCGCGCGAGATGCTCGTGTTGCGCGGCCTGCTCTTTATGTTGCTCGATGTACTGCCACAGTGTCGGCCAATAGGGTGGCGGATTACCCTCGCCACTGGTATTTTTACTGTGGATCAGCGTCTCATGAATCAAATTGACCCACCTCACCTTGTTCTGCCCTGGATTGCCCGCCTCTGCCTCTTCAGTCACTTTGATCAGCCGCAGCGACCTCTGTTGTTTAGCGCCTGTTTGTGTACGCTGTCCAGCCAAGCGATTGACCAGCTCTTGTTCCCGCGCCTGCCACATGCTATTTTTACTGCCTCTGCCAGGGGAATACGCCGACGCGCATGACGCCTCCCATCAGGATCAACCTTGACCAGCTCAAACAAGCAGCTTCAGCGCCTGCTCACGCTCTCTGCCCAGGCTTTTAAGCAGATCATCCGCATTCTGGCTGAGAATACCGGCCAGCTCGCCTTGTGTGCTGAATAATCGGCTACTCAGGCGTGCCTTACCGCTCTGCGAATATTTATCCCGCTTTTCCCACAGCCAGTCCAGTGCATTCTCAATCAATGGTAAGACGCCTGGCTCGTCGCATGCTTGGCTTGCTACACCATCACTTCTTTGATTTCACTTACGTCCAAATCAACCAAACGCGCGGGCCCCTTGATCACCTCACGTAACCCGTTCTCATCTAATTGTGGCAGCGGCCAGGAGTAGCTGATGCGCCCACGCACGGCATTGAGCCGCGGCAGATCCGTCTCAAATCGGTCTAGGGCCTGTTGACATTTCACATAGGTAACCACAGATATCCACACGCTATGGCTACCATACTCTCGTAATTTCGTTCAGCTTGTCGTATCGTGTCGCTATTGCCTGGTACTGCTTTAGCCGGGCAATAGCATTCTCCACCAAATGCCGGTATCTATACAAACCCCAATCCGTTGGTGGTATAGAAAACCTGATATTACGAGTTTGTTTTTATCTATGAAACACTTATCTTAAAACGTCAACAGACCCTAGAAAATCAGTACGGAGGGTAGAAATGACATACAGAGGATAGTCGGCGTCAGCGAGGGAAGCCGCCAGCAAGCGGTCAAATCGCTTGCGCTCTTCCGCATCTCAGCAAAGGTGAATAATTCTTCAAATTTATCGATCGCAAGCAAAAAAGCCGTATCCTCCCGCTTGCGGCTGCGCAGCCACTTTGATAGGGTGTGCTCATCACCTTTTTCCAGACGCGTGCGCATATCGGTCATTTCCACACTGAAGGTGACGGCAAGTTGTTTTGCCAACATACGCAGGGGTGATTGGCCAGGCATCATCGGTATGATGACTGGATGCTCGCCTGATGTTTTTGGTCCGATGCGCTGCCATTGCTCATATCCGGTCCGTGAAAATAACCAGCCATGGTCAATCAAGGGTGGCAATCCCGCGTTCATGAGCGAAGATTTACCCGAGCCACTGTTACCGCTGATTTCCAGCGAGCGCACCGACGGGAGACCTCTGCGGGGACCAAAATAACTCAACGCGGCCAGCGTTTCCCGCTGGCGTCCGAAGAATAACTGGGCTTGGTCGACACGATAGGCAGCAAGTCCTACGAACGGTCGTCCTTCGAAAACCAGCGTCTTATTGATAAGGAAGGTGCGATGGCGAATCTGTTCAAGCAGCGTCATGGGCAGCGGATCACTGCCATTCCACGGCGTATCCTGGAACAGGCGTAAGAAAGCTGGCAACGTGTCTGTTGCAGTATTACCGAGTAGAATCGGAAAGATGGGTAGGCGTTTAGGTCTCATCACGGGGGGCCAAAATAGCGACTGAGCGCAGCCTGCGTTTCCGCACCGACCCATCGCCCTACGCCACCACGACCAACCAAAACGACGAAACTGCCGCAGGCGTCCACCGCATGCTGCAGCCGGTCGAGCCATACTTCACCCTCCTGAATCTGCTTTTTATCGTAGAATACCGTGAAACCCTCCTGCTTCAACCACTCATGCAGCTGAGCCGCTGCCTCTGCGTCGTTGTGGCTATAACTCAGGAAGATATCGTGCGTGTTGGTCATGAGAAAGGGAGTTTTAAAAGCACTTTTTGGAGATAGGCAATATAAGCAAAGACAGATAGGGAGTCCAACTCGCTGTTATGCGAAAAAACTATGGGTTCTGGAGTGCTTGTGGAATGGCTGCTTTTAAATAATAAATCATTGACCATAATGTTAAGATTGCCGCCAGATAAATCAACCAGGTCCCGACTATCTGAGGATTAAAATAACCTTCTATTGTGTCATGATAAAGCAATAAGGGAATAGCCATCATTTGTGAGGCCGTTTTTATTTTCCCCAAAAAAGACACTGCGACACTTTTGGCTTTACCAATTTGCGCCATCCATTCGCGTAAGGCCGACACAGTAATTTCACGACCAATGATAATCAGTGCGATCGGCGCATCCAGCCTTTCTAAATGTACCAGCACAATCAAAGCGGCGGCTACCATCAATTTATCAGCGACCGGATCAAGAAAAGCGCCAAAAGCTGAGGTTTGATTAAGGGTACGGGCCAAATAACCATCCAGCCAATCAGTAATCGCCGCCCCGCTAAAAATGATGGTGGCGACCAGGTTCTGCCCTAAGGGTGATAACCAGCTCGGAGGTAAGTAAAAAATCCCGACAAATATAGGGATTGCGAGTATCCGCAACCATGTCAGCAGATTAGGAAGATTCATTGGCATTGTAGTATTAAATGTTGAATTTGTTATTTTTGTTATTAATGCAGTACGGCAATCCCATCGTTGCTATTTAATTTTTGGGTAGATTTAATGCAGTTCCCGATAAATTTTCTCTGCCAGCGCTCGGCTGATCCCCTCCGCCTGCTGTAATTCTTCAATACTTGCGCTCAGTACACCCTTTAATCCGCCAAATCGCCCTAACAAGCTTTGACGCCGTTTGGCACCGATACCAGCAATCTGCTCAAGACTGGAGAGCGTACGTGATTTATTACGCCTGGCGCGATGCCCCTGAATCGCGAAACGATGTGCTTCATCACGAATCTGCTGGATGAGATGCAAACCAGCATGATCTGCTGGCAATTTTAACGGCTTTTCAGTGGATGGGAAAATCAATTGCTCCAGCCCGGGTTTACGTCCTTCCCCTTTAGCCACCCCAACAAAAGGAATATCATTAAGGCCCAGCTCAATCAATATTTCCTGAGCTGCACTGACCTGCCCTTTTCCACCATCAATCAGAATCAGATCAGGCAACTTGCCCTCCTCTTCAGCTATTTTGCTATAGCGTCTCAACAGCACCTGGCGCATTGCGCCATAATCATCGCCAGGCGCGATGTCAGTAATATTGTAGCGACGATATTCATTATTACGTAATGAAAAATTATCATAAACCACACAGGACGCCACCGTTGCTTCACCCATCGTATGGCTGATATCGAAACATTCGATACGACTAAGATTAGGCAAATTCAGAGCCTGTTGTAAAGCCTGTAACCGCTCTTCCTGGCTCGCCTGTCTTAGCAGCATTTGCTGTAATGCCAACCGTGCATTTTCGGTCGCCATATTGAGCCATACACGCCGTTCACCGACTGGATTAAGAACGATGGTTATCTTACGGCCAGCCTGCTCGCTCAACAAAGGCTGCAGAATATCCAGCCGAATTTTTTCACCAATAATAATCAAAGATGGAACATGTCGATTGAGATAATGTTGTGCGATAAATGCCTCTAACACATCAGCAATTTTATATCCTTGCACATTTTGTGGAAAAAAACTCTTATCCCCCAGGTGCCGCCCGCCTCTGATCATGACTAGATTCACGCAGAATCTTTCTATACCATCCTGCAGGGAAGCACAAGCAATGACATCTGCATCCAGCGCTTTCCCGCTCTCAACAAATTGTTTTTCCTGTATTTTTCGCAGCGCCTGCATTTGATCACGAAACATCGCAGCCTGCTCATAGTCCATTCGATCAGAAGCTGCTTGCATTTTTTCAGCGATATCTTTCAATACTTCATTTTGTTTGCCTTGTAAAAAAAGTGAGGCACTTTTGGTATCTTTATGATACTCCTCTGGTGAAATGAGGTGAACGCAGGGCCCGCTACAACGCTTGATCTGATAAAGTAAACAAGGTCGAGTACGATGATTGAAGACACTATCTTCACAGGTACGCAAACGAAATACTTTTTGCAAAAGATGAATGCTCTCTCTGACAACACCCGTATTGGGAAAAGGACCGAAATACTGATGCTGATTATCCAACGCACCCCGATAAAAAGCTAAGCGTGGATAAGTATGCTGACTTAGCATTAAATACGGATAGGACTTGTCATCTCTGAATAATATGTTGTAGCGAGGTGCAAGACTCTTGATGAGGTTATTCTCGAGCAGTAGCGCTTCAGCCTCGGAGCGTGTAACCGTCGTTTCAATCCCTGCAATTTGCGATACCATGAGCTGTATACGCGGACTCAGGTTGGATTTCTGGAAATAAGAGGATACGCGCTTCTTCAGGTCAATCGCTTTGCCGACATAAATGACTTCCCCTACTGCATTCAGCATGCGATATACACCCGGCAGGCTGGGCAAGTTTGATGAAAAAACCTTGCCGTCAAATGCTACTGCTAACAAAGTAATTATTCCTTTTTTTATTCCTTTTCGCCGAGCAATGTCCCGCCAATCGCCCAATTTTCATGGGGAATTTCATCAAAAGAAATATAGGTATAGGATTTGGGTTTGTTTCCTACTCTTTCTAAGGTATCGGTAATTTCCTCGGCAATCTGTTTCTTCTGTTCATGACTCCACGTGCCAGCAATACGGATATTCACATAAGGCATTTTGCTCTCTCCCAAAAATTGATCAGGTTATTAACGCCAGATCTGCACAAATTCTAGCAATGATTTGCTCGAACATTTCGTGTGTCAAGCGTTTAGTTTGCGTATTGTAACGACTACAATGATAGCTGTCATACAGTCTTAATCCATTGGGTAAGTGATAGCGCGCGCCATGCTTAAAAGCAAAGCTTTTCATTTTAAGCCCTAACGCCATCAACCCAGCTTGATGAGCTACATTACCCAGCGCCAGTATGCCTTGTCCGCCGTGCGCAATAAAATCTGCTATTTCGTCTGCTAAATAGGTATTACATTGCCTTATTTCGCTTGGTTGCGGTTTGTTGGCAGGTGGCAGACATTTAACAGCATTGGTAATGCGACATTGGAACAGACGTAAATCATCTTCGACCGAAACAGACGTGGCGTGACTGGCCAGGCCAAATTTGTAGAGCGTCTGGTACAGCAAAATACCGGCAAAATCCCCGGTAAATGGTCTACCCGTCCGGTTTGCACCATGCATACCAGGCGCAAGACCGATGATTAATAGTTTAGCGGATAAATCACCAAATGCAGATACGGGTTTGGCATGGTAAGCCGGATATTGGATTCTGACGGTATCTAGAAATTCCGCCAAACGAGCACACTTGCGGCACTTTTCAATAAAGGAGCATGAAATAGGATTATGGGTTTTTTGGTGTAGAATGGTCATTATTTTTAAGATAAATAGGCAATGGCAAAAGTTCTCGCAACTGAGATTCGTGTTGGCAATTTGATTGAATGGGACAAACGGATCTGGCGTGTACTGAAATGTTACCATGTTCATGTGGGTGGTCGTGGTGGCGCATTCATGCAGGTGGAGATGAAGGATATTGAATCTGGCACTAAAACCAATCAGCGTATCCGCACTGAAGAAAAAATCGAGCGTACGGTGGTCGAACCACGCGAAATGACTTTCCTCTACCAGGAAGGGAATGATTATGTTTTTATGGATAAGAAAACCTACGAACAATTGAGTTTATCGCAGGATTTCCTTGAGGGACAAAGCGGCTATTTGCTGCCCAACATAGATGTGCTGGTTAATTTCCATCATGATCGACCGATTGGGGTACAACTTCCTCCGAGTGTCATACTGACTGTCGTGGATACCGAACCGGTGCTCAAAGGTGCCACTGCCACCAGCTCCTATAAACCTGCCACCTTAGAAACCGGATTGGTGGTCATGGTACCGTCATTTGTATTACAAAATGAAAAAGTTAAAATCAATACTGATACAGGTGAATATATTGAACGAGTCTGAAGTTGAAACAATTTAAAACACTAAAAATTAAATTATAAAAATGAATATGAAGTACTGGAGACTAGGTTCGATTGATATAAGATTGATATAAAATTGGCTCAGCTCATTAATGGTGCTCAATTATTCAACTCAATCTTTCATTAGTCTTCTGATTCACTTTTATGGGGTACGGGGGCTATTCATTACGCTACTTATTGTTTTATGCGCATTTAATCCCACTGCTATTACGGTCGTTGCTGCAGCCCAATCCAACCAAAACTCAGATAAAGAAACAGAAACAGAAACGAAATCGGATGCTGTGATCAAACTCTCAGCACCTAAATCTGTCAAGAAACTCATAAAGGAATACATTTCTTTTCCTGAAGAACCCTTTGTAAATGATACTGCCCGGGCGGTTTTTGTTCGTAAAACTAAGGAGGAAATCAGAGAGCTCCTGGCCACTGAAGGCTATTTCACACCGACAATTACACTCGAAGACCATTTGGCTGGAGAGAAACCGGTATTGAAGGTCGCTCCAGGAAAGCGGACACGGGTGGCTGAAGTAACGATCGAATTTCAGGGAGATCTCGCCACTGACACAGCGGAACACCAGGAACGAATGGAGCAGTTGCGCGCCAATTGGCCACTCATACCACGCAAATTCTTTCGTAGCGCTGTCTGGGAAGAGGCCAAAGCCTCTTTGTTATCCAATTTGGCTGAAAGCGAATATGCAGCCGCACAGATCGTCACCAGCGAAGCTGAAATTGATCCTGCTGCTGCAACAGCAAAATTAAAGGTCGTTATCGACTCAGGACCTGTCTTTTACTTTGGAGATCTACAGATTTCTGGATTGCAGCGATATGATCAAGGCCTGGTTACCAGCTACGTTCCCTTTCAAAAGGGTGAAGTCTATCGTCGGGACCAAATTCTTGCATTCCAGGCTGCTTTACAGAATTTACCTCACTTTAGCTCGGTCTCTGTCAGTATCGATCCAGATATAGCTTCTCACCAAGCTACTCCCATTAACGTCATCCTGACCGAGGCGCGCGCTCAGCGGATCGGGGTGGGCGTTGGCTATAGCACTAACACGGGGGCTCGCGGAGAGCTCAACTATCGGCATGCTAATTTAATTAATTTTCATAACCAGCCATTAAACTTTATCAGTTTGCTTCGTTATGAGCAAAAACGGCAGACCTTATTTGCAAGACTTGAGACAATCCCGGATAGAAACCGTTACCTGTTTAGCCTGAGCGCAAAAGTAGAACGAACCGATATCGAAGATTTGAAAACATTCAGTCAAAGAGTCAGTTTTAACCGAGAACGGACTACGGAAACAATGCAGTCACAATATGGCCTTACCTGGCAAAGGGAAGAAAGAAGTCCGGCTGGCGCGCCAGATACCGTCAGTGAAGCACTCGTGCTGGATAGTTGGTGGCGTTACCGTAATGTCGACAATCCCCTGTTTGCCAGACGTGGCCATATATCAGAAATTCGCTTTGGCGGTGGCACTCAGTATGTACTTTCGAAACGGGATTTTGTGCGAATGTACGCACGGCATCAACACTGGTGGCCAATTGGAGAGCGCGATGTGCTGTACCTGCGTGCTGAATTGGGTTATACCATAGCCTCATCACGTTTAGGTATTCCTCAGGAATACTTATTCCGTGCAGGCGGTATCAATTCTGTTCGCGGGCATAATTTTTTAAGCCTGGGTGTAACTGAAGGCGATGCTATTGTAGGTGGACGCACACTCGGCACAGGGACACTCGAATATGTGCACTGGTTTACTGAGAACTGGGGAGGCGCCATATTTACCGATGTGGGTGATGCTACAGATTCCTGGAAGTCTTTCGATCCATCAGTTGCTTATGGTAGTGGTATCCGCTGGCGTAGCCCTGCTGGTCCACTGGCGCTCGATTTAGCGCGGCGACATGATACTGGTGCGCTGCATGTCCATTTATCGATTGCGGCAGCTTTCTAGTGCATTAAACCTGAAAACCGTCGTTAATTACTTTGTTACATAATTAAGTCAATGACATATCGCCGTATCTTCGAAAATTTTTTGCTTACCAAAATGTTAGGTTCGCTACGAGTTGCATCATATCTTGCTGCAAGCGCAAATATGGCGTTACTTTTCATTGTCGGAGGTATCCTATGGGTTCCTAGTGCCCTGCCTTGCACTTGGATCACCACGCACTCCCTCCTGTCCAATAGCAGTTTTTAGGTTAGAAAATGGAAAATACCGAAGTCCATCCCAAACAAAAAGAAAAGAGGAAAAAGCCATGGTTTCTCCTTTTCTTTCTGTTGCTGACTGTGGTCATAAGTGCAATTAGTATTTGGCTAGTCACGACCACTTCTGGCCTGCGCTTCTTGTTATCTTCAGTGTCTCGCATCAGTGGGGAGGGTATCATTTTTGAGGAGGTTAAGGGTACCTTACGCGCTTTAAGCATAAAGAAAATTAACTATACCAGTGAAGGGTTGCACGCCACCATCAACGAAATTGAGCTACAGTGGCAGCCTCGCTTGTTATTCTCCCGTCAATTAGCAATCGATATCCTGGCAGCAAAAGCAATCGAGATACAATCTTCGCCCTCTCCAGAATCCGATAAGGAGCCATTCGTTTTACCGGATAATTTGCAATTACCCCTCTCGATCATTCTGCAAGAGCTCGAAATAGGTAGCTTGCAAATGCTGACAATCGGCAAGGAAACACCTGATTTTACGATCACAGACATAACTGCCAGCATTGAAAGTGATGACGAGCATCATAGCTTGCGGCAAGTCTCACTTGAGTCAGAGTTTGGAAAATTGAGTGGATCACTACAGATTGCTCCTGACAAGCCTTTTGATCTCGAGGCACAAGCTATCCTGCTCGGCTCGCTGCCATTGACCGAAACGGCCCCTACGGAAGCCGACATTTCTATCCATCTGACCGGCAGTCTGGAAGAGATCAAGGGAACCCTAACCGGAATGAGCAAAGACACTGAAGGTAAGGGAAATTTTGTATTGCATCCCTTTGCAGCCATGCCGTTTGCCGCGCTTCATCTATCAATTGACAAGTTGAATCCCTCAACTTTCTTGGCTGATATGCCCAAAGCCAATCTTTCCATCTATACCGATTTACTGGAGGATTCTGCCGGTAAGCTGCAGGGAAATATCGTCATTAAAAATAGCCTTCCACTCCCGCTTGATCAGAATGGATTGCCCATAATTGAAATAAGAACACAGCCCTTAATTTCATTAGATGAAATCCAGCTTGACGATGTTCTTCTGAAATTAGCAGGTAGCGCAAACATTAGTGGCCATTTCAACTGGCAAATAGCGCAAGCGATGGGAGCTGCTGATCTCAAGGTAAATCAGCTTAATCCGGCAGCACTGGATACACGTTTGCAAGCTGCTAAAATTAATGGCTATCTCAAGCTCACAGGCGATACCGCGACACAGCAAGGCATAATTTCTCTTCATGACAAAAGCAAGGCCTTATCACTTGAAACGAATTTGGTGCGCACAGAAACCGCTGTTAATGTAGAACAAATCACGCTGCGCCATCACAACTCCATGCTCACCGGGCAAGGACAGCTAGATTTAAAGGAATCACAATCTTTTCACTTTGAAAGTAAAGTCAGCCAATTTGATCTTGCTTCTTTCTTGCAAGCGCCTCGCTCAAATTTGAACGCAACGCTTAAATTGTCGGGAAAACTTGAACCACAAGTCAGTGGCGTTGTTGATTTCAACATAACCAAAAGCCAATTTAACCAACAACCTGTCGTGGGTAAAGGCCAGGTTGCACTTGAGGATGCCAAGCGAATCAAAAGTGCGGTCAGTTTACAGATTGGCACTAATCAATTCAGTGCTCAAGGCGCTTTTGGTAGCAAGGGTGATCGGTTATTGTTGAATCTCGCTGCCCCCGCCCTGGCACAACTCGGATTAGAGGTAGCAGGTGACCTCAACACCAAGATAACATTAGCCGATACTTTAGACTCCCCGAAGCTGCTTATCGAAAGCAGCGCCAAGCACTTAAAGATCAGTGATAACCAATTATCAGGAGTCAACGTCACGGGAAATCTGCAAAAATCAGCAGTAGATCTTGCTGTCAAAATGGCTCATTATCGCTTGGATACTGAAGATTATCTGAAAAACTTTACGATAACATTAACCGGCAATCAAGCCCGGCATAAATTAAGCATAGACACGGATTTGCCGCGCGATTCCCATTTCACCTTCCATACCACAGGTAAACTTCTCCTTCCTGCAGGAAATAATCAGGATGTTCAATGGAGCGGTGAACTAGAAAAACTAGCCGCTACCGGCTTTCTGCCTTTTCACTTGTTAAACCAGCCTGCCGTGACTATCAGCCAGAAACGAATTGCTTTGGAACCGACTAGGATTTCTGTTGCTGATGGTGAAATCAGCATACTGGAGGCACGCTGGACGCCCCAGCAATGGTCGAGTCGCGGAACACTAAAGGGTATCCACTTAAAATCAGAAAATGCACAGCTTCAAGATATCGAAGTACTGCAAATGGGAGGGGAATGGGACATCACTGCGAGCAAACAGCTAAATGGTCATATCCGTATTGCTCGCGAGAAAGGAGACTGGGCATTGTTGCTCGAAGATTCTCCCCTGCAATTGGGTTTGCATCAATTGCAGTTCAATGCGCGGACGCAAGCAGGTAATTTAATGGCAGATCTAGTCATTCGTGGTGAAAAAGTGGGAGAAACGGTAGCCAGTGTAACACTCCCTTTGGCTTCCAATGAGGGTGCCTGGCAAGTAGCCAAGGATCAGCCGTTGAGTGGAAAAATGAATGTCAACATTGCGGATTTATCCTGGATTGGGCCGACAGTAAATAGCAGCCTGAAAAGCGATGGCCAACTCTCTCTTCAAGCTAAGGTAGCCGGTACGTTTAATCAACCCCGCCTGGACGGGATTATAGAGGGAAAAGAGCTGGCGATCGCTCTGCTGGATGAAGGCATTGATTTGCAGCAAGGAAGCCTTAAAGCTCATTTTGATCAGACTGCTTTGCGAATCAACACCCTTGCTTTCGTTTCGCCGCATCAAAATCCACCCAAGGATGCTATTTTATACAAAATCAAATTACCCAAAGAGGAAGGTCGTCTCACAGTAACGGGCGCCATCGATTATCAAGACCAACGCAGTCATTTGAATATCGAAATAGATCACTTACCTGTGGCGCAGCAATCTGATCGATGGATCATTGCTTCTGGCAACAGTCAAGTAAGCTTAGACAAGCAACAACTTACGATTAATGGCAAATTGACGACAGATGCCGGTTTTATCAAGCAGCCCAAAGCGGGACAACCCCATTTGCCTGATGATGTGGTGATTATTAAGGCGCAATCCCCTCCTCCAGACGGTTCGCAGAAATTATTGGTAAACGTGGATGCCGCATTGGATCTAGGCGAACATTTCTATTTGCAGGCTTCCGGACTGAAAGGCCGGCTAGCCGGGCAATTGCGTTTAAGTAGTAAACCTGGGAAAGCGCTCCATGCAATTGGAACAATTACTGCAGTCGATACAGTCTTCGATGCCTATGGTCAGTACTTGAGTGTTCAGCGTGGTATCGTCAGCTTTAATGGCCCGCTTGACGATCCCGCTCTTAACGTACTCGCCATCCGACCGAATTTACCCGTGGAGGCCGGCGTCCAGGTGACCGGTACCGTACGTAAACCGATCGTTAAATTGGTATCCACACCCAACGTTCCCGATGCCGAAAAATTATCCTGGATCGTGTTGGGACGACCGCCTGATGCGGGTGGTACGGACACGTCGCTATTACTTTCTGCCGCAGGCTCAATTCTGGGAGGGCAAGGGGGTGGCATTGCGAAGACATTAGGTATGGATGAATTTACAATCAAACAGCAGCAAACCACCGACAGTAAAAGTGATGGGGCATTAAGCGGCCAAATTGGCGTCATCGGCAAACGCCTTTCTTCGCGTCTCTATCTGAGCTATGAGCGAGGGCTTACGAGTGCAGCCGCAGGCATCACCAAACTCACTTACAACTTGACACGGAATATCACTATCGTGAGCCGTGCGGGTGAAGATAATGCAATCGATTTATACTATAACTTTCAGTTGGATTGAATGCAGTATGCAAAGTCATTGTCATTCTGTTTCTCAATTAAACGTGACGCGAAATTGAGCCTCAGACAGTATCAATATTACGGCAATGAGACGCGCGCAAAGTGAGCTTTAATTTGTTAAAAAAACGCTTATGCAAGGCACACCCTATTACGTCCATTCTCTTTCGCCTGATACAGCGCTTTGTCGGCCTGATTGAGCAGCGTGTTCAAGTCGGTGTCTTTATCCTTGAGACTAGCCACACCTATCGATACCTTGAAATAAAGCGCCATGCCTGTCTCCAGCGTCACCGCGGTGCAGGCCACTTCCTCGCGCAAGCGCTCCGCAACTTCTGTCGCTTTTTGCAGATCGGTCTCAGGCAGCAATACGGCAAACTCTTCCCCGCCTATACGTCCGATGATATCAACTGTACGCAGCATTTTACGCATGACATCAGACAGCCGTTTGAGCACAGTGTCACCTGCCTGATGCCCATGTCTGTCGTTGATTTTCTTAAAGTTGTCGATGTCGAGCATGAGCGAGGAAAGAGTGTGATGATACCGCTGTGCGCGCATAAGCTCGGCGTTACCCTGTTCCATGAAAAAGCGCCGGTTGAACAATCCGGTCAGATAGTCCTGGCGTGCCTGCTGCTCAAGCTTTTCTTTCAATAGCTCCAGCTCTGTAATATCTGTAGAAATACCGCATAGCCCGCAGATGCTGGTTTTCTTGTCGTTTTCATAAATCGGCGTCTTGATCTCCCAGTAGATACGAAGGTGGCCGTCCTTACCCTTGCAGGTGACTTTCTCTGCAGTATCTTCGCCATGTCGCAGCACACGTATGTCTGTTTCATGCAATCTCGCCACTGTTTCGGGTGGAAAAAAACGTGAATCGGAGCTGCCCGCCAGATCCTCTGCCGAACACTTGAATAGCTCCAGCATCGACCGGTTGGCGTAGATATAACGCCGCTGTTGATCCTTCATAAAAATATACGTGGGGATACGATCCAGTGCAAAACTGAACCGGTCAACCAGGATACGAGCTTGTGCTGCCTCTTTCTCGAGCTTACGCTGGCGGTGTTGGTGGAGAAATAGGCCAATGGTGGAAGCCAGTACAATGACGCCGAAAAATATTCCTTGAGCTAAAATGTGCTGTCGCCATGACTGGAAGATGGAATCGGAATCACGATTGACAGCAACGACCAGGGGTTTGTCCATCTTGAGATCGGCCGGATAAATAGTGCGCAGCGCGAGCATACCATGCTCCTTAGTGGCATACATGATATTCGTGAAGACTTGCTCCTTCTTGCCGCTATTCTGATGTCGCGTAAAGAACGAATCAGGAGGCCTCAGATTCACTCCCTCCATATTTTCTCTTTCGTCAGGTATTGTGAGGAACACCAGGCCATCACTATGGATAAGCGCCACCCACATGCTTGACGCATATTGCACCGACATCATAAGGGTTTTGAAATATTCCGGATCAAGCGTTGCAGAGACAATGCCGGCAAATTCGCCCTGCTCCCCCGCAATCATGCGGATGACGTTAATGACGAATATCCCATCTATGGTTTCAAATGGTGGTGAGACATAAAGCATATCCGCATTGGGATGCTGTTTGACTTCCTGGAAATAATCGCGGAAACCAATATTCATTCCGATCAATTCAGCACGCGTCGAAGCAGTGATGGTGCCTTCTTTATCCACGATGTTCATGGTGCGTATGCCCGGTATGATGCTGGCTGCCTTGAGGTGGCGTATTGCCGCTTGCTGCCCTGCATCGTCTTTCCAGTAAGCCAGATTGCTGCGAACGTTTTCCAGCGCAAGATTCGCACTCGTCAACTGGTACTCCGTGTTCTCAGCAATTACACGCGCCTGAGTCGACAATCTGTCATGCTCACGGACAGCAGTGCGCTCATGCTCAAAATACAGATTAAATGTAATTACCGTACCTAAAGTAATCAAGATCAAGCCAAGCCCAAGCCATTGCACATAAAAAGGTCTTCTTAGCGGAATGATCTGCAACGGCATAGTGCTCTCCTAATTGGTTACTCACCCAATTGACTCTAAGAACACCTGTTCGTTCATATATCAGCCACAGATTCCAATCCACAAACGCGACATGTAGTAGATAATATATCTGGTATTCTTGGCAATTTATATTTTATTACGCCATGCTAAGATGCATGCTGCCAGTCGCAACGATACTTAGAGCGAGGAAGAAAGGATGGGGAAGGTGCTATCAATAAATTTATCAGCTCTCCTTGCCGTATATTGTTTGTATTGCCTGTAATCAGAATGCTTGATTTGACATCAACGCGGTCGCGGTAAATTGCAAAAAACCTTACCCTTCCTCCGAACGCTTACTTATTTTGTCAGGCAAATTCCAGAGAAACCGCCCAGTACTGAGCAGTTGACGGCGTAGCATAGTCCAGTCTTCTGCACGCTTTTTCGCATCCAGGCAGCGCAGCAGTCGCACTCGGAGTGCAGCATTCTGATGGTGCAGTATGGCGGCCCAGAGTGCGTCATTGACGTTGTAAACCCTTCCTTCCTTGAGGCATACCGGGATAACTTGCTCTATTGGTATCGCAAGATCATTCGCAATTGCCTGTACCGCTGCACGAATGCTGATAGCTTTGACATCCTGCTGGTTGCTCAAATCATAGGGAGGCTGCCATGCGCTTGCCGGCCGTAAGAGATCGATATGGCTTACGGCGACCAATATGGGAGGTAAGCGGCGATTCAATTGTGTACTCTGGAATACGCGCAGTGCGTCCAAACAATGCCGCTCAGTTTGTCGATCAGGTCGATTTGCGGGACTGACCCATAGAATAAGATCGGCATTCAGCGCAGCAGTGAGTACTTGTTTCTCATTAAAAAGCGTACTGTCACAGCCTGGGCTATCAAAGATCAGCGCCTGGGTTAATCCTTCGCGTTGCAGTACAAACGGGGTGATGGTCTCGGTAGTATCGGGCAATACATCAGTTGCAGTGGTGAGCTTTCCGAACAGTGCATTGATCAGGCTCGATTTACCGGCGTTGGTTCGTCCCAGCACAAGGATGCGTAGGGGTTCTTCGGGTACGGTAGCAGTTAGTTCGATTTTTTTTAAATCAGCGTGTGAGACCGGTGTTCTCTCTGCAGCCTGTTTGGAGCTTTCCTCCAATGCGACTGGCTGACGGCCACTGTAGAGATCGATCGCATAGTAACCGACCTTGCGCACATAAGCACGTAAAAACCAGCGATGTAGCTCACTGCGAGCGAGACTGAAACTGCGCTCTTGCAGATGCCGCCAGATCTCGCCAAACAGTGCACTCATTGGATTGATCAGTATTCTGCCTGCCCGATAAATGTTGTATGCTTGCTCAGCTTTGGCTTTCCAGCGATGTAATCGAAGCAAGTCACCAATTGTCAGGCGGTCACTAAACGGTATATTTTCAG
This sequence comes from Nitrosomonas communis, assembly GCF_001007935.1. Taxonomy (NCBI): domain Bacteria; kingdom Pseudomonadati; phylum Pseudomonadota; class Betaproteobacteria; order Nitrosomonadales; family Nitrosomonadaceae; genus Nitrosomonas; species Nitrosomonas communis. Next base: position 2,713,753 of record NZ_CP011451.1, read on the forward strand.
TTATATCTTTACGTAAATCACGGCTTGCCTGCTCGATAATTAACAGTGTATGCGGCACAGTAAGTTCCAGAAAAGGCTTCTCAGCCTGGGGATAATAGTAGTGTGATACAGTATCCAGCGTGCGCCTGCCTAATACTAATATCCAGGATGAATCTTCGATCGGCCAGTCTTCAGGGTTACACGTCTCTGCCAGTTTTTCAACCTGCTGCCACACGGCCTCCGCCTTGGGTGGCCAGTCTGGATTAGGTTCGGTAGCAATTCCCTCAAGCATTTGACGATCACGTTTCGCTTGCCAATAGAGCAAGCCATAGCTCAACACGCTAAATACCACCATTGCGGTTGCCCAGTAAAGCAGATTGCCTGTCTGCCACAACCATACCATTCCTAGCGCGAATACCGCGAGTGCGGGCACTGCTAATAAAATTAATGCAAATACCCGTAGTAGATCAATTTTGTGCAATAATGTTCTCATTTATTGCGTAATCGCTCCTTAAGCAGGGAAGCTCCACTTTTCAGCGCCTCCATATAGATTCGCCGCAGGGTCTCAGGATCGACATTGAGACCATTCTTACGTCGAGTAAAAAAATAAACTGCAGCCTTACCTAATGCATAAGTGGTTGCGCCGCTGGAGCTGGCACCCCACACTGCTCCCACTGTCTGCCCTAGAACAGGAATAATCTTGGTGACGGTACGGCCCACCAGTCGCGCGAGATAGCTGGACGCGATACCTGCTCCCAACAGCGTAAGAAACTCGGTGGTGGTACGTTTATCCCAGCTTTGTCCGTAAAGAACTGCGAGGCCATGCAATAGCTTTGCCTGAACGGTAGATACTGTCACTAAATCCACGACTGGCAGAGCACCTAGCCCGGCCGCTGTTAGCGAATAGCCGACAATATGCTGATGGGCAGTGCGTTCATAAAGGTCACGCACTTCTTTTTCACTCGTCAACAGGTGCTGCAAGCCAAACGGCAAGAGAGACTCAATTGCCTGCCATAATGCTTCCAGACCATAATCAACAGGCTCATAACCATCTTCAGGTAAAGTGAGATCCACAGCTACGCAGCGCGCAGGCAGGTAACCAGGTAATTTTTCTGCTACAGCACGCTGAGCAAGTAGGGCACGCCGTAGCTCGGTCGGAATCGTATTCGGCAGGGGTTCATCACCATAGGGCCAGGGGCAGATATGCTTGCCATCGGCAGGATAAAGTTCATGCAGGCCAGTTTGTACGATTATCAAGGGCCATTCGGGATGACGCTGACGAACTGTCCGTAGCACTTGATAAACAGGTTCTTGGTGCACGTCTGCCACCTTCATCACAGCAAGCAGCAGATGCGCCTGAGATTCACAATACTGAATATCGTCTGTCGGGTCATAGGCAATTTCCCCAAGACCGCGCGTATCAAGAAACCGCACTAGCGGCATTTCATCAGGGCAATCATAAAAATGGGAATGGCGCGTACATGGCTGGAATCCATTGCCTATCTCCGCTGCTTCATTACCAGTAAGCGCTCGAATGATCGAAGTTTTTCCTGCCTGTGCTTTGCCCAGCAGCCACAATACCGGAAGCGGCAATTTTTTCCGTGCTTCACGCAAAGAAGACTCCAGCGCAGCTTCATCAACCTTCGGTTCGAGTAAAGCTGACTGAAGTTGTTTCCAATATTCTGACCAGTTTTTAAGATTATCAAATTTCATCAATATGGATAAACTATTTGATTATCAGATAGATGAGTGTTGTGAAGCTTTTTTCAAGACTATTTTACGCATTTTGCTATTATTCCACTTAGAAACAAAAAAATATAATTCATGACTCATCTCATTATTACCACTCAACTGCATTTAATGTAATCGATAAAATTAATATTTCTAAACTAGATTGGAGCACAAAGTAAGGGATGATATTCAAGAAATAACGAGAGTTCTTGAAATAATGAAAACTCCCAAGTTATCTGAATTTTTATCGGCAGGTAAAGTCTTTTGCTTTTCGGCAATTACACTCTCCACTCGTAGCTGCACTGTTCATGAACGCTATGGCGATACGGTAGTCCATTATGATGATAACTCTCTGGAGGAACTTTGCATGTTTACTTCGAAATTTTACATCATGGCAGGTATTTTTTTTCTTTGTTTAATGAAAGTGAGTCTGATTTTCGCTGATACATTCAAAGCTGGCACATGGACAACCGTTTCTTCCGCTCCTACTAAACGAACAGAAGTGGTTGCGGCTACGGTCGAAGGTAAAATATATGTGGTGGGTGGATTTAATGAGCCCAAGCTTCAGAATGTGCTGAAATTTGCTATTAGCAGCGATGTGGAAGTATATGACCCCGTTTCTGATTCCTGGTCAATTACCACACCCCTACCAGAGGGACGGCACCATGCTGGTATTGCCTCACATAATGGCATGTTGTATGTAATTGGTGGATTCACCAAATCTTTCTTGTCCATCTGGCATGCAGTTCCTACAGTCTATCAATATAACCCTTCAACAGCAAAATGGCGTGAATTAGCTCCCATGCCAACAGCCCGTGGTGCCTTAAGTGTTACAGTTTATCAAAATCGCATCTACGCTATTGGCGGATACGATGGAAAACATAATTCTGCTGCAGTGGAAATTTTTGATCCAGAAACGAATAGCTGGTCATCCGGTACTATGATGCCTACTCCCCGAGACCATTTGGCAGTAACAGCAGTTCGATCTCGAATCTATGCCATTGGTGGCCGGTCCGATCTGGACTATCACCACAATATGGGGACAGTGGAGGAATATGATCCACAAACTGATCAATGGCGTGCTCGCGCACATCTGCCTACTGCTCGCAGCGGCATTACCGCTGGTGTAATTAATGGCTGGATTTACGTGCTCGGGGGCGAATCTGGTGAGGGTACCTTTGCTACTAATGAAGCATATGATCCAGCGCAAGATCAATGGCATACTATGGCTCCAATGCCGACTGCACGTCATGGTCTCGGGTCCGCCGTAGCCGATGGGCGTCTATATGTCATCAGCGGTGGTCCAACGCCTGGCGGCTCATTCAGTCAAGCAAATGAAGTGTTTACCCCTCCACCGATTAATACCCCTTTAAATCAATGATATTTTTCTGGTAACCACTAGCAGAATATTGAAAAATTATTTATGTTGCGTTGCCACTGCGTGTTCGGTACAAAAAACAGGCTCAGCCTGTTTTTTGTCTATTATCGACTGCCTCAAATACGCTTTTCAACTGCCTGTTAAGAGCTTTATATAACTTTGTATACTTTAGAGGTCATGTTATACATGCCTAATTCCATTTCAAAGAGGACCACAAATCACTGTTAAAAGGCAGAAGGTCTATTCGAATTTTACCCTACGAGATCTTACTTTTGACGTAATATATCACTTCACACTTGAAAAGCTTATTTAGTTAGATCTTGGAGATATGAATGGATATTATAAACATGGTATTTAGCTTTCTAATCGGTACAGCTGTAGGCGTTATTATTGCGCATTCATGGCGCGCGCACGTAGTTAGCCAGGCGGTCACAAAAATAAAGAATATTTTTGATCGATTGTGGCATCAACATCCTAAGCTTTTACAAGAGATGAAGCAGGACATGGATAATCCAGATTACAAGTTTCAAAGAGAATTTTATATTCTCAATAAAAAACAGCGTCTTAATCTGAATCTTCCTAAACCTTGCCTAGCATATTTCAAAGAGGAGCACGATGGCTTACAAGATCAACTAAAAACTTTGGAAGATTATGGCTTTGTTAGTAAAGTAACTGAATCTAATAAAAATAATTTCACCAAGTACCAGTTTAGCGAAAAATTTGTTGAATTGCTTCGTAATAAACAAACTTAGTTGGTAAGAAGGTCATCATCTTCTAGACGATGACCTTTGATAGCAAGCTTTTATTAACAGACTACACTACTCATCCAGACTTTAATATGAACCTCGTTTTGATTCTAAACAAGTAACGATAATTAGATAGTGTGTGTTATTTCGCTACCTGCTTTTCTTTTATTTCTTCCAGCGTTTTACAGTCAATACAAAGTGAAGCAGTAGGACGCGCTTCAAGACGTTTCAGTCCTATTTCGATACCACAGTTATCACAATAGCCATACTCGCCTGCATCAATTTTTGCGAGCGTTTCATCAATCTTTTTGATAAGTTTACGTTCCCTATCTCGATTGCGTAACTCAAGTGTCATATCTGATTCTTGACTAGCTCTATCATTAGGATCAGCAAAAACTGTCGCTTCTTCTTGCATTGTGTGAACCGCCCGATCTATTTCCTGCCCTAGCCCAATTCTAAGATCTTCTAAGATATTGCGGAAATAGGCGAGTTGCTCAGCACTCATATATGGCTCGCCTTTTTTTGGTTTGTAAGAAACAACTGGTTCATGTGACATACTGAACGCTCCCGTTTTTTATTAATTTTACTAGCATAAATCAAACCATACAGGAATAACAGAAAAAGATACATATAGCAAGCCCGCGCTGCCAGATTACTAAAATTCTTACCCGCTACGGTTATTAAAAGTACAATTTTAGCGGCGTAGTATTATACAGAAATAGTCCTGTTCATGCTAATTTTTAAAAATAATCATCCAGAAGTGAGAAAAATGGGCAAGGGTGAAATCCTAGTAAACATTTAGCTCACTCATCGTAACAATAAAAGCCTGATACTTAAATAGAAGATTATTGCCGACTTTATGGACGCAATAAAGTGGCTTTGCGGAAACAGTCTATGGATCACTTTATTCTGACTCTCATAATTCCAGTTTATTTCAAAAAATTAAGAATTGGTCAGCTATAAAAAATTTTTTATCATTAATATCCCTAACAGCATAAACCAATTCATAGCATTCTGCCCCCCCCCCCCCACAATTTCCAGCAAGCAGTTCGCGACCAATAAAAAGAAATATTACAGCCAAACGTGTCATAATAAATCACGTTTGAGCCTTTAAGTGCGTCGCATCCCTTGTCTAGGTACCCCTGTATCATATATATAACGCTCAAGTTCTTTGATGACGAATTGGTTTTCTGAAATGGTATCTTTTACCAAATCACCAATAGAGAGTATTCCTATCACCTTGTCTGCATCTATGACGGGTAAATGACGTACTCGCATCTCGGTAACTAATGACATGCAATCTTCATTCGTGTTATCTAAACCTACATAGATCACTTGTTGCGTCATAATTTCTTTGACCTGCATATCTTTCACAGGTTTATCCAATAAATAGGTTTTACGTGAAAAATCTCTTTCTGTCAGAATCCCAACCAGCTTATCGTCACTCATAACTAATAATGAACCAGTGTTATTATCCGCCATTAATTGCATAGCATCATAAACCGATGAATCTGGATCAATGGTAGTAACTGTATGTCCTTTCTGCTGGAGTAGTTGCTTTACAGTTTTCATAATAATGCTCCTTTATGAGTTAAAAAACCGCCAGTTCATCATTCTCAATATATTGTGTAGTCTATAATATATGAAATACCTCTACCAAGTGACTTATAAACGAAAGAATATAAAATATTAAAAAAGCAGACAAGAAAGATAAATACCTCTGCTTTGCATAATTCTAAAATAGTAGAATAAATGATTCTTATATTAAAATTATCTATTTACACAATATTACAATTTCATAAACATCGTTGAACCTATGATGTGTGAGCCCTAAAAAACCTAGAAGTATTTGTGATTTCTTTTAATTATGGTTGCATGGAGTGTCTGTGATACTCGTACAACCATCTTAAAGGCTAAAAAGACGGCGCTAGCCAAATACATTTGCCAAAATACTTAGAAACTGTTTGGAAACTCCTGTTTTATGTCAAGCGCCTCAACAGAATGCGGGTCATGGTGATTGTAAACCCAGGCTTCATCCGTCCGGGTGAGGCGCTCATAGCTTTTACTAAGCCTGTGTGAATGATTCAGCCGGCCAAAAGTAGCTCGACTAACCAGCGATGAGGCAATAGCACAAATTTCCTGGTTTCCCCTGGGGCGCAACACCACTTCCAGACAGAATTTAAACCGTTGTGCGACCCAGTCTACTAAACGACCGCCATAGCTACTATCCAACCAAATCTTCCTCAATTTTTACACCCTCTGGGCAGATGTCGCAACAGCAGGCGGGCATCGTCACGGTCCTGCACACTGGCAGCAGTTACTGCCACCGTCAACAGTCAATCTAATGCGTCTATCAGAATGTGGCGTTTACAACCATTGATCTTCTTGCCTGCATCGAAAACACGTTGCCCAGGAACTGCACTACATTTGACGCTTTGACTGTCCAGGCAGCCTGCCGTCGGCTGTTTATGTCGGCCACATTTTTCTCGCAAGCGAGAGCGCAATAAATGATGAAGACGTTTCCATGTTCCGTTATAGGGCCAGCGGTAGAAATAGTAATAAACCGAGCTCCAGACTAGAAATTCACGAGGCAATTGTCGCCATTGACAACCTGTTTTTAGAACATACAAGATTGCATTTCCCACCTAACGCATACTCAACTCTCGTGGCCTTCCTACGGCTGATACTGGCAGATGGGGTTTCAAATAACGCCATGTTCCATCACTTAAGTTGCTCGAATAACGTTTCTTTCGTTTTTTTTGTTGATTCATGATGTTGCTTACTAATAGCAAAAAGACGCTACATTAACCCAGAATTCACAATTTCCAAACGGTTTCTAAGTCTTCTGATGCCCAAGCTATAACTGAGAAGTGCAAACAAATTATAACGACAAGCAACAGCATCAATGAATGCCTAAATCTTCCATACTTTCATTTCACTTTCAAAATTCATGTTGTAATCTCTCCTTCAAAAAATTCCTTTAAATTTAATGATCTTCCTGCTTATGCCCAGATATGCTATCTGGGAAAAATGAAGATAGCGCAGCAATGTAGGCAGTTTATTCCCATGAAAAAATCAGTAACAGTCTGTTGAAATCGGATGAGATAGGCAGCAATATTGCAATCGCTTATAAATTTATCCAGCATCAGATTCGGGCACTTTGACCTAAATGAGACATCAGTATTTTCATTTTTTTTAGTTCACTACTATATTTTTTAAAAGTTTTTAACTTCAAAAAATGGCATTATTAAATTTAATATACGATCGATATGATTAAATAGGAGGCAGCCATGAGTCGGTTTTTTATAGCTCTTTTATTTGTTCTATTTGTTACTTTTCCGGTTTATGACGTAAAATCAGCACACGAGAAGCGACTTGATGAGATTGCCGAGCGTGGATCTCATGTCATGCCATTTGATCTCGATAAAACAATCCATATTTTTACTAAAACAAATGAAGGCGGCCTTCAACAAGTTATCGCTAAAGATAAATCCGATTCCGAGCAAATTCATTTAATCCGTAAACACCTCTTAGGCATTTCGACAGAATTCAGCCAGGGTGATTTTTCCAAACCTGCCCAGATTCATGGTGACGATATGCCAGGGTTGGCAGTATTGCAATCTGCCAAAGTAGATCAGATTTTAATTGAATATAAGGAACTTCCCGATGGCGCACAGATTAGTTACTCCTCGCAATCTCCGCCATTTATCGAAGCAATTCATCAATGGTTTGATGCGCAGTTAAGCGATCATGCCCGTCATGCAATGCCTGGACACCCACACAAGCATCAGCATTAATCAACCGACATTCCGCACCTCATTCGCAATTATCTGAATTTTCTTGAGATATGGCTTAATCAATTAAAAATGAGTCAGAATGTATAGAATATGAAGAGCATATCGACGGTTTAGTTTTGTTATTTACTCAGTATTTTGCACAGCGCTTATTTGTATTAACATGGGACTATGAGAATATTTTTTGAATCATTCTTAACTGATCAGGTTATATTTTTTCATACCCATTTTTTCGGAAAAATTAATGAGGAATTATCAGCGAGTTATGGAAAGGGTGCGGAATGTCGGATCAATTATTTTCTCAAATAATTTGGGTTTGCTCGCTTATTCATACTTATGGCACTTGAAATAGCTATCAGATTAGGATTCTTTTGGGTATCTTTGTGCTTTATGGCGATATCGGAAGTATATATACCCAGATGCATTAGACTGTTTCAAAATGTTGTTCTGGCGAAATAATCTAGCACTCACCCTATTCACTTAATACTTCGGTTGGTATTGTCTATAAGAGAGTCTGATGTAACTGCTTATGCTCAAATCAATGGATGGCGATCATCCAATCAGATACAGTCCCACACCTGGTTTGCCATTATAGTAAGCGTAATTTTGCTGGATTGAGTGATTTACTAGCAATACGTGATGATGCATGCCCTTCCCTTATTGTAGCGGATACACTGCGCTCATCATGCTGATCTGGATATCGAGGTAATTCCATTTTCAGTTCAAAAATGTCGCAAAAGCGAGCCGCAGACAGGATCAATAATACGGCAAGGTGAAGCCGACAAAGTCAGTTTGGATTAGAAATGAAACAACAACGGAGGCAAGTTTTCATCCACTAGAAATACTGCTTTCCAAGCTCATCAAATTTGCAGCTATCTTAATCTTGGGTGTATCTGTAGTTGCAGTACCGTTTCTGAATGAGTGCTTAACGCCTTAGCCATGTTCAATCACGCAACATCTGCCTATCGTCCATATTGGATCAGATATTGCATCAGTGACTTGTCATACCTTGTATGGGTTACGTGTATTATTTTATCAACGTGAAAGAAATGAACAGCAATTTCGGATTTATAATCTAGCCATCTGAGATAAATTATTTAGCACATACATAAAAAGGGAAATCTTTAAAGTATTAAATCAAGCTAGAATAATCAATACTTATTTAGTTTTGCACATAAAGTGAATTAAGGGGTACTACACTGTTCGGTAATAAAGCCGTTAATATCGATATAGCACTTCACTCCAGTTCATGGCAGCAGATATCCATTACTCCATAGCAAATAATATTTGATAAATATAAGGAACAATTGATTTGACAAAATATTTCGATGTTTTTAACGGCGATGCGGATGGTATCTGCGCGCTAATTCAACTTCGCCTAGCCGAGCCACTCGATGCGGAATTAATTACTGCCGTTAAGCGCGACATTACACTACTGCAACAAGTGAATGCTACAGCGGGAGACCGTATCACCGTTCTGGATATTTCGCTTGATCGTAACCGTACAGATCTTCAGCGATTGCTTGCAACAGGGGCAAATGTTCATTATTTTGATCACCATTATGCCGGTGAAATTCCGGTACATGGCAACCTACAGGCTATGATCAACGAATCGCCTGATACCTGTACCAGTCTGTTGGTTGATCGCTTTCTAAATGAACGCTATTCCCTTTGGGCTATTGTCGCCGCTTTCGGCGATAACTTGGTTTCTATAGCACAAAAATACTGCTCCGAACTCGGTCTAAATGCAGTCGATATTCAATTATTACGTCAGCTGGGTGAATTACTCAACTACAATGGTTATGGTTCTTATATCGAGGATCTTCATTTTCACCCCGCATCGCTTTTTCGCGCGCTACAGCATTTTGACGATCCACGTGAAGCTTATGGCAGTTCACCTGAAGTAGCTATTCTGGCAAGAGGTTATGCTGCAGACATGCATCACATCTCAGCATTGACACCTTTATTTGTGACTAATACAGCCGCGGTTTATCAGCTTCCGGATGAAGCCTGGGCACGCCGTACAGTCGGTACTTTGGCAAACAATTTATCGCAAACATATCCCGAGCGCGCTCATTTGATTCTTTGTTCTGATGGGCAAGGTTCGTTATCCGTTAGTGTGCGTGCCGCAAAAACGCACCCATATGGCGCATCGGCATTCTGCCGCCACTACCCAGAAGGAGGTGGACGTGAAGCAGCAGCTGGAATCAATCGGCACCCAGAAGTAATGGTAGGAGATCTCATTGCTGATTTTGTGCGAACATTCGGTAGCCCATAAAGGGAAGATCACTATTGTTCGATTTGGTAGAATTCAGATTTTTTGTCGGCTTCACCTTGCCGTATTATTGGTACTGTCGGTAGCTCATCTTCGCGTCAGTTTTAATGTGGAATGGAATAAATCATCCAGAAACGCACTATTACTGAAACTACTATCTGCCCGTGAAGCAACAAGACCTGTTTACTAGATGACTTATCCAAACTGTCATCCGAAAAGGCCAATGCATTATTGATAGCATGGTTGTTGCCCGAACTTAGCCATAAATTGGCTACTTACCAAGTAGATCACTGCGATAAAAGCGATTAAGAGATAATGAGAATAACGCTCGTGCTTACGCGAGTATAACCTCGCACCGCGTCTTCCTGCTGCCTATAGCGCATCATTACCGTTGAATCCAGCTCCAATGCTAATTCGTTAACATGAAGATTGCCAAAAACTAGCGGTATAAATTATCAAATACGCGCGTGTTCATGCTTAATCAAACTTCCTGAGTGACCGCTTGATTGCTTTGAAATTGGCTATTCGTTTAAAACCAAACAGCTTCTTCAACACAATATCATGCCACGAGTCACTTTCTAATTAGGCCCAGCATCCGCTTCATCAGCTCCATGCCACACCAAGCGTTATCTCTTTATTGATAAAGCGAAGCTCAAAATCCACAAAGATTCTCTGGAAGAAAAATGCGCATGAGTCAGGTACCTTAACCTAATATATTATCCATATTTTTCATAACTTATTCTAATGGTCTTCATTAGAAAATCTTCCTAATGCAAAACCTAGCTTTAATGCTGAATATGATTAGAATTAGCTCACACCGAGTAAGTATTTGCTGCGTTACTTGCGACCCTGCGACTCAAGCTAGAATGATCAACCATAACGCTGCGCTTTCGCCTCATTTCCTCCAATTGCCGATAGCTTATGGGATATGGTACATGTCTGAGATATACTGAATTTCATGACCTTATTTGATAGCACATAAATGGACGCAGCATTGATTCTTGTTGCAAAAAAGCCCCTGAGGCCTCATACCTGGGTATCCATACCTTTATTCTGTCCAACCGCTTTTCCTAGAGGTTCATAATCTAATCGGCTTCGTAATCTAACACCATGCGAACAATCATCTTGCTAAATTTGAGTAAATTTATTATCGATTTATTCATAGCTTCATTCTCAAGAAATGAAACCTCCGATAATTCGAAGACAGTTCAATAATGCAATAGAGCCTTCTTAATCTCCCCTTGTATCCTTCTTAGCGCTTGCGGTAGAAAATATGTTCACCATCAGTGATGTGATGGCGCATTTTACGTGACCACTTCGGTTTGACTTTTTTGCTGTGATACCACAGCACTCCATTCATCGCCTTACCATTATCGGTGTATTTATTCCCAAACCGATAATCAGAAACCATTGTCCCGGCCAAGAATAATGCCCGGGCCCAGGCATCACCGTCGTATACCTTATCGGTTTTACCATCGCGAGTCCATGAAAACTGGTGCGGTTGCCAGACCACGCCGCACAGGGTCCTTGGGTAGGCTGGACTATCAAGCCGTTCCAGCGTTACTCTCGCAACATTGATCTGCGCCCTTAATGACTCGCCACGTGCCTCGAAGTAAATATTGCAGGCCAAGCAAACCGTTTCGTCCTGACGCGCCACGTTGCAGTCAAGCACGGCGCTTTGCCGAGGTGCCTTTACCTCAAGCGCTGATGCAGTACGATTCAGAACACATACCGCCGCTAAGGATGTAACCAAAATTTGTGAACGAAAACCCATTTTAGAAAAAATAAATACTTATTTGTACTATCTCTGGTCTAAGCTGGTTAAAAGTTGGGTATTTCTAGTCGCGTTTGTATGTTTCAGATACTGTTTTGAAGAATAATTTTAGGTTTGAAAAGAATAAATAAACAGTCTGCATTTGCATTAAATGATCAAACCGATTTTTATTTGAAGCCAGAGGGATTAAGAGCCGAGACAAACGAAGTTGTTACACGAGAGGCTAATAACAAATCTTGCAGAGGTATATAAAAATCTGAAAACAGATTTTTCCTATAGTTGATGCATTATGGTAGCATTCTCATAATCTACAAGTGCGGTATGAATAGATTTGATCGAGATTGATATTTCATAATTAGAAGCGATAACAATGTTTGTCATTTACCGATAAAGTAAAATAAACTGAGGAATACTTAATTTAATACTTATTAATTAAAATGCGAATTAAGAGCTGAAATAGAAGCCAGTTCATCGATAACGTTAAACTATTGAGGAAGATATCACCCAACCTCAATCAATGTAACGAATGAACTGGCAAGAGCGATTAATAACGATTTATCTCTATGTTTGCAAGCATTATCAGCAAAATCTTTGGACTCATAGTCAAAGAATGAGTCATTACGCAGATTTAAGCTTTAGTGATGAAGAAGTCATTACTCTCTTCCTGTTCGGTGTAATGGACAAGCATCGAGAAATCAAAAGTATTGATGAGTATGCGGATCGTCATTTACGTGATGGGTTTCCGCGACTCCCGAGTTATGTAGCTTATGTTCAGCGCCTGAATCAGGTGGCTGATGTATTTGCGCCCTTATTGGCACTGATTCAGCAGGAACAGGAAACCAGGGATCCCGGGCAGTTTTGGTTGAGCGATTCATTTCCAGTGGCAAAGGCCCCAAGCAAGGCCATCGGTTTAAGGCGTGTGTAGCGAAACAGTTGGCGGATTCAGGCTACTGCTCTACCAGGAAGTTGTACTATTATGGTGTGCGGGTTCATATCATAGGACACCGTCAACCAGGCTCATTGCCGGTCCCTGAGTACATCGGTGTGACTGGCGCCAGCGATCGTGATGGCAAGATATTTGATCAGATTCGGCCACAATTGCACCACAACGAACTGTATGGTGATAAAGCTTATCAACGGCCTGACGCCGAAGAAGTTAGACAAGCTCATAATCTGACTGTCCTGACACCAGTTAAAAAACAAAAAGGGCTACACCATCTGGAACCACAGGATCAATGGTTGTCTACAGCGGTGTCTCGCGTGCGGTAACCGATTGAAGCCTTATTTGCCAGGATTGAAGAAAAGACAGGCATTGAATGTGCCAGCAAAGTGCGTTCTTATAAAGGGCTTATGGTGCATGTCTTCGGAAAGCTGGCTGCGGCTTTATTTTTCTGGAATTATTTGCGAGTTAGCTCTTAATTCGCATTTAAGAGCTCACGTTTCCTTTATTTGTTAAAACCGAGTTCTCGTTTTTCTTCTTCAGCCATTTTTCGATGAATAGAGGCCTCTTTCAAATTCTCTTTGATAGAATTTTCATACTGGCGGATTTTAGCAGTAATATGTGACTGACGGTCTTGGCCTCTCCGGCCATAAGCGTTACTATGACCTTCATATTCCTCAAGCAGTTTTTTCTGTTCCTGCAGCTTTGCTTTCATCTCATTAGCCGCATCTTCGTAATGTTTTGCTATGGCATCATGATTGTTAGGATCTATATTACGCAGCTTAGCACTATAAGCTTCATTGCTCTGAATGCTCCCTATTGTATTCATTTGTGCACAACCAACTAGGGAACCAAGCGTTATTCCAATCATCAATAAAGTCAGTTTTTTAATCATCTTATCTCCGTCAACTTACTTTAATTTCACCCTGTTTCTTTATTTAAAAAAATTATTATCAAAATAATACGTCAGTATTTTATTAACAATAACCGCAATGAAAATGCGTTCTTTGAAGGAAACGATTATAGTTGAATAGACAATTTCAAATGGCGCTTTACTTAATATTTGGATGTGATTTTTTATATTTTTACTCACAATAACGGCATGTTTTTTAATGTATTAACCTCATGATCCGTATTAAAATTCACTCCTATGCTATAGGATACCGATGCAAAAAACAAAAAATAAGTCTTAATAATAGAAATAAATCGTTTCCATAATAGAAACAATTAAACTTTATAAATGCTTAGCTTTAATCTAGATATAGATATAGATAGCTGAGTCAAGCAGCTAACTAGATGAGAGAACATGACATTGAATACATAAAAATGGAATAATTGTAAAGATTCTGTCGCAAAGTCCAGATTCTTCCAAGAATAAACATTCTTACCGATGAGTCCTCCGAATTTCCGGAAAACTCGGAAGTTTGAGTCAAAACCACTATGCCTGGGTCTTTCTACTGAAAATAATATGCCCTTCCCAGCTTTATCGCTAAATGCAGGTTGTCAATCGGGTCCAGCACCCGCGATCGCTGAGCCAGTTTATCCACTCCGTGCTTGACATATTCATCGGTAAGATCAATTGGTATATATCACGATGCCGAATCGCTTCCGCTTTACATAGCCCGATGATAGTCCTTGCCAGCGCATTTTTTAAGAATCTTCTGTAGGCACTATAGAATATTTTACGCCAGCTCCCACTGGAGCGTTCATATTGGAGGGTACTTTGCGCTCATTTACCCTATCGCATCTATTTGCCAAATTTATAGCAATGAAGCTTACTCGAGATCTCCTAGTTCATGCTTTTAGCAGACACACAGACTGGCCGAATGCTTGCAGTCCTTCAATTATTCCGCCATTGTCTAGCTTAACTGGATACTGCAAGAAGATAAATGGTTCATTTCCCCCAATTATTGATACGATTGTCAGACCCAACCGATCCGCCCAACGCTCGATCCCATCATGACCAATAAATAAGGATCGTCTCGAGTTTTCCACAGACCCTCTAATTTCAATCAAACTGCAATGTACGGCTCTCTCTATGGCTCGCTCATGACCAAAACACGCTCTTTCCAACTCTGCCATTAATAATGATTTATTGCCAAGGACCATATTATCTGATCACTTCCAGTTATGCAGGCCGATAAGGGTCCTCTGCCAGGAGATTATCGTAAGGATCTCCTTTTGCCTACAAGCAACTCTAACCACAATAACCATCTTGCGCTAGTATTAGCTTTCTATCTATAGTTTTTTAGTTTTGAATGTATCACACTCACTAATTTTTCCCGATTCCAGCCCCCTTTTAAACCAGCGAACTCGCTGTTCTGAAGTTCCATGAGTAAAAGACTCAGGAACAATATAGCCCTGTGATTGTTTCTGTAAACGATCATCACCAATAGCTGTGGCAGCATTTAAGCCTTCTTCAACATCACCACTTTCCAGAATATTGCGTGCACGTTGTGCATTATTTGCCCATACACCAGCAAAACAATCTGCCTGTAATTCCAGTCGAACAGATAGTGCGTTTCTTTGGGTTTCATTCATACTCCTCCTCAAGGTCATAACATGATTAGAGATGCCTAACAAGGTTTGGATATGATGACCAATCTCATGGGCGATAACATATGCTCGTGCAAAATCTCCAGAAGCACCTAATTTTTTTAAATCATCAAAAAAATCAAGATCTATATAAACCTTCTGGTCAGCGGGACAGTAAAATGGACCCATTGCGGCTTGTGCAAAACCACATGCGGACTGTACAACACCACTGAATAAAACAAGCGTAGGTTCTTTGTAACTTTTATTTAACTGCTCAGGAAATAATACTTTCCAAGTATCCTCTGTATCTGCAAGAATCACGGATGTAAATTCCCTTGCCTCCTCCTGACCAGAAATAATAGGTTGAGTTTCTGTTTGAGATGATTGAACCCCGCCCTCTAAAATTTCTGCTCCTTGCATAATGATACGTGGATCGATATCCAGAAACATCGCTAGAAGGACTAAAATGACGATTCCTATACTTCCGCCCCCAAGTCCAGCTCTAGAGATACGTAATCCACGCCTGTCTTCAATATTCTGACTACGACGTCCAGTTTTCCAGCGCATAAATTTCTCCAATAAGTATTGAACTTAATGCAAGTTTTAAATGTACATCTTATCCCATTTCTAAATCAAACCTGATTTTGTTGGGTTTTTTGTCGTATTGTTTATATAATGTCTACAGTTTGTCTTCGTGTTATTTCTGATTGGGAAATAGAATTATCGGGTCCAGGTCTATCAATAAAGCAAAGACGCGGCCCATACATATTGAACACATCACGCTATCTTTCATCAATTGCTCAAGCACATTCACTGTTATTACCGTAATCGGGTAGATAAGCGTTATAAGAGTAATGGCCAAGTATGCACACTTAATTGTTTGACCCTATTTATAGCACTGATTTATGCGAAATTAGCGCAAAGATTTTTTACTTCATGATCTACAAATGAATTTAAGCAGTCTGGTCTCTTGCTATTTTTCTACCTAGGAACAACACTGATTCAACATTCAACGCTTGCAAATGCTTATTCACAGCGCTTCTTGCTATCTTTTGTGAAAATATCCATTAAATGAATGCATAAGTACGAGACAGACATTCACTCTTGGCGCATGCATCAGTGCAGTTCCGCAATGTACTTATTACACTATATATTCTGCATAGATAACTCATCAAGCCGGATAAACCTGAATATTGGATTACCATGGTTCTAGTTAGTTACCTTAAAAAGCTGAGCAACTCTACTGGCTACTTAAATGCGAATTAAGAGCTAACTCGCAAATAATTCCAGAAAAATAAAGCCGCAGCCAGCTTTCCGAAGACATGCACCATAAGCCCTTTATAAGAACGCACTTTGCTGGCACATTCAATGCCTGTCTTTTCTTCAATCCTGGCAAATAAGGCTTCAATCGGTTACCGCACGCGAGACACCGCTGTAGACAACCATTGATCCTGTGGTTCCAGATGGTGTAGCCCTTTTTGTTTTTTAACTGGTGTCAGGACAGTCAGATTATGAGCTTGTCTAACTTCTTCGGCGTCAGGCCGTTGATAAGCTTTATCACCATACAGTTCGTTGTGGTGCAATTGTGGCCGAATCTGATCAAATATCTTGCCATCACGATCGCTGGCGCCAGTCACACCGATGTACTCAGGGACCGGCAATGAGCCTGGTTGACGGTGTCCTATGATATGAACCCGCACACCATAATAGTACAACTTCCTGGTAGAGCAGTAGCCTGAATCCGCCAACTGTTTCGCTACACACGCCTTAAACCGATGGCCTTGCTTGGGGCCTTTGCCACTGGAAATGAATCGCTCAACCAAAACTGCCCGGGATCCCTGGTTTCCTGTTCCTGCTGAATCAGTGCCAATAAGGGCGCAAATACATCAGCCACCTGATTCAGGCGCTGAACATAAGCTACATAACTCGGGAGTCGCGGAAACCCATCACGTAAATGACGATCCGCATACTCATCAATACTTTTGATTTCTCGATGCTTGTCCATTACACCGAACAGGAAGAGAGTAATGACTTCTTCATCACTAAAGCTTAAATCTGCGTAATGACTCATTCTGATATGGTCTAATAGACCCGGACACTCCAGTTAAGAGAAAATAGTCTTAATTGGAGGATGAAATGGAACCTAGGAAACACTATACAAAGGAATTCAAGCTGGATGCAATCAGCTTGGTACTGGATCAGGGATTAACGATAGCAGAAGCTGCCAGAAACCTGGAAATCAGGGCTAACATGCTTGGGCGATGGATCAGGGAAAGCCAGGCGGATACTAATGGTCAGGCATTCCGCGGTAATGGGAAACTGACACCGGAGCAGGAAGAAATCCGGCGGCTTAAACTAGAAAACAAGCAATTAAAGCTTGAGCGGCAAATACTAAAGGAGGCGGCGGTCTTTTTCGCGAAAGAAACGAAGTGAAGTATTCGTTCATCACCCAAAAGAAAAAGACCTACCCGGTCGGCCTCATGTGCCGGCTATTGGGTGTCAGTCGCAGTGCTTGACTCATGACTATGAACAACGCTGCTGCAATTGCCCGGATGATCTACACCACAGGCAACTACTTAATGCTGTGCAGAATATTGCAAAATCATGCGATTATACCTATGGCAGTCGCAGGATGAAGCGAGCGCTAAGTGCCTTGGGCTATCGGGTTGGTCGCTGGAAGGCGAGAAGACTAATGCAAGAAGCCGGGATACAAGTGAAACACCGGAAGAAATACAAGGTGACGACGGACAGCAATCACCCGTTGCCAGTGTTTGAGAACCAATTGAATCGGCAATTTACGGTTGCCAGACCGGATCAAGTCTATGTTTGCGACATTACCTGCATTTGGACTCAGGAAGGCTGGCTGTATCTGGCGATTGTTATCGATTTGTTCTCCCGAAAGGTGGTGGGCTGGAGTATGAGCTCACGGATGAAAGCAACACTGGTTTGTGATGCATTACGAATGGCGATCTGGCTACGCCGGCCACCGCCTGGCCTGATCGTGCATTCGGATCGTGGGTCGCAGTATGCTAGTAAAGCATACCGCAATCTACTGAAAGCATACGGTTTTATTGGCAGCATGAGTCGTCTGGGAAATTGTTGGGATAATGCGGTTGCGGAAAGTTTCTTTGGCAGCCTCAAGCAGGAACGCTGCCAATGGCGGCATTACCAAACCCGCCATGCAGCACAGCAGGATATTTTGCAGTATATCGCCGTGTTTTATAACAACCAAAGACTGCATTCATACCTGGATTACAAAAGTCCGAATCAATATGAAGCAGAAGCAGCAGAATCGATAAAAGCAGCTTAACTGAGGTGTCCGATTTTACTTGACCACGTCATTCTTTGACTATGAGTCCAAAGATTTTGCTGATAATGCTTGCAAACATAGAGATAAATCGTTATTAATCGCTCTTGCCAGTTCATTCGTTACATTGATTGATTGAGGTTGGGTGATATCTTCCTCAATAGTTTAATGTTATTGATGGACTGGCTTCTATTTCAGCTCTTAATTCGCATTTAACCCGATGTAATTTATATATAACAACACCTCTCACTCATTCTTTAATCCTATTGAGAAGCGAACAAGGATAATCTTTCAAATGCTCCTGCAACTCCTCCTCACGGTAGCGGTTAACTCGCATAACAGCTAAGATTATTACCATGAGAATTGGTAACGTAAATATAAAGACGCCCGTTAATACAATCAGATACTCACCAATATAAAACGATACCACCCAGTTGAAGATAAGCACTGATAAATAGAGAAGCGGCCCTAACAGCGAGCGAAATGGCATAGCAAAAATTCCGTAAGGGGCTTTTTCCTCACCTCTACGGTCTATCTGTTGAAGAACAGCTACTAGCACCAAACTGGTTAACAACCAGCCAGCATAGTTTGAGACCGGTACTCCAAAATGTAACCCTGGCTCGTGATAGTTATATATTTGTCCGAGGAACCAACGATCGCCTTGTAGTGCTACCGGATCTATTATGATATCTAGAAAGGTCTGCAAGAAAGCCCCTAGTATTAAAGCTGCCCATGAATGTCGAATGGCACGCGTCTCTAGTGTAATTAGATCAAAACCGCGTGTAGCCAAGGGCGATAAAATGAATAGTGCTGTAGTGTAACTGCAGTAAGTCAGGAAGACATAGGAAAGTGAATCGAAGAAGGGCACTCCCCAAACCCATAACTCTTTATAGCTTGTGATGTCTATGTAATAGTACCAACCATAAGGAAATCCGGTGCTAATGGAAAGTTTCTCTGATATAAAAGCTATCAGATATGCTGCGCCGGTGAAAGTAAAAGTCTTACGCCAACCTATATGTGGTATACAGATCAAAAGAAATACCATGAAAAAGACAAATACATAGGGACGCATAACAACAGTGTCGAAAAGAATATCAAGCATAAGCAACTCTTTGAAGAAGGAAAAGATGTCACAATAAGATGGATTGCCAGATGTAGAAACTATCTGTTATGCCGCGGATAAAGATCTCACATAAAATCGATAAGTAATACAGCAAGTATGAGTTGAGAACTTACAAAAAAACTATCGTAGAGTTTTTGATTTATATTAATTACTGATGTTACGCAGCCTTTAACTTTTGCAACTCAGCATAAGCCTGTTGGGTTGCCTTAATAGATAGCTTCGCCCGCAGGGCGAAATGGTTGGCCTTATGCTTGATCTTCAAACATTCCAGCTTAAATACGGCGTAAATGGACATGAACACGTGGTTACATTGCGTGGTTACCCCGTCCGGGTCGGCGGCTTTGCTAGCGCCGCATTGGATTTCAACGACTTGTGAAACGCTTCGACTTTCTACCGTTTTTGGTAGATCGCCGCTATTTGTCCACCTTCGCAGAAAAAGCTACTCTAAACCAGATTCAACGTGCCTGTGCTGCCGTCCTTGTTGGTAAAGACCCGCCGTACCAAAAGCACTTCCTGATCGAAGCCTTTCAGCCAGCAGCGCACTGCCTGCCGATCCGATAACGCCAGTTCGCTTACCTTGACGAAATGGCCTTGTTGTTTGTCTTCCAGCGTCAGTGCTACCTGCCGGTTATCCTTCAACGCCGCCACGAAATGCTTACCTGAACGCAGTACCGCCTCAAAGTTCTCTGTCGCCGCGAACTAGATATCAGCACATAACGAAATTTAAGTGGGTTGTTCACGCATGTCTTGAGCATGTCTCGCAGCAACTCGTTCTTGTTGAACTCACTGGCGCGCTTGATTTGGCGCGTTTTGACGACGCAATATTGCAACGGCTTGCGAATCATTTCGTAAGCCACCGGGATCGCTACCTCATCATTGTAATACAGCGCATTCAAAGGCTAATGCCCTTGACCGTCTGCCCTTTACAAGGGTCATAATGCCAGCAAACAACCTCGTTCTCGTCTGTCCAGGCTTTCTGCTGCACCGACTCATCAAAAATCAGATAGCCTTCCTCCTGCTCGATTTGCCGCACTACTGACTTCACTTCCCGCCATAAGTCCCAGGATGTGTATTTTCGTTCCGACAAAAATCGTGTCACTTGATCATGACTCATCTCCCCGTCTAACATGGCCGATAATTCGGTCGCCCTCGCGTAGCCGGTAGTGCTGATCAAATAATCCGTGTATAAATCTAAATACTTTGTTTTCATGCCGGGAATCTTACGCTATCAGAGTGAGGCTGCGTAACATCAGTTAATTATAAAAATAATCTTTTGTATCTCGACACGTCCGATGTACCACATGCGTTTCTGAGCAGTCAGGCAGCGGCACAGCATGAGTGACAGGTACCCAACGAGAAACCGGAGGGCAAGAACCTGAAAAAACTGAAAATCTTCTATCCTAACTCCTCCCTTCCCCATTTTCTTTGGATTTCAGATTTTCAGAATTTCAGGACTCGCTCCTTCACATTCTATATCAACTGATGACCTCCAGAATCCGATGGTTTTCGGGATGTTCCATCCTGCTGACATGAGAAATGGTGTCATAGACTATATTGCAGAGCAAGAGAAAAAAGTATTGTACTGAGGTACATATAGCCAACCTCATATAAATCAATTATAGTTAACGGATAATAGATTTGTTATTCGTTAACTATAAAATTTTATCCGTTCGAGAGAACGGAGGACCTTACCCTCGCACAAGTGGCCAAGCGTTTTTGTGTAGGTCTAGCCAGCGTGACGCGTTAGATCAAAACTCCCGACCCCAGTACAATCCGCAACGAATCTTCAACTAAGATCAGATCGATATGGACATTTTGGCGCAGAACATAAAAATCATCCGGGCGCGCGTATCAGTACGAGCGCGTCGAGCGTGCCAGGCCGTTTAGAGTCAGTACCGAGGGTATCAATCATGCTTTAAGATATCTGGACGTGATCTATAATAAAAGCCTGCGTGTCACCCAAAGACTAGCGAAGAAGAGCGGAGCATTTACCGGGAAACCGCGTCATCGTTTACCTTGATGAAAGCGGCTTTGCTCATGACATGCCGCGCACGCATAGCTATGCGCTTGTGTGTAGGTGTTGCGATAGTGTAAAAAATTGGCATGCAAGAGGCAAAACCAATGTCAAAAGCGCCCTGATCAAAAAGACGCTCCTATAACCATGGATATCTGTTCACAGCCAATATCACCATCGGGTGAAGGGGCTTTTTTCATTAAGAATCAGGATTTAATGATCCCAGAAATTATGCTGGCAGATGGAATAGCAACATAATTCCATTTCGGTAAAAACGGGTCAAACTCAATGGTGATATTTTCTTTAAAGCCATCAGCCACTTTGCGCCCAATTTCAAATACCCTATCCATAATTGAGATAAAGACCTTTAATGCGAATTAAGAGCTGAAATAGAAGCCAGTTCATCAATAAAGTTAAACTATTGAGGAAGACACTACCCAACCTCAATCAATCAATGTAACGAATGAACTGGCAAAATCGATTAGTAACGATTTATCTCTATGTTTGCAAGCATTATCAGCAAAATCTTTGGGTTCATAGCCAAAGAATGAGCCATTACGCGGATTTAAGTTTTAGCAACGAAGAAGTCATTACCCTCTTCCTGTTCGGTGTAATGGACAAGCATCGAGAAATCAAATGTATTTATGAGTATGCGGATCGCCACTTACGCGATTGGTTTCCACGACTTCCAGGTTATGTGGCTTATGTTCAGCGCCTGAATCGAGTAGCCGATGTGTTTGCACCCTTATTAGCACTGATTCAGCAAGAACAGGAAACCAGGAATTCCGGACAAGCTTGGCTGATCGATTCATTTCCAGTAGCGTTGGCCAGGCAAGGCCATCGGTTTAACGCGTGTGTAGCGAAACAGTTGGCGGATTCAGGCTGCTGCTCAACCAGGAAGTTGTACTATCATGGTGTGCGGGTTCATATCATAGGGCGGCGTCAACCAGGCTCATTGCCGGTCGCTGAGTATATCGGTGTGACCGGCGCCAGCGACCACGATGGCAAAATATTTGATCAGATTCGGCCACAATTGCACCACAACGAACTGTATGGCGATAAAGCTTATCAACGACCCGATGCCGAAGAGGTCAGACAAGCCCAGAATCTGACCGTCTTGACACCGGTTAAAAAACAAAAAGGGCAACTCTATTCTCAAACCACAGGATCAATGGTTGTCTACAGCGGTGTCTCGCGTTCGGCAACCGATTAAAGTATTATTTGCCTGGATTGAAGAAAAAACAGGCATTGAATGTGCCAGCAAAGTTCGTTCTTATAAAGGGCTTATGGTACATGTCTTCGGAAAGCTGGCTGCGGCTCTATTTTTCTGGAATTTTTTGCGAGTTAGCTCTTAATTCGCATTTTAGCGTTGTATTAACGTAATGATTCTTGAATCTTCTGAGCATGTTCTAAATGCGAGACGAGCGAGGGCCGAACTTTTTGCAGGAGAGCTTTTAATTCCTCGTTCTGTACGCTAGGTACGAGCTTGGTATCAGCAACATCAATAACCTGCTTGTGAAGCTTAACCTCTGCATCGATATAAGCTTTGTCAAACTCTTTTCCGCTCATATCTTTCAATTTGTCGATATTTTTCTCACCATCTGACTTAAGCGTCTTACTGATCTCATTATCTTTTGGAGTTACATTGAGTTTTTTTACTAGACTCTCTGCTTCCTTATTGACATCTGTATGATCACTGATCATGCGATGCGCATATGCCTTAACGTCTTCATTTGAAGCCTTTTCCTTGGCAAGCTGGCCATTTTTTATGTCTACCTGATTGGCGGTAACGACAATGTGTGCAATTTCTGCATCACTAAGATCGCCTTCTTTACTCTTGGTCTCTGCGTAAACCGCAAAAGTAGTAGGCAGCATTAAAGCAACGGCTAACATGAGTAATTTTTTCATAAGATCTCCTTTTGAAGGTTGATATTACCGGACGGACAACGTGTCTTCCGATTAGCTATCATGAGGGAGAAGGCAAACTTATTCTGTTCGTTACCACACACAAGCCAAACAATAAAGTCAATTACACATAGATTAATTGTAATTTTCAGATGACATATCTGCTATCATTCCGCCGCGAGGAGTATCTGCTCGAGAAAAAGAGGGCCTTATCATCGCGCAAGTGGCCAAGCGTTGTTGTGTAGGTGTAGCGAGTATGACGCGCTGGATCAAAGCGCCTAATCCCAGGGCAATCCGCAACAAGCCTTCCTCCTTTAGGTTACGCAGGCCGTTTTGCCCAACTCCGCCCGTTTGCTAATCGTCATGGACAGTGTGCGACATTCCACAAACAGCAGGATATTAAAACAACCATCACTAATCCGGGCACATACTTGAATACCCGCCATCTTATTCCCCAGACTTCAATGACATATAGCCCAAGTGGACTCAAGCCAAAATAATCAGAAAAAAGAAGGATGTTCCGTTGATCAGCTCTTTAGCGGCTACATGCCTTGAGCCATTTTATGTAGTAGGATCAGCTATAGCTTGACTCAAACTAAAAAGTTTCCAGAAGAAACGGGCCGATAATCAATTTGTGGTTCTATTTGGAAAACAATTTAGGCGTGCTCTAAATTAAGATTTTAAACCGCCCCAACACACTGAATTTCTGACACTACCATCCCATCATAGAGAAAGCACGCCCTCCATACTAAGGCCCTAGCTTTTTCTACAATTAACGACAAGAATCACGCATATGACTCAGTGCATCTTCAGCATGTTTCGCTGTAATTTTGGGATAATTTAATGATGCTTGTTTGATAACTTCTTCTAACGATTTGATAGCTTGATCCATATGCTTGTTATCTTCACCATACTCATTTTTTGCTTCTTTGGCATGTGCCAAGCTTTCTTTTGCATACTGGAGTGCTTCTTTAGTATTTCCCATTTCCGCGTATGCCTGTGCTTTTCCTGCATGCCCCATTGCTTCTGCTACGTGGCAAGCAGCAAATGCATAAACTTGGGTACTCGAAAGTAACGCCAACATTCCAGTTACTATTATAGTTGCCATCATTTTCATGAAAATTACTCCTTCATATAGTCAAGATAAATAATTTCGGAACGCTCTCAACAATTAAGCTATTATCGAGCTTTTAAAAAATATTTGATTGCAAACGTAATCAAGTAAAATCCGAATCAATCTATAACTCATTAACTGTCAGTACCTATCGCATAGGTCAGTTTTCCTTCCTGAATATTGGGACTGTTTTGATCACAGTTATTAAGATTTCCACTTATTTATTTGCTTAACTACTCTTTACTGAACGTTCTATTTGTTTGTTGTTCAATTACAGCCTAATTTTCCGTTTTAGGTCCATATTTTTCTTTAAGTTGTGCAAATACTGTTGGCCAACCTAATCCGATCGCAACCGCTGCTTGAGCAGAGGCTTGAAATAAGCCTACTAAATTTCCCAAAAAACCAACTATTGATGCCGACAAAAACCACAGAAACCATTCTAGAAGTGTTTCTTTCTTAGTAAAGCTTTGTATTTTTTGTGTGTCATCCACCTTATTTATTTGAATTGCATGATCAACTATCTTGACTAAAATACTTATCACACCACAGCCAAAAACAAAAAACCAAAACTCAAAATTTTTAAATTGATCATAAATGGTTTCATTATTTGCTGCACCTTCAGCATAAATATCATGCCATGCGCCTAATAACAGCAAAAGAACTACCCCATTTAAGGTGGATATTTTTAATTTCATATTTCCTCAAAATCATTAGGCTAATTCACGAATCTGATAATTTATGTTACATATCAATTATTTATTATAAAATAAACCAAACTAATATCAATCAAGCCTGCATCTACTAATATTCATGTAGGCTCTCTCCGGGAATCTGACTGTGTTGGGGCCTATTTTGCCGCGTCGCTAGGAGGCTTGTAGAAGTCATGCTTGCCCACTTTTATCGTCTTAAATGCGAATTAAGAGCTGAAATAGAAGCCAGTCCATCAATAACGTTAAACTATTGAGGAAGACACTACCCAACCTCAATCAATCAAAGTAACCAATGAACTGGCAAAATCGATTAATAACGATTTATCTCTATGTTTGCAAGCATTATCAGCAAAATCTTTGGGTTTATAGTCAAAGAATGAGCAACCACGCGGATTTAAGTTTTAGCGACGAAGAAGTCATTACCCTCTTCCTGTTCGGTGTAATGGACAAGCATCGAGAGATCAAAGGTATTTATGAGTATGCGGATCGCCACTTACGCGATTGGTTTCCACGACTTCCAGGTTATGTGGCTTATGTTCAGCGTCTGAATCGGGTAGCCGATGTGTTTGCACCCTTATTAGCACTGATTCAGCAAGAACAGGAAACCAGGAATGCCGGGCAGGTTTGGTTGACTGATTCATTTCCGGTCATCCTTGCGAGGCAAGGTCGTCGGTTTAACGCGTGTGTAGCGAAACAGTTGGCGGATTCAGGCTACTGCTCTACCAAGAAGTTGTACTATCATGGTGTGCGGGTCCATATCATAGGGCGCCGCCAACCAGGCTCACTGCCGATTCCTGAGTATATTGGTGTGACTGGCGCCAGCGACCATGATGGCAAAATATTTGATCAGATTCGACCACAATTGTACAACAATGAGCTGTACGGTGATAAAGCTTATCAACGGCCTGACGCTGAATGCATCAGGCGAGCTCAGAATCTGACCGTCTTGACACCGGTTAAAAAACAAAAAGGGCAGCACCATCTGGAACCACAGGATCAATGGTTATCGACAGCAGTTTCTCGCGTGCGGCAACCGATTGAAGCCTTATTTGCCTGGATTGAAGAAAAAACAGGCATTGAATGTGCCAGCAAAGTTCGTTCTTATAACGGGCTTATGGTACATGTATTCGGAAAGCTGGCTGCGGCTCTGTTTTTCTGGAATTTTTTACGAGTCAGCTCTTAATTCACATTTAATATATTTTCCAGACCAACTAGGAGATGCGTTATGATGATGATAATATAATGCTCCATTGGTTCGATCCGGTAGTTGCCGATTGAGTGCTTTTCTAGCTATTTCCTTGGCGATTGCATAGGGTTCATCCTCCTCTGCATCATCCAAGCGGCCATCACACCACCATGAAAATTGGCAGGCTCCTTGTTCATGTCCTTGTTTGACTACGCCACAAATCGTATTGGGAAAACCTTCATGGCCTAACCGGTTCATAACAACATTAGCAATGGCTTCCATTCCATCAGTCCCATCGCCTCTGGCTTCCCAGTAGATGGTTCGTGAAAGACAGGTGATCGCATCATCTAAAGGCTTTTTGCCAGCAGGGTCGACCGCCTGCGCTTCAGGCTTCGTGACGATTTCAGTAGTTGATTGAGGATTATTGCCACCCTCGGTTGCAGCTCTCTGTTCCAGCACCTCCGCCTTACTCTCAGCATTTTCCGCTTTCTGTGTTTGACCTGCTGCGATCGCCTGGTCCAGGAGAAGGAGCATGGCAAAATAGGCTGCAATGTATTTAAGCTGCATGTTCATTCTGCCTATGGATAAGTTAAATATGACTTCATGTATGGTCGATACTTCAAACGATCTTTCATAACGAACAAGTAAAAACGACTATTCCGACCGTAAGCAACGAGTCATTATGCCGTTTACCTCTTCGGGGCAGCCAGCCTTCTTTTCAGTTGTTAACCCCTACTAATCTTTTAAGTCAGTACTCAAGCGATAGACCTGGTGGCAAGACACATATTTACTCGTCAATTCAGATAATCGATGAATGATTTGATCCTTGTTTATTCCAGCTTGGGTATCTGCTGACAATTTATCAAAATCCTTATGCAAGCCCATACCCAGCATTTTAAATTCAAGCGGTAGCTTCACCATAAGTAAAGGTGAGGCATTGACGGCCATGCCCATATCCGCTGACTTTGCGGCTTTGGAGATAGCAATCATATCGTCTTCATGGAGTCCCTTTAATATGCCATTAATAGATAAAAGCAAACTCTTCATCTCAGCTAACACAAAATCCTTTTCCTCAGCATCCAATTGAATGGCATAGTGCTCATCCGCGCTGATGGATAAGTTGCCTCGTACAGAATAGAAAACAAAAGCGCTCACTGTCACCACCCAAAGCGCAACAGCTATTTTTTTCAACGCTCACATCAATCTTCTTTGACACTCCCTTTCAAGCACGATGCATATCTTTTGTTCAGGTTAAAATCCATGTGCCGCGTTATACGTTAAATAACTCCTGCGATCCTCGTTACACTACGTTTTTGTTTGCCCTTCTCTACCACCATCGTTCCTCTTTCGTTATGAGTAATAATGAACCAGAAATGTTTCTTAAGCAATCTAGTTAGGTTGTCCAGCTTGGGCTGATAAGATAATCTGAATGGTGAACCGTATCTACAATCAGAAAATGCCAAAAAAACAAACTATACAGCTCAAATTTACAAATCATAGAATATATACTCAGCGCGGTAACAATTGCGGATTTTAAAGGTATTGAAGGCCTTAAATTATAAGAGTTTTTCGCATTTCTATTTTCTGCATCTGTGGCCGTGCGGAGTATAGTTAAACACCATGAGTTAGGGATAAGAAAATCAGCAAAAGAAAATTGACTTCCTTATGCTGAAAAGATTTTCAAAAATTGTTTCATCATCAGAAGAATCAGACTCAAGTGGATATTATAGTGTTGATTTTTTGTTTAATTGACGGTTGAGAATTAGAATTACACCTTTCGCAAGAAGAAGCCCCCGCTTAATATCAGACTTCCTCAAGCTCTTCCAATCGTGATGTGATCATTCTTATGTCGAACTCACGTTATATTAGTGTGACCGGCGCCAGCGACTATGATGGTAAGATATTTGATCAGATTCGGCCACAATTGCACCACAATGAACTGTATGGCGATAAAGCTTATCAATGGGCCCGACGCCGAAGACGTCAGACAAGCTCAGAATCTGACTGTCTTGATCCCGGTTAAGAAACACAAAAAGAGTAACATTATCTGGAACCACAGGATCAATGGTTGTCTACAGCGATTTCTCGCGTGCGACAACCGATTGAAGCATTATTTACCTGGATAAAAGAAAAAACAGGCATTGAATGTGTGAGTCAAGTTCGTTCTTATAAAAGGTTTGTGATGCAGTATTCGCAAAGCTGGCTGCGGCTCTGTTTTTTTGGAATTTTTACGAGTTGGCTCTTAATTCGCATATAAATAATACGGCAAGGTAAAGTTGATAAAGCTAGTTTTAATTTAGAAATAGAATAACACTCCTCAACTATTGAGCCGAGAAATTAAATTGGTTACTCTGCGTTGTGATCGCTGATTCTTAACCGCCATGGCTAGCGCTTTGGGTTGCGCAATCATCACAACCAATTGCTTGCCACGCGTAACACCTGTATAGAGTAGATTTCGCTCCAACAGCATATAATGCTGCATCGCCAGAGGTATAACCACCGCAGGATATTCGGAGCCTTGCGCCTTATGGATGCTGATGGCGTAAGCCAACGAGATTTCATCGAGCTCATTAAAATCGTAATCCACGATGCGCTCATCAAATTGAATCTGCAACAAGCTCTCTTCGATATCGACCGAAAGGACGATTCCAATATCCCCGTTAAATACTTCCTTATCATAGTTATTGATCTGCTGAATGACCTTATCGCCTGGCGCATAAATTGAACCGTAACGCATAACCTTAGGTTCACTTGATCCATTCAGTCGCTGCTGCAGCTCAATATTGAGTGAACGCGCACCCAACCCTCCTCGATTCATTGGTGCTAACACTTGTATATCATGAACCGGGTGCAGATTAAACCTCTGCGGTATCCGTTCGAGCACCACCTGTATTAATTTGCTAAAAATCTCCTCTGGCGTCTCAGCATAGACGCAGTAAAAATCACTCAAACCCTGAGCATGAGTGGTTATAGGTAACAGCCCCTGGTTGATCCGATGTGAATTTGTAATGATTTTTGAAGTGCTCGCTTGCCGGAAAATCTCGGTCAACCTGACGGTAGCAATTTTCCCCGAGTCAATGATGTCTGCCAATACTGCACCCGGCCCCACGGATGGCAGTTGATCCACATCACCCACAATCAATAGTGCTGCCTTTGAAGGCATTGCTTTTAGCAATTGATTCATCAATGTTACATCCATCATGGATGATTCATCGATTACCAGACAATCCAATTCCAGTGGGAATTCTTCATTATGTTTGAAGGCAAAGATGGCTGGATCAAACTCCAACAGGCGATGAACAGTTTTGGCTTCCAATCCCGTGGATTCAGACAGGCGTTTGGCCGCTCTGCCAGTAGGCGCACACAGGGCGATTTGGATCTGTTTGGCTTTCAAAATTTTCAGGATACTATTAACCAACGTGGTCTTGCCCACGCCTGGTCCACCTGTGATGACCGCCACTTTATGCCGTAACATTAATTCGATAGCGGCACGCTGGGAAGCTGACAAAATAAGCCCCGTCTTCTCTTCAACCCAGGGGATAGCCTTGTGCGCATCAATGGTTCCCCACGGAGGCTGGCCTTGATTGAGACGTAGCAGGTGATTGGCGCATCCTACTTCCGCTCTATAAAGCGGCGTCAGAAAAATACTTTCTTGTTGATTAATGGTTTCAGCTGTTAGATTGCCTGCAACGAGCTCGGCAGTGATTCCCTCCTCGATAACCGGTGCAGGTATGTCCAGCAGCTTCACCGCCATGTCGCGTAAAGTATCGCGCGCAGCAGCACAATGGCCTTCATTTGACCATTCTTGCAATACATGACGGACACCAGCTTGTGAGCGCATCAATGAATTTGGCGCAATGCCCAGTTTCTGTGCCAGTGTATCGGCTATTTTGAACCCGATACCGTGAATATCCAACGCCAATCGATAGGGATCTTCTCTTACTTTTTCGATAGCCTGTTCACCATAGGTTTTGTAGATACGCACAGAGCGCGATGTGCCGACACCATGCGATTGCAAGAACACCATGATTTCACGAATGACTTTTTGTTCAGCCCAGGCACCGGTAACGCGCTCTAACCGCTTCCGACCAATGCCGGGCAATGTCATTAGCCGATCAGGTGTACATTCAATCACATCAAACACGTCTACACCAAACGCTTTCACTAATTTTCTGGCAAAATGAGGGCCAATTCCTTTGATCATGCCGGAACCCAGATACTTCTCAATCCCTTCTAAAGTAGTAGGCGGAACAATCTTGATAGAGACAGATTTAAACTGTTGCCCGTGTTGCCGATCATTGACCCAGAAACCTAGACAATCGATATATTCGCCTGGCGTGACAGAAGCGGCTGAACCAATGACGGTGACGAGCTCTCTCTGACCTTTGACTTTAACTCGCAAAACACAGAAACCGGATGATTCACTGTGAAAAGTCACTCTTTCTACTGATCCCTGCAGTTTTTCTTGAGGATGATCTGTGTCATGCGGTAAATAAGATGAAGCTTTCATCGATAGCTGCCCATTTAGAAATTCATTCATTTACCGGCTGAATTAACTGTTCTCCTTGATTACTTATCCGTCCTACTGCAGGTGACACTGCCCATAACTGCATGTGTTCCGGAGCAAGTGGTTTCATAAGAATAGACATTAAAATATCATCAGGTAGCTGTGAAGGAGTCAGCCAGGTATCCCAAGCTTGGGGAGGAAGTATTACAGGCATGCGATCATGGATGGTACGCATCAATTCGTTACTATTAGTAGTGATGATGGTACAGCTATTGATAATTACCTTATCTACTGTCGCGGTTTCCCATAATCCTGCGAAGGAGAGCGGACCGTCTTTGGAAGAAATATAGAACGGCTTTTTACTTTTGCTATCTGATGATTGTTTCCACTCGTAGAAACCAGAAGCTGGAATAAGACAGCGCTGCCGACGAAAGGCGTGTTTGAACGTTGGCTTTGTTGCCAGCGATTCGGCACGTGCATTGAGCAGCAAGGGCAGCTTCTTGGTGTCCTTGGACCAAGGAGGGATCAGCCCCCAATGCATCATCAATCCTTCACGACCAGTGACGCTGTCACGAATAACGACAATATCGGTCGAAGGCGCGATGTTATAGCGCGGCTCGATCTCTGGCATCGTCAGCGCATGATACCATTTGATCAGGTTGGCACGTGGATAAGCAAGAGCAAAACGTCCGCACATATTGTCAGTCGTCAAATGAGAGTTTTTTTACATTGTCAGCCTCATCATTTATTAAAGACACCTCATAGCAACCATCGTTCCCTTTGTACTTATACCATTTTCAAATCAAAAATGACGCGAATGTGATCCACAGGCAGTATAAATAATACGGCAAGGTAAAGCCGACAAAGTCAGTTTTGATTTAGAAATGAATAAGTAGTTTATGACCCAGGGTCGGCTGTACCTTTTCACGCGGAAGATGCTGGTATCGCCCGAGATAGAATGTCTAGTAAAAGAACAACAATATTAACTTCTCCATTCAGTTAAGAATATATTCAGTATTTGAAAGAGTATCCTGTTTTTAATTCTCCAGGTTTAGATTATTGCCAGCATTGATCTAAAGCACAAACAAAACCAATTGGGTGATGGGTAAAATGAAGCACTGACATTCGCGCACCGCCATGTGCGTATGCACGGTCTCTGGTAATCCATTCACCGCGTAGCCTCAGCATTGATCCGTTTTGCACTCCTGGAACAGGTCTTGGAAGACCAAGCCGGTCACCAAAACGGATTGAAAGAAAAACTTCCTCCTGATTGGCAATTACCCTCTGAATATCATCATTTACATCTACATCTACATCTATGTCACCTTCGATCGACTGGGTTACTGTCAGCATTATATGCTGATGACGATCTCCACCATTATTATCGATACCGAGGTACTGCGCTACTAAAGCTTCGATTTCAACGATATCTCGTTCGCGACGTTTGCGCATTTGCTTACGACGTGCTTCCAATCCAAGCAAAGCGTTTTCCTGTTGTGCTTCAATACCCTGAGCTCTGGTATAGGCAGTAAGGAATGCCTCGAAACTGTCAAATTGTCCGAAACCAGCCTTGGGTATGCTTGACCTGCGCGGATGTTGAATATCAACAAGACCTCGCAGCGGTCGATCAGTCGTTTCTCCTTTAATTACGTCTGCTGCAAGAACATTAGTACCGAATGAAATGCCTGTGCGTTGTTCGAGGCGAGCAATCGATACTTGGAAATTATTGAAATTACCGACTGGTAGCCGCTCGAAAGGGATATTATGAGCATATTGTTCTTGACTGACAACATACGCGCTAGAGTAGAGCTTGCCTGAGCCATCTACCACGACAACGACTTTCCAGAAGGCTTGTGGGATCTTGACGCCACGGTGAATCTCATCATTATCTTGAAACAAAGGGCCGGTAAAAACGGTGGCACGCAAGTCATCTTGATCAGTATTGGTGAGAATGAAGTTTTCGAGCCCTTGCCAAAGAGATTGTCGTTGGTTGAATTCCCAGTATTGTGGGGTACAGTTTGTCCAATGGAAAGTATCTTCATTTGCGCGCGTCAAAATCGCTACATCACCCCAAACAGGGTCGAGACGCCGCACCAAATGGCCGCGATCAAAATAGTTACCCCCCGATTCATTGCTATATAGTTCATCACCTACCTGAAGATCTTCTGGCAGGCGCGGGTCATAGAACCATGTATCACTTCCTCGATTAAGGCTAACCGATTTCGTTCCATCGATATTCACTGCTGTGAAAAAAGCAAGCCGCCGGTCTGCATTGAAAACAATTGAGAAATGCTCATAGCGTAACTCCCCATCAGTACTACCTTCGATTGGCGCAACTTGGCCGAAACGTAATGCCCGTTCGGTAAGCGTTGGCAAGGAAACTTCTATTCCCAGAAAATTTCGATCATAGCCAGCTCTCCCGGCATAATAACTGATCGGATGAGTACGACGACGTGCACGACGCTCGGCTTCGGCAAACTCAGTAGAGATGACCGTCGGAGCAGGACTCACAATGCTAATTCTCTCGCTGCGGCCAGATAGAGGACGAATTCCATCGATGTCATCCAGAAACGCTTTTACCAGGAGCGAAGGTGCTGCTGCGATCTTTTGCTGTTCTCGGATATGGTTAACGATAGAACTGACTCGAATACCCTCATTCGCCTCCCAGCGTAGTAAATCTTCTGGTAAATTGCTCGCTGTCTCTTCTGATACCCATTCTCCCGTTGTCCGCTGATATTCG
The DNA here is from genome assembly GCF_001007935.1 of Nitrosomonas communis. Lineage (NCBI taxonomy): Bacteria > Pseudomonadati > Pseudomonadota > Betaproteobacteria > Nitrosomonadales > Nitrosomonadaceae > Nitrosomonas > Nitrosomonas communis. The sequence goes on from NZ_CP011451.1 coordinate 2,747,511, forward strand.
GTTGCGCCATTATTTATCCTAGTGACTGGCACCCCGCTATGATGCACCGCGACGACTTGCCAATTATCATTGAATGTTGGTGCACCTGATGATCCGGGTGCAGTGTCTGAGGCATACCAAAGAAAGTCCTTGCGAAACCCGGCCTGACCATCACCAATCTGGATTACTTTGTTCTCCCGAATCGCAATGAACTTTTCATCACCATTGGGATGCTGTATCACAGTAATGAATTCACCTTCCTGCACTTTATGAATGCCGGGTTCCAGTCGCAGAAATCCAAATTTATCGATAGTTGCCATCCCATCGATAGATTCCTCCATAACGGCAACCAACGTAAAATCAAGACTATCTTTTGGTACAGTGATAAAAGTATTGTCTGGATCAAGGCGGAAACGGCGGCTCGTTTTGAATTGACCATTTGCCTCCCGCTCATAACCAAATTCAATTACAGCACAACGCGCTTCTTCTATGGAACTAATGACATGATTATTGGTAATCATCAATCTTGGAGTAATCAGGAAACCAGTACCCCAGTTGCCGCTACCGCCGAAATCTTCAGGAACATCAACTCGTCCGACTGCCGCAGAGGCTAGTTGACCTCGAGTGAGGTAATTGATGGGCAAAAGATCATTGCGACCGATCGAACGTTCAAAGTCGCGGCCCGTAAATCCACCCCCACTTCGCGCAAGATGCGTCAGCCGCGCACCGAGAACAGCATCACTTGGTCGCGAAACAGGACGAGCCTTTAATGATCTGATCAGATCAACAAATTCTTGATTATACTTTTTCTTAATATCAAAGTAAGCCATGGCAATTTCCTCCTGTATTAATAAAAAAGTTTTATACGATTACGTCGTTGTGAACAGTAAATTATGGTTTATAAATACTCCGCGCAGTAAGAGCAAAAGCGATATTAAAATCGCGTGCTAGACCAATTGGCTCTACTAGAATACCCCCATCGTACTTATGCTTATATCTGAGTCCGCATGAGACTTGCTTCAAGGACACCGCCATTTTCATTTATTCGAGCAAGTCGAGAAATTCTGAAACGAATTTCAAGGGGGCCTATGACTTTGAGCTTCATCTAGTGATTTTTGCACGTGAGCCCGTAAGGTGAAGCCACTTGGCTATTGCGTCGGCGTCGAGGAAAGCCTGATAGAGACGCTCCGGATTTGTCTGGAACACGCGGTAAAGCTGGCTGTTACCTGTCGGCATGATCGTGTCTCCTTTCAGGTTACGGCTAAAGAGAGCTGGGCTTTCATGCTAGCATTGATTACTGATGGATGCCATCATGTTATAGTCTGCGAAGGCGGGTAAACTTCTAGTGGGCATCATTTTGCTGGCAAGCTTTAGCAAATGCATGCTGACTGTTGATCTGGTATTCTTTCCTCTTATTAGAATAGACAGAGCAGAAATAACAGAGTCAGTCTCATAAGAACATTTGACAATAACTGTGTCCATTATTCCATTTCTAAATCAAAACCAACTTTGTCGGCTTCACCTTGCCGTATGATTGATACTGTCTGCAGCTCGCCTTCGCGTCAGTTTTGATCTGGAAATAGAATTAGAAAGCAGGCAGTGCTGTTTCGGGTTTTGCTGGTTAGGAAAAGATACGGATTGTCCCTTGAGCAGCAAGCGTTTAGTGTCGATTTGGAGAAAGCGATGAAGATCTCAGTAAAAATCTCTGGGCTAATGTTGGGATTACCGTTGCTGGCCATAGCGGGTCAGTTTGAAGTAAGCGAATTCAAGTTGGACAACGGCCTCAAGGTGCTGGTAAAAGAAGATCACCGCGCGCCCGTGGTGGTGTCACAAGTCTGGTACAGAATTGGTTCCAGCTATGAACACGATGGTATTACCGGCATTTCTCACATGCTGGAACACATGATGTTCAAGGGCACGGAACACCATCCGGCCGGCGAATTCTCTCGTATCATCGCAGCCAATGGTGGAAGCGAAAACGCCTTTACTGGCGAAGATTTCACAGCATATTTTCAGAGCCTCGAAAAATCACGGCTGGAGGTAAGCTTTAAGCTGGAAGCAGACCGCATGCGTTATCTCAAATTGGATGAGGTTGAGTTCGCTAAGGAGCGAGAGGTGGTGCTGGAAGAGCGCCGCTTGCGCACAGAGGACCAGCCTCGTGACAAAACTATGGAGCTGTTCATGGCTTTGGCATTCAGTAATGGCCCCTATAAAAATCCGGTTATAGGCTGGCCGGAGGACATTAAGGAATATACTCTGAGCGATCTGCAAAAATGGTATCGACAGTGGTATGCTCCCAATAACGCCACTGTGGTAGTAGTAGGCGATGTACAGCCAGAGGCTGTGCATGATTTGGCACAAAAGTATTTCGGTGTGCTGGCGCCCAGCCGTTTGCCGAAGCTGAAGTCTCGCACCGAGTTGGACCAGACTGGCTTGCGCCGCATGATTGTAAAGCGGCCAGCCAAGCTGCCGTTTCTCGTAATGGGATATAAAGTGCCGGTGTTAAAGGGTACTGTCAAGGAATGGGAGCCTTACGCCTTGGAAGTGCTTACTGGCATCCTCGACGGTGGCAACGGCGCACGCCTGCCATCCCGCCTGGTACGCGGCAAGGAAATCGCTGCTGAAGCCAATGTCGGTTATAACTTGTATTCGCGACTGCCAACACTGCTCACGATAGAAGCAGTTCCGGCACAAGGTCATGACACAGCGACTCTGGAACAGGCCTTACGTGAGGAAATACGTCAATTGCTGGAAAAGCCGGTAACGTCAGAAGAATTAGCACAAGTCAAGGCACAGGTGGTAGCGCACAAGGTTTACGAACAGGACTCCGGTTTTTATCAAGCGATGGAGTTGGGTATGTTGGAAACTGTCGGCCTAAGCTGGTCCAAGGCCGAGGAGTACGTGGACAAAATCAAGGCCGTCACCCCCGAACAAGTACAAGCTGTAGCGCGCAAATATTTAGTGGAGGATCGATTGAGTATTGCTTATCTAGATCCCCTACTTATTACCGATGGCACGACGACTGCCGAAACGCTGCTGGAGGACACGCATGCACGCTAAATTCTTAAGCGCATTCATTGCCCTGCTGACTCTACTCAGCCCTTGCATGACCCAAGCCACTCCGAATATCCAGCACTGGACGACAGCCCAAGGCACACGGGTGTATTTCGTGCGCACCGAAGGACTGCCAATGGTCGACTTGCACGTGGTATTCGCAGCGGGTAGCGTTTATGACGGCACACAACACGGTGTAGCATCACTGACTTCAGCGTTGTTGGATAGCGGCGCGGGTAAATGGAACGCTGACGACATCGCCCAGCGTTTGGAAAGCGTGGGAGCAGTTATGGAAACTTCAGTCTCAAAGGATACCGGTTCCCTTTATCTGCGCAGCCTGACCGACCCGGACAAGCTGAATGTGGCCGTGGGAACTCTGCACGCGATATTGACCAAGCCTCTTTTTACTGCCGAAGATTTCGAGCGCCAAAAAAGACAGGCACTTCTGAGCCTTCAGGAAAAAGAGGAGTCACCAGGCAATCTAGCCGAGGTAATTTACACCAAAGCTATCTACGGCGACCATCCCTACGGTCACCCGACTGACGGTGAAATTGGCACCGTTACCCAACTAACTCGTAATGATCTGGTCAAGTTTTACCAACGTTATTACGTGGCTGCAAATGCAATGGTGGCCATAGTGGGCGATTTGGCTCGTGCTGATGCGGAAACCCTAGTCGAGCGATTACTGGCTGGACTGCCGCAAGGCGCACCAGCAGAAATTCTGCCAACTGTAGCGGAACCACTTGCTGCTACTACGGTAAAACAATTCTTCCCTTCAACTCAGACCCATGTACTAATAGGCGAGCCGGTGCTGGTTTACAATGATCCCGATTACTTCCCTCTTTATGTAGGAAATCACATACTTGGCGGCAGTGGTTTGGTTGCACGCATTACCCAGGAAGTGAGGGAAAAACGTGGCCTTTCCTATAGCGCCAGCAGTTATTTTTCCCCACGGGCCGACAAGGGACCATTCACCATGCGCTTGCAAACGCGTAACGAACAAACCGACAAAGCGCTGAAAGTCATAATGGAAACGGCCAACAAATTCATCGCCGACGGCCCTACCGACAAAGAGTTGGAAGCGGCCAAACAGAACCTCGTCGGCGGCTTTGTCCTTCGCATCGATAACAATCGGAAAATTGCTGAATATGTGGCGACTATTGGCTTTTACGGCTTGCCGCTGGATTATCTTCATACCTTCACTGCCAAGGTGCAGTCCGTCACTGTGGCCGATATCGTCAAGTCATTCAAGACCCGAGTTGATCCGGCCCGCTTCCAGACAGTATTGGTGGGTGGAGCGGTTGGGAAGTGATGGGTGACACTTTAATCTGCCTGTTGCTTACACTCGAAATGACATAAAGGGGAGCCGCAGACAGTATCAATACTACGGCAAGGTGAAGCTGACAAAGCCAGTTTTGATCTAGAAATAGAATAATGGCTGATATTGAAAAAGTTACTTTGCGAAAACAATACAAAAAGTAAACGATGTCTAGATTGGATTGCAGAAAATATGCTAAGGTTTAAAAGTGGTGTTATCAGCTAATTCAGATTTTACTAGCGACGGTTTATCATGGGAGTTGTCATAACAGTGCAGCGCCATGAGGTAGTGATTTTCTGAAATACACAAACACTACTTTTAAATGGTTGTTATATCCAATCAAATTTTTAGGAGAAATTGCCATGATCAGCAAAAAATCCATCATTTCTATCGCTATTGGTTCTGTGTTTGCCACTACATTAAGTACTGCCACTATCTCAATGGCGAGCGACGATTCGGCCATCATTCAATTTGGAGATAAAAGTTTCATGCTTGCCCAGTCTCATCAGCATGGGCAAGAGAAAGGTAGCGCACAAGGTGGAGATGGCAAGTATGGTGAAGGTCAGCGGGGCGAGTGTAGTAAATACAGGCATGGTCAGGATAAAGAAAGTGGCGGTATGATGAAAGGTGGGCATGATTATGCTCATATGATCATCTCTCATGCTGATGCATTGAAGCTAACCGATGAGCAGTTGGGAAAAATTACCCGCCTGCATCTAAAAAACGAACAAGAACACGGGCAGCTCAAGCAGAAACTACGTAAAAATATGAAAGCGCTTAAAAAGGAAAGCATGAAACTTGACACAAGTGATACCGAAGTGCGTAACCTTGGCAAACAACTTACAGCTGCTTTCAATGAAATGATTGAATTTCACATTAAAGAGCGTCAAGCAATCCAGGCCATTTTATCAGACGATCAAAAAAATCAGCTTAAGACCATGAAAATGGAGCACAATCCACATAGCGATCAGCATGGTCGGCATGGGGATCACTAAATCTATTCATAGCTTTTAACTGTTACAGTGTAAAGCTTACATATAAACAAACTGTAGCTTCATGAGCAAAATGAAAAATTGGTAGTCATATTTGCTCCTTTGCGTGTTGATTATGTTGATATAAGAAATGGAGAGCAGCGCGAATGAACGCACTGCTCTCCCATGTGTCGACCTGTTCATAGCTTTTAACTGTTACAGTGTAAAGCTTACATATAAACAAACTGTAGCTTCATGAGCAAAATGAAAAATTGGTAGTCATATTTGCTCCTTTGCGTGTTGATTATGTTGATATAAGAAATGGAGAGCAGCGCGAATGAACGCACTGCTCTCCCATGTGTCGACCTGTTCCTCTCCCTACTCCATATGTGCATGGCCATCCGCAGGAACCTGGAGCGAGTTTATATTGCTGGAAAAAAAAGTCGTAGGAAGCTGGGAAAGAAAAAGAGATGAGCAGGAACAGTCGTGAGCGCTCTCCATGAACTCTTCTGGTCTGAAGTAAGTTCGCCATCAACCCGGCCTGCGCCTTGACGGCATCGGCCGACACCTCATTCGGAATGTTCCAGGTGAGTCCTTCGTGGACTGCGTCAAGCAAGAAGTTTCGGTATGGCATGGTGGTTCCTTTTTTAGTTGCTTTGGTTGAAATAAAGGACACCACCCGCAAGAGCAAGTGATGTTGCGAATGAAAATAGATCGAGCTTCCAGCTCGGAGCCGCCAGACCCCTCACTCCCATCCAGCGAGTAGTAGTGCTTACGAGGCGGCACAATTAGATCAATAAAGAAGTTAAATAACGTGAGTTCGGCATAAGAATCATTACATCACGATTGGAAGAGCTTGAGGGAGTCTGATATTAAGCGAGGGTTTCTTCTCGCGAAAGGTGTAAGTCACCACCCCGGCTATCTCAGATTAACAAAGAAGTTAAATTGGGATTAAGATCAGGAGAATAAGCGGGTAAATATTCAAGGGTGTGCCCAGCGTTTTGTATGGCATCGCGCATATCCTGCCTCTGATGGAAGGTGGCATTGTCCATCACAACGACGGCATGTGACGGCAATTCAGGCAACAGTTCCTGCCTCGCCCATCCGTGAAACATACATGGACGCCCACTTTTTGCCAAGCCTTCAACTGATGATTTTGAGCAGGTAAAGATTGCAGCCATACCTCCGGACTTTGTATGAGGCATATTGCCTCTGTCCCTGATGGAATTCGCTGAGTAGCGCCTTATCACATCAGCGTGCTCGATGCACTGTGTTTCAGTTAGGTTTAGCCACTCACGGTCTGACCAGTCTCGCCATCATGTCATGATTGCCTGTGCAATCGGTGGTCATCTTTCTCCTTAAACTCGTTTTTATTGCAACATGACCAATACGCTTTTATTCAACCCTTACCATCAATGAGCTGCCTCAGTTATTGCCATAGTGTGATCGGGGTGAAATGTCGCTTTTTTGGTGAGAATGCCCAGATGACGCGAGCATTCTTGTTTGCCAGGGCAACAGCAGCAATGTTTTTATTGCGCCGTGTTATCAGCTTGCATAGCCAGCTTCCGGGCTCGGCCTTTTTCTCGGAAATGCGGATGACTGCTCTTGCTCCGTGGATCAACAGGGTGCGAAGATAAGTATCGCCGCGTTTGCTGATACCGAGCAATAACTGTTTGCCGCCGCTTGCATGCTGCTTGGGCACCAACCCTGGCCATGCTGCTAATTGTCTGCTGCCCTTAAACTCCGTCGCATTTCCTACGGTTGCCACCATGGCGCTCGCTGTAATCGGGCCAACCCCCGGAATGGCTTCAATCTTCGAGGCTGGCCTCACTTTCCTTGTGCCAAAGCTTGATTTGCCACTCTAATTCGTTCACCTGGCGGTCCAGTTCCCTCAGGTGATCATTCAGTCTTTCCAGCAATCGGCGCATTATTTCAGGCAAACCATTTTCAGCATCTTCCAGAATGCCAGGTATACGTTTGCTAATCGATTGGATGCCCTGAGGAATCACGATACCAAACTCAGAGAGTAGACCGCGTATCTGATTTGCCTGTGCGGCCCTGGCCTTGACAAAACCCTGTCTGGCTCGATGCACTGACAGCATGGCTTGTTGCTCAACATTCCTGATCGGGACAAAGCGCATATCAGGTCGAGTGACTGCTTCGCAAATTGCTTCCGCATTAGCCCTATCATGCTTGTTGGTCTTGACATAAGGTTCCACAAACTGGGGTGACATAAGTTTGACGGTGTGCCCAAATTCAGCCAGCTTCCTTGCCCAATAGTGTGAGCTACCACAAGCTTCCATGCCTATCAAACAGGGCTCTGGATTGACGAAATACTTCGCCATTTCACTGCGACGCAATTGCTTCGAACACGGCCTTGCCATGCTCATCTACACCGTGAATCTGAAATACTTCTTTTGCTGAATCAATTCCTATTGTTGTAATCTTCATGTCAGACGCTCCTATCTGGTTGAGTGATTACTGCACCACTACTTTGGCACCTTGATGCCGTTTTGGGTAATGGGCGTCCATTACATCAGCGCTGGTATTGACTGCAAACAGGCTGACGGTGAGCAATAGCTTTCCGATCAGGGCGCTGATCGCGTTGTACGACCTAGCGCATGCCAGTCATGGGTGCCATGGCATCTCTGACCAGCAGGTGCATAACTGTCGTGCGCGGTGCATCCTGCGCAAACCCACTTTCATCAATGTAGACAATGGCCCGGCCTGCAGATTCATAGGCAGCGATCTTCTCCTGGAAGATGCGCCGTGCGTGAGCAATTGCTTTGGGATGCTTCAGAGTTTTTTTATAGGTGATGCCAAGCTTTTTGAGCGCCATAAAAATAGCGTTTTGCGCCACACCCAAACGTTTTGCCCGCTCGTACTGATAAGCATCAGGATAATCGAGAACATCCTGCCGCAATACCTCAAGATCAATCTTGCGTTGGCGAAACCCTTGAGGTTTACGATGGATGTTCTTAACCCAGCGTGTCACGCTTGCCACCCCAATATCAAACCGGGCCGCCACCTCGGCTATCGTAAATCCTTCTTTCTCTCGGACAGACAGGACTTTACGGCGGAAATCCAGTGAATAGGCCATTTCTAGACTATAATCAAAATTATCTGGTTGCGCTATAGTGTCCCAAATAAGGAGCGCGTCAACTCCAGTACCGGATCACGGTCATCCACATTGCCCGCCGTGATTTTGTACTTTCAGCAATTCCCCTTGGTCATTGATGACCAAGTGCAACTTGAATCCATAAAACCAATCCACACTGGTCTTTCCCTGGGCAGCAAACTCTGCCATTACTTGATGCGACCCAATGCGGCGATTGTGGCACACACTGATCCTGGTCGAATCAATGAAGCTGATTCCACTGCATTGCCCAAAGCGGCTAGTTAGAAAACAGCAAAAGGTACCAGGCAACCTTACAATAGCTCAACAAAGCGGTGGTAGTTCACCAACCCTGGAAAATAACCCCGCTGGTACCTCAACACGTAATTCAGGTAATAGTGCTTAAATGTTCGGTAACCAGACAGATGAAGCCCCACCATGATGGTCATGACTTCGCTTAGACACAACGATCCTTGCCGCCGACGCCGTTTCAGAGACGACTCTAATAAGTGCTGCTCCCAACGCGGCTCAAACTCTTTACAAAATTCGTCACTCGCACAAAAAAACCATTCTAGTATCCATGAGAATCTGACTCCTTTCATGATGAAATTCTTTTCCAAAACCACTTCATCATAAGGAATTCAGGTTCCTTTTGCTGCTTTGCTTATCCCGAACTCACGTTAAACAAGGTAAATCCACCGGCTTGGAACCGGAGGATTACCTTATTTATTCACTATTGCTGATTGTGCCATCTATAAGAGTGTTGCAGCATGTGCTTAATGTGCTATAGCTAGCGATAGAGCTGTACTATCGCAAAAAAAACACCGGTTTTCTTTTATTCATTATTTCTTCTCTCATCCTCCAATTAAAAGGCAAGTATGGGACAAGAATCCCACTTTTTCGCTACTCGATAAGTGATTATGCAAGGCACACTCTGTTCCGACCATTCTCCTTCGCTTGATACAGCGCTTTGTCGGCCTGATTGAGCAGCGTGTTCAAGTCGGTGTCTTTATCCTTGAGACTAACCACACCTATCGATACCTTGAAATAAAGCGCCATACCCATCTCCAGCGTCACTACGGTGCAGGCCACTTCCTCGCGCAAGCGCTCCGCAACTTCTGTTGCTTTTTGCAGATCGGTCTCAGGCAGCAATACGGCAAACTCTTCCCCGCCTATACGTCCAATGATATCAACTGTACGCAGCATTTTACGCATGACATCAGACAGCCGTTTGAGCACAGTGTCACCTGCCTGATGCCCATGTCTGTCGTTGATTTTCTTAAAGTTGTCGATGTCGAGCATGAGCAAGGAAAGAGTGTGATGATATCGTTGTGCGCGCATAAGCTCGGCTTGGCCCTGCTCCATGAAAAAGCGCCGGTTGAACAATCCGGTCAGATAGTCCTGACGTGCCTGCTGCTCAAGCTTTTCTTTCAATAGCTCCAGCTCTGTAATATCCGTAAAAATACCGCATAGCCCGCAGATACTGGTTTTCTTGTCGTTTTCATATATCGGCGTCTTGATCTCCCAGTAGATACGAAGGTGGCCGTCCGCACTCTTGCAGATGATTTTCTCTGCAGTATCTTCGCCATGTCGCAATACACGTGTGTCGATATCATGCAATTTGGCTACTGTTTCGGGTGGAAAAAAACGTGAATCGGAGCTGCCTGCCAGCTCCTCTGCCGAACACTTGAATAACTCCAGCGTCGACCGGTTGGCATAGATATAACGCCGCTGTTGATCCTTCATGAAAATATACGTGGGGATACGATCCAGTGCAAAACTGAACCGGTCAACCAGGATACGAGCTTGTGCTGCCTCTTTCTCGAGCTTACGCTGGCGGTGTTGGTGGAGAAATAGGCCAATGGTGGAAGCCAGTACAATGACGCCGAAAAATATTCCTTGAGCTAAAATGTGCTGTCGCCATGACTGGAAGATGGAATCGGAATCACGATTGACAGCAACGACCAGGGGTTTGTCCATCTTGAGATCGGCCGGATAAATAGTGCGCAGCGCGAGCATACCATGCTCCTTAGTGGCATACATGATATTCGTGAAGACTTGCTCCTTCTTGCCGCTATTCTGATGTCGCGTAAAGAACGAATCAGAATGTCTCAGATTCATTCCCTCCATATTTTCTCTTTCATCAGGAAGCGTGAGGAACACCAGGCCATCACTATGGATAAGCGCCACCCACATGCTTGACGCATATTGCACCGACATCATAAGGGTTTTGAAATATTCCGGATCAAGCGTTGCAGAGACAATGCCGGCAAATTCGCCCTGCTCCCCCGCAATCATGCGGATGACGTTAATGACGAATATCCCATCTATGGTTTCAAATGGTGGTGAGACATAAAGCATATCCGCATTGGGATGCTGTTTGACTTCCTGGAAATAATCGCGGAAACCAATATTCATTCCGATCAATTCAGCACGCGTCGAGGCAGTGATGGTGCCTTCTTTATCCACGATATTCATGATGCATATGCCCGGTATGAGGCTGGCTGCCCTGAGGTGGCGTATTGCCGCTTGCTGCCCTGCATCGTCTTTCCAGTAAGCCAGATTGCTGCGAACGTTTTCCAGCGCAAGATTCGCACTCGTCAGCTGGTACTCCGTGTTCTCAGCAATGACCCGTGCCTGAATCGACAATCTGTCATGCTCACGGGCAGCAGTGCGATCAAGTTCAAAATACAGATTGAATGTAATTCCCACGCCCAAAGCGATCAGGATTAGACCGAGCCATAAACATTGAGTATATAAAGGTTTTTTTGGCTGGTGAATTCGAAGCAGCATGGGTTTCTCCTATTCAGCATAGTCAACGAGACCATTCCTTATATGATGTAAAAGATGCAGAACTAGCCAGTTTAAGTGAGTGCTTACGCAATAATTTGGCAGCAAACTTACCAGCATGCTGCGCTCATAATTGCGAATATGGACTTATGCAAGATGCACAAATCCATTTTCAAATCGCTCCACTAACATTCCTCATTCTGGAGATTTAAACTGATTTCTTATCTTTTTTTTAATTGTTTAGGAATGGAATAGCAATCTAAAGAAGTTAGGTACGGAAATCTATTGTACTTTGGAACAAGTGATGTTTTTGATCAGTTGAAAAAAGCCATGACCATCAGTGATGACCCCTAGTGCAACCTACAAACAGATCACAAAGTGATTAAAATCTCACTGTTGTGCAATCATGACCGAATCTAATCAAATATTTTGCCATCATGGTCGCTGGCACCAGTCACACCAATATACTCAGGCATCGGCAATGAGCCCGGTTGGCGACATCCTATGATATGAACCCCCACACCATGATAGTACAACTTCTTAGTTGAGCAGTAGCCTGAATCAGCCAACTGTTTCGCTACACACGCTTTAAACCTATGGCCTTGTTTGGCCAAGGCCGGTAGGTGTCAACATACTTTTCGCTTGAATACATTATTTAAGCAACCTTTTCCATCGTGGTTTTTGGTTGCGTATTACCGGGATTAAGCCTGACTGTTGATTCGTGTGACCAGTTTCGGGTTTCGCCTGACCAACGTTCCGGATGCTTCTTTTTCGCTTCCTCATAGAGACGTTTTCACTGTTCAAGAAGAGTCACATCATCACCATGATGGCGCTGTGTTGGTGTCACATATTTTATGCCGCCATGGCGATGACAGTGGTTATACCAGTCAACAAAATGCAGCACCCATTGGCGTGCCTCGTCAAGACTTTCAAAAGGTTTGGATGGATAAGCAGGTGTATATTTCAAAGTTTTGAATAATGCCTCTGAATACGGATTATCGTTACTCACCGAAGGGCGGCTGAATGATGGAACAACACCCAGCTTCTGCATTGTTGCCAGCATGGTGGCCCCTTTCATCGGGCTGCCATTATCTGAATGTAATACCACCTTCTGGTGGATGGGTAATACTTCAGTCAACCGGGTTTTTCGCAAAACATCAGCAGCTCGTTCCGATGATTCATTCTCATAGACTTCCCAGCCTACAATTTTACGACTATAGATATCCATGAACAGATACAGGTAAAAGAATACGCCTTTGAGCGTACTGGCCAGATAGGTAATGTCCCATGACCACACCTGATTGGGTCCATCTGCCATATAGGTTGTCGGTTTCTTTGTCGTGTCTGGATTGGCCGTACGGCCTCGGCGATGCAATTGGCCAGCATTACGTAAAATGCGGTAGAAACTGCTTTCTGACGCCAGATAAATAGCTTTGTCTGCTAGGGCAGGGACAATCTGTTTAGGTGTCTGGCTGCAGAATTCTTTACTGTTACAAACGTCGAGGATATGCTTTCTTTCCTGCTCACTGAGTTTATTGGCAGGCGTTTTCTCGACTATCTGCCGACGATCTTCCAGGCCAATGTGATGCCAGTATTGCAGCGTGCGGCTGCTGATGCCGATCACCTCACAGGCCAATCGTTGCCGTACACCTTGATTCACTGCTTCTGTTATTAATTGTATGGCCATCTGACGATCCTGCGCGCAGATCAATCTTCCTCGCTCACCCCCCAGATGGCTTCGCACTTTTTTGACAGCACCAGCAGCGCGGCTGTTTCTGCCAGTGCTTTTTCTTTGCGTCTGAGTTCAGCTTCCAGACGCTTTATCTGCTTCCGCTCTTCCTGACGATAGCGATTCTTTTCTTTCTCAGCCTGGGCATGGCGTTGATACCCTGACAGTGCTGCCGTTTTCCATTGATCAATCTGTTCTGAGTACAAGCCTTTACTGCAGCAATATTCACTCAGTTGTGCGCTATTCAAACCAGCTGTTTCTATGACAACCGCCAGCTTATCTTCTGCTGTCCAGTCATCTGCTTTACTGTTATCTCCCGGCACTGCGATCCCCCTATTCCTGTATTCTTTTCTCCATTTATACAGCGTAACATCAGATACGCCTGTTTCTTTACACAATTGGGGAACAGATACCGCATTGGGTGGCATCATCTTCTTGATGACTGATTCCTTAAATTCTTTTGAATAACTCTTTTGCTTCATGTCCTCTCACTTCGCCCTTCAAGTTTTTAGGTTTCAACTGCGGTGAAAGGTATCCTGACACATAGGGGTAATACACGACCTAATTTTCTTACCCTCTTCTTGTTGTGCCCATCGAGGTTATTGAAAAACTTATTAGGGAGCATGAATTTATGGAAACTATTGAAGAACAGCTTCTGCTGTTGAAGGATCGAGTCATAGCTTATAAAAGTGAGCTTTCTATATGCAGAATAAATGCTTCTGCTTTGGCTTATATGATAAGCAACCTTGAATCTGAAAATCAGAATATTAAGCATGAAAATCTCGTATTGAAGGAGAAGATAGAAAGCTTTTATCACGCAAATCTTTATAGTCATCAGTGTAAACATTGCGGTTCGGTAAAGCTAAAAAAAAAATTATTTGTATAGCTGATACTTTCTTCACTTGCCTGGATTGTAAAAAAGAGTCAATCATCACAATCGATACTGTAATGTAGTTTTATTTCACATTTGCTGAATAAGCGGTTTCAGCTATGCTGAGAGAATAGAAATTCGAGTAACTAATCATCATAAAAAGAGGAACCGCGGAAGTTTATCTATCCAAATTATAGTATATCCCCTATAAATTAATTATAATTTAGAGGTCTCTGCATGACTGGGTTTTTAGAGTTTTTCTCTGTATGTGTCACTCATAAAAGCAGTCACTTAGAAATACCAAATTATCCAAAAAACCAGTTATGCAGGAGCCTAATTTAGGGATGACCTATCCGATATCATTTCGCCGTAAAGTATTATCCGTTCGAGAGAAGGAGAATCTTACTATCGCGCAAGTGGCCAAGCGTTTTTGCGTAAGTGTGGCCAGTGTGACGCGTTAGATCAAGACTCCCGATCCCAAGACCACCCGCAACAAGCCTGCCACCAGGATCAACATGGAAATTTACGATCTTGGTTGTAATAGTTAATAAAGGTTATTGGGATGAAAAAAGTATATAGCAGCGTAGAAAATATTGCCGAGCTTAGACGTAAATCAGGCTTGACTCAGGCTGAATTTTGGAACAAGTTGGGAGTAACACAAAGCAGCGGATCACGTTATGAGTCAGGTGAAGGCATACCAAAGCCCATTAGAGAGTTAATAAGGCTGATTTATGTTGAAGAAATTGATTTGGCCAACATCAACAGAACTGATTTGGCCATCGCTGCAATGCTAAAGGCCCAGCATCCTAAAATTTACAAAAGACTCAAAGAGGCGATTAAAATAAAAAATGTATACCCGCTGGACTGAGGACGAGGAAAAACTGTTGGCACATTTCTACCCTGACAGTCACCCTAATGCATTGGTTAAGCTGTTTCAAGGACGCTTTGATCATGGCAAGATCAGAGACAAAGTCCTCAAAAAAGGATTACGCAAATCAGAGCGCTATTACCAAGGAATCTATACCAAAAATGCCAACCCCTGGAACAAAGGGCTCACCCTCAATCCAGCGTTAAAACAATACCAGATGCCAGGCTTTGGCCGTATCACAAGAAATCGTAACGGCTATCTGGAAGTCTGGCATAAGGGAAAATTCCAGGTGCTCTCACATGTCATCTGGGAAAAACACCACGGCAAGCCGGTGCCACATGGCATGACCTTGCGCTATGCCGACGGTAACAAAGGACAACGTAGACCCAAGCAACCTGGTACTGGTGAGTAGAAGTGACGTAATACGCGAACACTCATTCAGCAAATATCCAAAAGAAATCAGGGAAATTCACCTGATGAATAAAGCAATCAATAGGATCATCCATGAATAATCAAAACAATATCACCGAACTGCGCGGATTGAAAGATAAATCTATCGACATCAAGCACGCCAAAGCGATCTCTGACACAGCTCAAGTCATTATCAACTCAGCCAAAATCGAAGCAGACTATGCCAAACATAACAAAAAGAAAACCACATCATTTATGCACGACAAAATCGTAGATTCATCGTCAGACGAATCTAATGACATTGATGATGACGATACATATGATCGACGCGAGCTGGCAGACGTTAACCGCATGGAACCCAAATTAACTAGCCCGAATATTGCACGAGCATCAAAAATAAGAGCGAATTTGCCAGAAACTCATTTTACAATTGGATAAATCAGATCTCTATTCAAAATTTGTTGTGATGGAATGCGTTTTTCTGAGGATTTTGTTGGAAATTATGACAAAAAAGAGGTTTTTCTTTGTTGACAGGCGTAGCCCATCCACCCCATTGCTATTTTATGCGGTAAACGGCGATTCATAATCCTGGGAATGAGTTACCCAGGAGCAAGTCTGGCTGCGGTTTGGAAGAACAGTTTTTGGTAGGGACAGCTGCTTGCCAGTAGAAAGCGAATACGGCGGGTATTACGTAGCATGACGGCACCGATTTTGATCAGTTTGAGGCGTAATGTGCTCACATAGGCCTGAGCCAGTTCGGTACCTTGCAAGGCAAGCCGCCGTATGGTTTCCAGCAAGATGTAAGCCAGCGAGGACAGGAGTAGACGAAATTGATTTGACCACCACCGATGGCAACTGGTGCGGTCTGCAAACAGATCGAGCTGTTGTTCCTTGAGCCGGTTTTCCATTTCACCGCGTAAACAATAAATCTTATCGTACAGAAGCTGCGGTTTACCGGTCAGATTGGTGACGAGATAACGTGGATGACTGCCTTTGTCAGTGTGTTCGATTTTAACAATGATGCGCCGTGTCCGCTGCCAGCTTTTTGCAGCATATTGAAACTCGTCAAATCGTCGTACTTTCTCACCTGATTCAACATACTGCTTCTCTGCCGCTTGCTGCCATTGCGCAGTGATCTCATTCAGCCGCTTGTTTTGGGCGATACCCACGATATAACCCACCTCATGCCGCTCACACCATGCCAACATTCTGCGGCGGCAAAAACCACTGTCACCTCGAAAAATGATACAAACTGCAGGCCAGCTCTGCCTGAACCGTTTTACCAGCAATGACAGAATGGCCCAGGCATGTTTTGCCCCATCAATATTACTTGGCCGCAGGTAGCTTACCAGCAGTTGATCCTGGCAGAACACATACAGCGGCAAAAAGCAGTAGTGATCTGAATGCCATGAAAGAAGCGGCCTTCCTGTTTGCCATGAACCGCATCATCAGTAACATCAAAAATCCAGCATCAGTTCCTTGGGTGGCTGTTTAAATGAAGCCATAAACCGCTCTACCATTACTTGATGAACATGCCAGGCCGTTTGCCGATTCGCCCGATTCTCCCAGCGGCATAAGGTAGAGCTGCTTGCCAATACCTCTGCGCGTTCAACCGCTGATTGAATCGCCAAATCATGGCGTAATTGCTGATGATCATTGAGGTCTTCATAGCCACATGCCAACGCATAAACCCGTTGGCGCAATAGCGTCAAACTATCATGCCTGCAACTTGCCTGCCGACGATTATCGTCCAGCGCTTGAGCAACCGCTTTGCTCAACCCAATGCGTTTATCCATCTGGCGCAATAACATGACACCACCATCTGAAGTAATATCCCCGCCCTGGAAATTCACTTCAACAGTACGCTTTTTTACCTCTGGAAAATTAAACGATTCCTGGGTACACTTTGTCACTGGCAATTCCTTTTCTTTATTCAGCTTAGGTAACTGAATTATAAAGATTTAATGGGGAATTGCCCCTTTCCTTCGTGCAATATTCAGGCTAGCTACGTGCACCGCACTGGCGAGGGAAAGCAGCGTATTCAATGTGAATATCGATTGGAACAAATGATTGAAACGGAACTTACCGCAATGATCGAGCACGAGTCTGTACCTCGGAAACTAAATACTCTGCTTGATTCTGGCTTGTTTCAGGATGGCGTTAGCAAGATTTCTGGAAACAATATTCATGGGCACGGTAAATCGCTTACCGAAGAATGGGTTTTCCCATATTTCATGACTGCCTTTTTCTTGTCTGGCGAATACGCATCCATTTTCGAGCAAAATACTTCGCAATCTGGGATAAATGCTGCCGCCCATAAGTTACAAAGAAATCCGGTCTTTGGCTGTTTGATTTTGTTGAAAGCTTATGATCATAGTGTCAATACTTACATCAACGCCATTTTCTGCGGCAATCTCAGGGGCGATTTTCCACACGCGTTCGGTCAGATCTTCGTATGTCTCGGATTCGGTAGCCAGTCCAATTTCGTCGCATACGGCAATCCACATGCCGGATTCGTTGTCGTGACTCACTTTTACAATAAAGAATGAAGTGTTCATAACTCAAAAGACTACAGCAAATTCAAATTATTGACAAACTCCGCTATGGCTGGGAAAAGCAGCGTATTTAATATGAATACCGGCTCAAATAAATGTTTGAATGGAACTTATCGCAATGATCGAGCACGAGCTTTCTCTTAATTTAAGGCACCTGCTGGGGTCACAACGAAAATTAGAACTGGAGGATCTATCTCAGGATACTCCCAAACCTCAACAACTCGTACAGGAATCGGCTCATATGTTTCAGGATTAACAAGGCAAGGTAGCATAATTAAATCGCCATTGCCTGGCAGCGTATAAGATGAATCACATAATGATTCACATAAAGTCTCACTATGTGCAACTTTACCTTCATCCCATGGATATACTGCCCATTTTACATCAGGTTCAACCATTGTCGTCTCTAGGCAACATTTGTGAATGTGAATGTAAAGGTTATAACAAAATTATGATATTGACAAACTCAATCTATAACGTATTGCACCACTTCGGCCGATCAAACGGCAAATAAAACTAAGCATCTTAAAGGTGCAAGCAGCTTTTCAATGCACGGACTTAATTTTCAAATAACTGAACCGTTTAAAAAAAACCAAAAATCATAACAACTGATGAGGAAAGCAAGGGGCTGTCATTTATGATTGCAAACTATGTAACCATTGAAAAATTCTGTCAGGTGACAGGATACACGCCAGATGCTATCAGGTCTAAAATTAATCGTGGTGACTGGGTTAAAGGTCAAGAGTACACTAAAGCGCCTGACGGCAGAATCTTAATCATTGTAGAGGGGTATCATTCATGGGTGGAAACAAGTATCCAGGAGTCAGAGAGTCAAGCGACTCGTCCATTGAAATTGACTTCTACTACAAAAGGCAGCGTTGCCGCGAGCGTCTCTCACTCAAGCCCTCCCCCACTAACCTGAGAAAAGCTGCCCAGCATCGAGCAGCCATACTCAATACTATTGATGCTGGTGCATTTGATTACTCGTACACATTCCCTGAATCAAAGAATGCTATTAAATTCGCGCCGTCACAGTATATGATCAAAACTTATTTAGCTGAATGGCTTGCTAATAAAAAGCCAACGATCAAAGCCAGTACATTTAATGACTACAGAAAGATAATAAATAATCTAGTAATACCTCAATTTGGCTCTAAATTATTAACATGCCTGAGCCGCAATGATGTAAGAACGTGGGTTGCTAGTATGGATTGCTCAAATAAGCGCATGGCTAATATTCTGAGTCCATTGCGCGCTGCGCTGCAAGATGCCCTCCATGACGATCTTATCCAATCAAATCCCCTGTTGGGATGGACATATCAACGCAATGAAGCGCCAGCAACTAAAGACCATGTGGATCCATTTAGGAACGAGGATTCAATAACTCCAGAGCTTTGAGTTGTAAATTAAGTTGCCGCGGATAGAGTATTTCGGTTATGTTCTGACAATGAAGATAACCACCTATGCCCCGGAAGTCGAAGCGCAAATGCGCAATTTTTATCACAGCTTATCGGAAAAAGACCGCCGCCGCTATGCTGCCGTTGAGGCGGCAAAGCTGGGTCACGGAGGGATCACCTACCTTTGTCAGGTATTACACTGCGATGAAGGCACCGTTAGCCGTGGCCTGAAAGAGTTAAAGATGCCGTTGCTTGAAAAGGAGAAACGTATTCGGCAAGCAGGAGGTGGGCGAAAGTCAGTTGTGGAGACGATGGCAGGGCTGGATGAAGCTTTTTTAGAGATGTTAAAAAATCATACTGCCGGCTCACCAATAGATGAATCCGTAAAGTGGTCAAATTTGAGCCGCAGCGAAATGGCTGAGAAGCTAAAACAGTGCGGATTTAGCGTGAGTGTGACCGTTGTTGATCAATTGCTCGACAAACATCATTTTCGCCGCCGTCAAGCCTTCAAGGTTGAAGCCGGGAAAAAGAACCTGCCGCATCGGGACGAGCAGTTCAAAAATATCGAGCGCCTCAAAGAAGAGTACCGGGTCCAGGGTAATCCGGTGATGAGTATGGACGTTAAAAAAAAGAATTGATCGGTAATTTTTATCGCCCCGGAAAGCTCTATACCACTGAGGTCGTGCGGATCAATGATCATGATTTTGCATCCCTGGCAGACAGTAAAATTGTGCCTCATGGGCTGTATGACATCCATCGCAAAAGCGGCTATATCGTATTAGGCACGAGCCATGATACCTCTGAATTTGCTTGCGCCTGTATCCGGCATGGGTGGTTGAACTATGGTCAACTGGACTATCCAAAGGCGACGAGTATTTTATTGCTCTGCGACTGTGGAGGCAGCAATAATGCACGCCACGCTATCTTTAAAGAGGATTTACAGAAATTGGCAGATGAATTGGCTATTGAGATTCGTATCGCTCACTATCCCCCGTACACGTCAAAATATAATCCCATAGAGCATCGATTATTTCCTCATATCACCAAAGCTTGTAGTGGAGTTATTTTTACCAGTGTCGAGCGGGTCAAAGCAGTCATGAGTAAAGCAAAAACTTCTCAGGGACTAAAGGTCTTTATCTCAATTATGGATAGGGTATTTGAAACTGGGCGCAAAGTGGCGGATGGCTTTAAAGAAAATATCACCATTGAGTTTGACCCGTTTTTACCGAAATGGAATTATGTTGCTATTCCATCTGCTTGCATAATTTCTGGGGTTATTAAATCCTGATTCCTTATTAAAGAAGAACAGCAGGTCATCATTGAAGAGGCAACCGGACAAATCAAGAATCAGTGTATCGTATTTTTCTGGACCGGGATGAGAACATCTGAGTTAATTGCGCTTGAATGAATTGATATTGATTGGAATAAAAAGAAAATAAAAGACAATAAAATGCGAATTAAGAGCTGAAATAGAAGCCAGTCCATCAATAACGTTAAACTATTGAGGAAGAATCACCCAACCTCAATCAATCAAAGTAACCGATGAACTGGCAAAACCGATTAATAACGATTTATCTCTATGTTTGCAAGCATTATCAGCAAAATCTTTGGGCTTATAGTCAAAGAATGAGCAACCACGCGGATTTAAGCTTCAGCGACGAAGAAGTCATTACTCTCTTCCTGTTCGGTGTAATGGACAAGCATCGAGAGATCAAAGGTATTTATGAGTATGCGGATCGCCACTTACGCGATTGGTTTCCACGACTTCCAGGTTATGTGGCTTATGTTCAGCGTCTGAATCGGGTAGCCGATGTGTTTGCACCCTTATTAGCACTGATTCAGCAAGAACAGGAAACCAGGAATGCCGGGCAGGTTTGGTTGACTGATTCATTTCCGGTCATCCTTGCGAGGCAAGGTCGTCGGTTTAACGCGTGTGTAGCGAAACAGTTGGCGGATTCAGGCTACTGCTCTACCAAGAAGTTGTACTATCATGGTGTGCGGGTCCATATCATAGGGCGCCGCCAACCAGGCTCACTGCCGATTCCTGAGTATATTGGTGTGACTGGCGCCAGCGACCATGATGGCAAAATATTTGATCAGATTCGACCACAATTGTACAACAATGAGCTGTACGGTGATAAAGCTTATCAACGGCCTGACGCTGAATGCATCAGGCGAGCTCAGAATCTGACCGTCTTGACACCGGTTAAAAAACAAAAAGGGCAGCACCATCTGGAACCACAGGATCAATGGTTTATCGACAGCAGTTTCTCGCGTGCGGCAACCGATTGAAGCCTTATTTGCCTGGATTGAAGAAAAAACAGGCATTGAATGATGTGGTTCCCTGTAACTGGACAACCTGAAAGAAAGTTCAGCTCTGATATGTATAGTTAAACAGGTTCAGGCAACCCGATCAATTCTTGGATCACTATAGTAGATTTCATCAGGCGTAAGACGGTCAAGGCTTTGATGAAATCGTTCTTGATTGTACCATTCAAACCATGTGGATAAATTCTGCTTTATCTCCTTCAGATTATTGAATTCTCTGGTATATAAAAGCTCATACTTAACTGTCCGCCAAAGTCGTTCAACAAAAATGTTGTCATAGTAGCACCCCTTGCCATCCATGCTGATCTGAATATGATGATCTTTTAGTATGGAGGTAAATGCTTCGCTGGTAAACTGTACGCCCTGGTCGGTATTCATGATCTGTGGACAGCCATAATCCTGGATGGCTGCCTCCAGCGCCTGAGTACAAAAGTCAGTATCCAAGGTATTGGACAAGCGCCAGCTCAACACCTTACGCGAATGCCAGTCGATGATGGCAACCAGATAGCCAAAGCCTTTCTCCATGGGGACATAGGTTATGTCGGCAGCCCAAACCTGATTGGGTTTATTAATGACAAGTTCTCTAAGCAGATAAGGATAGACCTTATGCTGTTTGCTTGAGATGCTGGTCCTGGGTTTTGGAGCTATGCTGACAATACCGAGTGTCTTCATTAAGGAAGAGGCTTTCTTGCGCCCTAACATGATTCCCTGGCGCTGAAACCAGGTAGCATAACTGCGTGAGCCATATTGTGGCGTCTTTAAGTACTGTTCATCCATCATGCGCAGCAGAACCAGATCAGCATTACTGATTGGTTGCGGTTGATAATAATAAATTGAGCGCGCCAGATCCAGCAGCTGACATTGACGAGTTTGACTAAGTTTGCCATGGGGCTCAATCATCTCTTTGCGTTCTACAAGACTTAATGATTGAGCTTTCTTGCTAAAAAATCGCGTTCTACCGCCAATTGACCAATAACCCGGTGCAGGTCATCTGTTGTAGGCTGCTCCTTATTGGCGGCAGTATTATTTTTACAAAACAGCTCGGCAGCTTGCTCAATGAGTTGCCGTTTCCAGCTATTGATCTGCGTGGGATGTACATTATAACGCGCTGCTAATTGGGGGACAGTTTCATCACCACGTATCGCTGCCAGCGCTAGTTTTGCTTTGAATTCGCTCGAATATTGTATGCGCTTTTTACTCATTGTTATTAAGCTCCTTTTTAATTCTGCCAGAGCTTAACAACCTGTACAGTTTTTGGGTACCACTTCAGAATGTGCCAGCAAAGTTCGTTCTTATAACGGGCTTATGGTACATGTATTCGGAAAGCTGGCTGCGGCTCTGTTTTTCTGGAATTTTTTACGAGTCAGCTCTTAATTCACATTAAAGCTTTTACTTCAGCATCGCAGTTGATGAAACCACAAAAGCTAAAACAGGAACGCGAGAGATTGATATGCTGCCCCCAGTTGAGCAAGCCTTGATTAGTCAAAAGCAGCATACCTTATTGCGAGGCGGCAAAATATTTTTTAATCCGCTCACCGGAAAGCCTTGAACTGGTGATCAGCAAATTAGAAAATCGTTTTGGATTCCGTTACGGAAACGCGCAAATGTGAGATATAGAAATCCATATCAAACTAGACGCACATTCGCATCTATGATGTTGTCTGCCGGTGAAAATATAGCGTGGGTATCTCAGCAAATGGGGCATTCTAATGTGTTAATTACTGCACGTACATATGCTCGCTGGATACCTTCCAATGAACAGAAAGGAAGTAAAGCTCTGAATATGTTTGGTCAACATTTAGCCAGCATCAAAAATAAATCATCAAATAATCAATATCCTACAAGGAATATGCGCGGGTTCGAATCTCGCCTTCCCAATATTCCAGTATTTGAGCGGTTATTGGGGTAATTCATGTTTTTTTCCTCTTAATATTCATATTCCCATCAAGAAATATCTTTAATTTTCCAAGTGAAGAAAACCACACACCCGTGGTAATCAATGATTTTGCTTTAGCCAATTGGAGAAATAGACAACTTAGTTTTCTTGCCACGCTTGGCCGGCTGGAACACCGATTCAGATAGCTTCCCGCCCTGCTCTATCTTCTGGTCGACAGTCGAGCTCAAGAGATCCTTGATTCTCGATATGAATCCAGCATATTGACGCGCTCATAATTCCGTTGCTTCTCTCCCGTTGGTCTCACCAGTTCTTCTGCCTTCGCCTCCATTATCGCCAGTAGTTCGCCCTCGACGTCCGGTCGCTCAGGAATGAAAGTATTGATGCCGAAGCCTTCGTCGTTGAAGATGTAGTTCATTTCGTAGTTAACTGGCGTGCTCCTCCATCGCTTCGAAGGAAGGTGAGAAATCCGGTCCTCCGTAGCGGGTGCTGTCAAAGGAGTTGCGCAGAATGGGGAAGTCAATTTCCTGCTCCACGGCAGCGGCGCTGTCGCCGGGTTCCACCATGATCGCATAGCTGTACAGTCGTAGTTATAGGGTTCCCCGGAGCAGGCTTTCGAGATCTGCTGCTGCATCAGCTTTCGAACATCGGGATTGAGGATGCGACTGACCAAGTTAGGATCATTGAGGACTAGTATGGTGTACCCTCTTGTAATTCTAATTCTTAATATAAAAGCCAGCAATTTTTAGCATAAAACTTATTTTTTACAAGGCATGACGTTATTTTATAACTGCTGTTTCTATTGAAAATTAGAATAAGATGGATGAGAAAAAAACAAAGTGCCCAGGATCAATACCTGACCGAGCGCCTGGCAAAGTGCAACACTTTCGGATTATTGAGCTCCAAGCATTGCTAAAGGCTCTTGTGGCAGTTATTGGGTTAAATTGTTTTTGAGGTGATTTATTTTAAGGGTACCTCTAAAAATTCATATTTGCGAGTATCCGCTTCGCGGATTGCCTACTTACCCTGTTTCGTCACGATACTCCGCTGTTCACAAAAAATGTTGACGTAACATATAACTGATATGCAAGGAAACATTTTTTGTTCTCGCCTGGTCTTGTTCAGAATTCTGGATTTTCAGAGGCGTCCTTAAGTACATTAGAAATGGTTTGATTAAGAAGCGGCCAAGTTATTGACGAGTGATAGGGTAATTACAACAATTTTATTGATCAGGTTCGGTGAAGCTTTTGCATCTTTTTGAAGCACTCAAAATAAACATTAGCTCTACTCGACATAGAGCACTTACCCACAGCCTTATTCACGGAAATTGTGAATAAAAGCTTTCATCAATGAAAAGCTAGATTGGCCTTATCTTCACACTGAGACTTCAAGCATTTGTTAGTTACCAAGCTGTAAATCTCTCTTTTTATGTAAGAATAGGTAGATAGCCGGTAACTTAATAATTAATTCTTGCTACATAACACAATCGATGCTAGTAGAAAAAATAGCAAAAAATATTTTTCTTGACGCTCTCGCTCTAATTCCAAGAGAAAATTTTGAAATTAAAGACGAATTAAGTAGCCAGTCGTATTGCTCGCCGACAACGATAAATCGATAAGCTACTCTAGAAAGATCAAATCATCTTTAAACAAGTCAACAGATTTATTAATCGGGTCTATTATTTGTTGTTGCCTCACTTTCATCCTCCTGTGATTCGTTAAGAAATGCCATAAAGGCAGAATAACGAAAGATCAGGTTAAGAAGTAAAACTATTTCCCTTTTCCAAAAAGGAATATGAGGCGCATATTCCTCAATATGAGGATAGAAAATTAAAAACATTGCTTGAATATTATTGATACGTTGCTTTATATCAATCAATAAAGCTATAAAAAGCATATATATCCTTACATGGTTGTTGTTTGTTATAGTTGATTTTTATCTGGTTATCTATGTTTATCGGCTAAATGGCAAGTTTCTGTAGGAATAATTTTATTCAGCATTAAAAAATAAAATAACAAGCAAAAATAAAATAACAAGCCATAAATTGCGAGGAAGAAGTTATGGCGGGAAAAGTAAGTGAAATAATTCAATTAGTATCGACGCGTGAATTATTGAGAACTGTCAAAAAGCAGAAGAGTTGAGATCAGCGCAAGCAGTATGGCTTCCCTTGGAACTAGGTATGTCGACAGAGCAAATAGCGAAGGTCATTGGTCGTTCAGTCAGATGGACGTGTGTAGCCAGCGCATGCGCTACTGTAGAATTGCTCGCTGCGAGGAAGAGGCGCCTCGAACAAAACGGAGTCTGCGTAACCGTGCGATTGTCACGCTTGAGTAGGAAGCACAAATCCTGAATGAGGCTTAATTGCAAGCGACTCGAGGCGGCGTAGTAGTTGTTCCTCCGCTTAAAAAGAAAATCGAGAAATAACTGGACAAGCGCGTAGCGCTCTCAGCAATTTATCGAATGCTGGTACGCCATGGCTGGCGTAAACTAGCGTGCCGGCTACCGCTCATCCGCAAGGAGATGCTGTGCTGTGGGAGGGCTGGAAAAAGAACTTAAGGAACAGCTAAATGAAATGATAGCTAACTGGGGTAATTATCGCCCACTCCGTTTGATGTCTCAGAATAAAGCCCGCTTCGGCCATATTACGGACAAATGTTATTGCTGGTGCCACCGTCCAGATTGCTCGCTGGTGAGTACCATGGTGACGCAGCAATATACTTATGCTTATGGAGCAGCCAGTCCTCACTTGAGACCTTCGACAGTCTGGGAGCGATTACATGCAGGTTTTCATTAATGAGATGGCCAGCCATTACTCTTGTCAGTTGTTATCCTGATGATAATATCGTTCTGATCCTTCATAGCGCTGGTTAGCATAAAAGCAAGGATTTCCATTTGCCTGAAACCTCCGTTTATTATGCCTGCCCTGTATTCACCTGAACGAATCCATAGGCTCATCTTTAGGATGAGCTGCGGTAAAAATACTTTCATAATCGTGTGCTTGACAGTATTTATGCGCTCGAGAATCATTTAGTTACTGCATGAAGTGATTTCGAAAATGCCCAGGCTTTAATTACGAGGGGGTATGTTAACTTCTCCAAAATCGCCGTACACTTTTGACTCAGCGCTATAAATTGGCAGAAAACTTTCCGTTTGTCCAAGGACTTACTACTAATTGTCAAGCTACTGCGTTGCTATCTTTGAACTCATCCTCCTCACATCATCAGAACACTAAATGACCTGCTTTCATGAGACTACTCGCCCACACTGTAATTGCACTCTCATCATTCCTTGCTGATCCAATGAGGTACACCGATAATTCATATTGATTAAGCTAATAACAGTTGAGGAAGGCACTAACTATTCCGTTTTTCTAGCTTTGTTTATTTTGTCTTGTAAATGTTCAGTAACAAACTTCTTGCCACTTATAACGGTAAAGGTTGTCATCGTAGATTTGTTTTTGAACACAATTAGATGTACCAATTGGGGAAATCCGTAAACTTTGAATGGGTTCAACAGAAAGTGGCATTACTGGACAAATTCTCGGTGAACATATCGGTGGAACATCCAAAGTGCTAGAGCAAATGGCACTAACTTCGCCATCCATACATACACACTGACACCCTTGCTTTTGGATAGCGCTAATAGGAATAATTTTTTTATTTTGATGTATGCTATTGAAAATAGATGAACGTGAATGAGTTGAACCAGCTGCACCCCCTTGACTTGCATAATAAAGCGTTACCCCAACAGCAATACCCAGAAGAGTGTTTATTATTATTCTCTCAGTCTCTTCCCTTTGAAGTTGGGTGGGATGCTGACCAACGAGATCAGAAGGGGGAATATCTTCACCCATAGCTTTTAGCGTCAATTTGGCATTTTGGTCGCCGTAGCGACTCGCTTTTTTAAACCAGTATATCGCTTCTTCTTTACGGTCAACCATAAGTAAAGATACACCTAGGTTATTCATTGATGATGGGTTGCCTTCTTTTGCAAGCTCAGCGAAGTGGAAAGAAGCAGTTTCAAAATCTTTTCTTTCAATAGCTGCTAGTCCTATAGTAAAGGAAGGAGGTACCTTGCTACCTAATTGTGAGTTTGATTTACACCCTAATAGAGTAAAAATAATGATAGCTAAAGCCACAATTATTTTATGATCTTTCATCACATCTTCCTTTTTTGGAGAAACAGATTAGATTTAGATTGGTTCGTCTTGCTTAAGGAGGTGGCTCTCAAAAGCATTCCACCATTTATCTAATCCTTTTTTTACAGATTCTGGTGGAGGATTATGGCCATACACAAAACCTTTTACTTCTTTTTTAGGTTCTATATGAAATGTAAGCTGAACCAAGGTTTTATCAAGTTCCTTTGAAGTAATGCTTACGATAGCAGTAATATAAAAATTTCCTTCTGAATCTAGTGAATAAAAATTAGAATAAAATTTACCGACATGATTAGCTGCTATTGCTTGCATCATTGGCTCTTCGATTACTCTAATATTTTTGTACTCGTCCATTGTAAATGGGAGAGGTGTTGGAGCTTTGGCAATAAGTTTCGAATAAATGTCTTCTTCGGTAACCGTAAAACCAAGTTGGGTTATTGCCTTCTTAGCGGCATCCCAACATTTGGGCTTATCTGCAGAATAGATTCTAGAACCTTTGGAAGAAAGTATATTTTTGTTCACCTCACCCCAAAAGGAATCAATTTCATCCATTCCGCTTTGCATTTGCTGCATACTTACGCATCCAGCCACTAATATAAATAAAGTTACTATTAATATCTGTCTGCCAAAAAATTCCATCTTCAAATCCTCTATGAGCAACTAACTTTAAAGTCAAAATTTCTATTTGCTTGTGATGTTTTAGTTTGTTGGTACCCAATCTAATGCAGCAATACACACCTTTATATCTTCCTGTACAAGAATGTTGCGAAACGACTCAACATGATCTGCGCCACACACAAACAAGAGTGGCCATTGATTAAGCTTCTGAATTTGCTCCATCCAATATCGCTCACGTTCTACATGGCTTTCGGCAATTCGTTTCTTGATTTCAGTTTCAGACCAGCCTGAAAGAAATCCTTTCGAACTAATATCAATTATGTGTGCAATGCCTAATTTGGCTCTTTCAGACTGACCTGGATCACAAAAGCGGTGTTCTAGACCGAGTTTAGTCGCAAGTTGCTGAGGAATTGTTGCAAGATGATTAATTGCCATGAGTGATTCATAACTCATTTCCTCTGCTATTGAGCAAATTTCATGCATTTCACATAAATTTTTGAGAAAGACTTCGAATCCAAAATTTTTAACTTGAATAGAATGGCTCGTACCAACAAGAAAAACTTTCATTTATAAGCTCATTGAAATTTATGCAGAAAGGATATGCAGTCTGATCTAAAAACACAATAAAGCTTGGATCAGATCAATAGTTTGAGTTAAAAAACATTATTGCAGCCAACTTGCAGGTACTTGCTATTCTAGCCAACTGCGGGCTAAATGGCTGACTTCAATGATCTGTTGCCCAGTTTCTTAAGTAGTTCTACATAAACATTGATTTCTTCCCGAACGACCACTTCCGGCAACATGGCTTTCATCACAACTGCCTGCCCTAACTGCGGATGAACTCTTATTACCCCTTGACGATCCACTACAAAATCAGCCCGCCGCCAGCGCTGCTTTGCCACCCAGGTAAAAATTACCTGATCAACAACAGGTCTCAGCGGCTCCATCAAATCAAACACCAGCGATGCCCGTCCGTCTTGGTCAGCATGGAGACTACCGACAGCAGTATCTAAGCCAGTAATCTGCAAAGCCCGTTCCACTTGCCCAGCCAATATTGCATAAGCATAATTCAGGATTGCATTAACTGGATGTGTGGCTTTATGACCTTTGCCGGAAATACTGGACGCCCGCTGGGTAAAACTTTTCCATTCAGTTGGAGCGCCTTTCTCTTTCCACTTAAGCGGCCCCTTCCATGCAGACCAATAGGCTAACGCTGCACGGGCCTCAAACAGACGCAGCGCTTCCAACGTTTTAGCCTCGGTAATCGATGCAGCAAAGGTAGCAAATGAGGCGGCTAATTCCGGTTTTACTTTAATGCACGCTTCCAGTTTGCGTTGCAAAATTACTTTCGCCAAAGCAATCGGCTCTACGGTATATTGCAACCGCCGCAGCGATATGACGTGAGGAATGATGGGATGGGTCAAAGCCGTCAAATTGGCATCTCTATCCAATACATACAGGGCAATGCGTTGATCAGAGCACCATTGAATAGCAGCCGTGGACAGATTCCCAGTGGTATTCAATACGATAATCGCCCGGATCGCATGCACGCCACGGGATAAGCGCCTTTCCCGGTCAGGTACTTTAGATGAGGAAAATCCAGAGCGTAACACCAATTGCCCTTTATCTACGTTCAGACTGCACCCATTACCCGCCAGTGTTATAACGTCTTTTTCCTTGATTTGATCTGACCAACGCTGACTAGACTCGGCATATTCTTTACCATTGAGCGTAAATTGAGTAAAGGCCGGAAAACCATCGGTTGGGGTAACGTCAACCGGACGATGGTCGTCAAATGTTACATGAGGCTTTAAAACTCCATTAACGGGAGTCACTTTGATCATGGATAATGCTTTCTCAGCTTGATTGTTCAGTTGTGTAGCAATCTGTTTTCTTTCAAGTGTTCTGCCACTGTTGGAGCAAGGCTTGGAGCAATATTTCGCGCGCTTATCTTTTGTGGCAAATTCACTGTGGCATTGAGGGCATATCAAATAATGCATTCAATTCCTCCGTTGCGCTGTTCAGTATCTTTTTAAAATTTTCCGGAATAGCAAATTCTGGCCAATCCAGCATGTCATTTATGACTTGTTTAATATGTGGCAAAAGCGCTTGCCCGTGCTGAAGGTAGACAAGATAAAAAAGAACCATGACCAGATGTGTGTAGTATCTCAACTTATCTTCCGTAAAAGGATAGGGTTTCTTGCGTCGCAGCTTGCCGGATGGTCTGGGTGCCAGCGTATCGATTAGCCTGGTAATGAGGATATCGTCAGCCACACCTAGCATGGGAAGCTCTTTATTGCTTCCACCCACCAGCAGAAAGAAGCTCGTACCTAAATTCGCAAAGAAAACCACAAGCGGATTTTCATAGATTTGTTCTAGTTGATCAGGCTTGCTGTTTTCGATTAATTTCCGCAAGGCATCCGGCTGAAAGAAACTCGCAAGCTCAGCAATGGATTTAAAACATTCCGCTTCTTGACTCAATCCCTTATAGCCCAGGTTGCACGCGGTAAAGATTGCTTTCACCAGTTCGCCATGGGTTGACATGCGCTGACTGGTCGAGCGTTCAACCTTATCAGCTCGGTCAACCGACTCCAAATTGTGGCCTCTTTCCTGTTTATTCAAGTCGGCAGCCATCTGCTTGCTCAGCGCCAAAAGATGTTTACGTAACAAGTCTCCCCGCACACCCACTCCAGCGGCAATCAGAGCCTGTTCTGCCGCCTTGCGGTTGAGTCGTTCCTCTTTGATGTATCCGGCAATAAGCTGCAATCGCTCGATGCAGCTTTTTTCCCAAAGGCTTTCTTTACGCTCTCCTGGCCCAGCTCCACGTGTTTGTTGTCTAGGTAACAAACCATCCCGCTGCCAGCGTAACAACTTGCCATGGCTGAGCTGTACACCCGGCATTTCCTCGACTTCCATCAGCCTTTCGGCTTCCTTGATCAACTCGGATGTAGTCAAAAGTGTTTTCATAAACTATTTCTCAGATTTTCATAATATTTTCAGATTTTCATTATTTGCCCATTTCTGCATTTGCTAATGACTTCCAGATATCCAAGAATAACGCTCATATTCTAACAAATTAATTAACTACTTAGATTTTCATTAATGGAGACTTTTATGTCAAATATCACTTTCTCAAATCAGCGTTCGAGCACATTACCCGTCGTGCTCCCCATCAGCTGGATAGACCGTCTGACTCAATTAGCCCGCGAACGCGGTATCAACCGCAGCGCTTTGGTACGCGAAGTGTTGCAACAAACGCTGTTTGCTGATGAACAGACTCACTCGGTCGATAACAAGGACGCATAAACCATGGCAAGCAAGCAACGTAACTATAAAGCCGAGTATCAACGACGGAGGCAATTGGCACAGCAGAGAGGACTGACCATTGCACAAGCCAGAGGTCATGCTAGGAAGGATGAAACCAAGGTTTCCGAGCTGAAGCGCTCAGGTGTGATCGATAGCACACGCCTACCCACCCTCAAACGCTTCTACCAAGCAATAGAGGGAATTGCCTCCGGTAAATCCTTAACGCAAGCAGCCAAGGACGCCCATATTTCTGCAGCCACCATCAAGAAGCTTAATGCTGACCGGCATATCTTGTACCGAACACCGGATGGCAGGCATTGGGAAACACGCAGCGCTGCCCAATTTCCAATCCTCACCAAGGAAGGTAAATTGTTCCAGGAAATTCCACTTGATCGCAAGAATGCCAACTTAGTTGGCCTTTATTGGAATGCTACGCAGAAAGCGTACTTGGGAGACGCATCAGCCCTTAATTCTTTCATCCATATAACGGTGTTCGATATGCATGGTAATGATTATCAATTGTTGACTTCAGTCGATGATCTGATTTCCATTTTTGATCAGATAAATGAAGCTGACCGTGAAGGGTACGAACGATCATTTGCTTCCGATCAACGAGCCTTTCGGGTGCTGAATCATGCAGCCTGACTATATAAGCTGTAAACAATGCGGCGAATATCGCAAAGCCGCATTCAAAAAAGCTGAAATCAGCCTTTGCAATAACTGTGATAACCAAACGCACCGGAAAGGGTTTTGCTGGGTCTGCCGCCGCAAACATTTGCCCGTGGAAATACACCATTTGGCAGGCAGAAAGCATGCCTCAAATACCGTTCCCGTATGTCTCAACTGTCATGCCATGCTAACCCGTCGCCAATGTGATGAATGGCCTGATTTTTGGCGGGGTGAGCGGTGTGCTGCATTCTTACTCTTGGGTTTTCTCGATTATTGTGTGCTGGCCAGCAACCCTGCCATACCGTTAGAGCTGTTCAGCGAGCAATGTGAAGAAATGAAAGTGGCAGCTGTTGACAAAGCCGCAGCAGCACTAGTTTTTTTAATCAAAATCATATTGCCTGTCATTCTCCTGGCGCTGATCATAAATGTGCTCATGCAATCAGCAAGCAAACCAAAAGGCTGAATTCATCATGTCAAATAATCACAACAATCCTAAACCTGCCGCGCAATATTTGCGCTGTTTCATTGAAAAAATCGATACAGCGAAAAGTAACTCAGCGGACAAGGATCAGGAGACTAAAAAGAAGCATCAATCTGAAGAACTGAGTGCAGAAGCTCAAGCCATAATGGCAATCGGTCACCCCTATGAAGGTTACTGCCTGGTGTTCGACACCGAAACCATTACCGATCATCGGCAAGCTTTACGTTTTGGTGTATATGCCATTTATGGTATCGGTCCCGAAAAACGTGTCTGGCTTTATCGGCAAGGAACATTGACCCGTAAAGCTTTGGATCATCAGCAAGAAATGGGTATTTTTTATAATCCGGCTGAAATCAGCGAGGACGAGCTTTCAATCATGAAGCATTATGCTTATTTGAATAAACTCAAAGTCTACGAAAAAGCCGATTTTATTCGCAAAGTCTTTTATCCATGGGTTTATCAGAAACAAGCCCTGTGCATCGGACATAATCTGCCGTTCGATCTAGCACGTCTGGCGATGTGCTGGGGGGAAGCAAAGAGTAAATTCTACGGCGGCTTCTGGCTGACACTGTGCGATTGCCGTAATGATGACTCCTGCTTCGACCATCCACCCGTGCGGGTAAAATCTCTGGGTAATAAAAAAGCCTTATTTGATTTTCGCTCGCAGCGCAAGCCCACCGGAAAGATCAATCGCTACCGTGGCCGATTTCTGGATACGGCTACTTTTGGACGTGCTTTACTCGGGCCGGGTGATGCGTCATTGGCAGGTATGGGTAAGCGTTTTAAGGCTAAGGTACCAAAAAAAGAAGGTGACATTAAACACGGTGGGCCTTTATCTGAAACTTATCTACATTATGCCATACAGGATGTCGCAGCCACCTGGGCGCTATACCAGGCGGAACGCGAAGTTTATCGACAGCATGGCCTCACCAAAGCACCTTGGCAGATTTTTTCGGAAGCCTCTATCGGTAAGGCGTATTTAAATGACTTAGGTATTCCACCCTTTTTGAAGCAACACGCAACCTTTCCGAGAACCATCATTGGACAGGCTATGACCGGCTATTACGGCGGGAGAACTGAAGTTCGGATTCGATTACAACCCACCGAAGTAATTTATACCGATTTCACTAGTGAATATCCGACAGTCAATGCGTTAATGAATATTCAAGAGCTGTTGCTTGCTGAAAAGATCGAGGTACAGCCTTGTCTGGAAGAAGCGCAGCATTTTTTAGCGACTATAAATCTTGATGATTTGTTGGAGAAACAGACATGGCCACTCCTGCGCACTTTTGTCAAAGTAATACCGGATGGTGATCTGTTGCCGGTTCGAACTAATTATGGTGATCAATGTGCAGCGACTAATATTGGGTTAAATTATGTTAATTCTGGGCCCGCCGTCTGGTATAGCCTGGCCGATGTATTGGCTTCAAAACTGTTGACCGGCAAAATGCCCCATATTGTAGATGCGTTTAAACTGATACCTCAAGGGCGCATTAAAACCAAAGTATGGAAATTGTTTGATGATGAGCATTTTACTATTGATCTGGAAAAAGATGATTTATTTGCTCGTGTCATTGAGATGCGAGCGGACATTAAGCGACAAATGAAACACCAGGAACGAGATAGTGATGAATTCCTTTATCTGGATGGCCTGCAACAAGCACTTAAATTAATCGCCAATTCGACCAGCTACGGCGTGTTGGTCGAGATCAATCCCGATGACAGCCTGGATAGAGCAGTCCCAGTCAAGGTTTATACCGACCAATGCCAGCATTCGAAAACGAAAGCGCTGGAAGAGCCCGGTCCTTATTTTATGGGGCCATGTGGCGCTTTGATTCCAGCCGCCGGACGTCTATTGCTGGCGATAGCTGAAAAATTAGCTGCCAATCGCGGGATTGATTATGCCTTATGTGATACCGATTCGATGGCCTTTGCCTGGCCTGAAGGCATGGATAGAGCTGTCTTTCATGCAAAGGTAAAGGAAATTTGTGACTGTTTCAAACCGCTGTCACCTTATCGTAATCTTTCTGAGCTGTTGAAGATGGAGGATGTCAATTACTTTAATGGGCAACCTGAACCGTTGTATTGCATTGGGATTTCTGCCAAGCGTTATGCCTCGTATAACCGTACCGAGACAGGCTATCGAATAAGAAAGTTTTCTTCGCATGGTACCGGAGGATGGATGAAGCCGGCTTCCTATGAAGCCACTACGCCCGAGCCCTGTGAAAATGTTTACAAGCTCGGCGGTCACCGCTGGATGTATGATTTATGGTATAGCGCCATTGAAAAAATCGAGCAGGGTAAAACGCGAGTAACAATGGGACATCTGCCATTTCTATCTGCACCAGCTCTTACTCGTGTGACTGCCTCCACGGCAAACCTGCTGAGGCGGTTCAAACACATTCAAGATATTCGACCATTTTCGTTTATGATAATGCTTCCGTCATTGAATCAGTTGGAGCTTCTTGGCAGAATTGGGAGTATTTTTGAGAAATTCAGCGAGCAGACGCCACTCAAATCAGATCAAAACGTTAATTTTTTAGAGTTGAAAGGGGTGGCTTTTTATGCCCCCTATGGAACCGATATTGAGGCTGTTCGCAGTCAGATTCGGCGCATGGACAACAATGAATTAGTCATTATCGAACATAAAACGTTGGCAGAATGCGTGCTACATTATTTTTCTCATCCGGAAGCGAAAGCGGCTCATCCAAAAGGTTTAGGGCGGCTAGAAAGGCAGCACTTAAAAATTATTGAACATGTTTATATCGGCAAGGAAACGCATCGCATCAAGGATGATATTAGCGAAGCAAGCGAAGGTATTTTCGATTATGAGGATGCGGCGGAGTATGGCCGCACGGGGTTGGCTGAATTACTTAAGCAGCGGCCTATGAAAGAATGGGTGCAGTTAACGGGAATTCCTCGGCAGACGCTGTATGATATTCGAAATGGTGCCAAACTGAGTTTTGATACCAAGAAGAAAATCTTAAGTGCTTTGAAGTATAGGTAATAAATCCCGATTTGATCATGCCAAAATTTCACCCCGAATCATTTATCATTTTCAGCAAATCGGTAGTGTACCCGTAACCATTTGGTGGGAACTGTGTCGGTTGAGTAATGCACCCGAAGGCATCCTGCAGCAAGTTCAACAAGTAGCCAATCAAGCGCAATGGGGGCGCTTCATCTACTCATGGGTGGCACAACTACAAAATGCGATGACATTTCAATTAAGCTTATGAAGAAAGAATGCACCGAACCAGGAAAATATGTCGACTCGAAAGGAAAATGAATCTGTGGTCTACAAACCGCTACGATTTTATTATCAACCCGTTTGTATCATGGTCGGTCAAAAAAGTAGCCGAAGAAGACAAAACAAGAACGGCTAGCGCAAATTAATCAGGGATTCGACGCAAAGCATATGTGCAAGAGCAGAAGCGACCTGCACGGACACGGCAGCGAAGAATCTCCCTTGGAGTTCAAGTTCTGTTAATAGCTGCCCTATCAATAAAAAACTGATCTAGAAATTTATGAATTCTAAATCAGATTGAGAATACAAATTAGTTTACAGAACCATCAAAGCCATATTGAATTAGTTCTTCAAATTTACGCGGCTGAACTTTGTCTACTATTAAAGCTAGAATGTCTCCAACATGGTGTGTAAAATCCTGCATTAATTTGAATTGTCTGAAATCATCTACCCCTAAAATATCAGCACCATTTTTTTCAATCAGTTCTTCCAGATTTTTCTTTTCATTCTTCCAGAATACGGCATATTGCCCTCGGCCCAGCGGCGTGTATATATTTGTACACGGCAAAATATAAGTTCGTATGTGCTGTAAAAATTCATCCTCTTCCTGACGACTATTTCGCCAGATTTCGAATAACTCGAACATACAATAAGGTGATTTTAGATATTTATCGCTCAGAATCACAAATACCTTGTCAGCTTTGCCTATGCGTTTCATAAATTTTAAAATACTTTCACCTAATCCAATATTCTCTTTGTCTCTTATGATTTTGATACTATGGTCCTTTTCAGCCACGTTACAGAGCTGATCAACGGTAGCTTCACGTTCTGTGCCTTCTGGTGATGAGTCCTTCCAAGCATAGGAAATATAATATTCGGATTGTGATGCTGCTTCCTGCACAAACTCCAGTTTTGGCTGTGGTTTTTCCGATGCCTCCATTTCTGATGCACCCGCTTCAAAATAGCGATGCTGTGTTTTAAGCGGATTTGAAAGGCTGTGGACGCCCCATCGTTCTTGATCATCACTTAATATTTTGCACAACTGTGTCAATAAAGTTGCTGCTTGTCCTTTCTGGGTTGGACACGAATCTTACCTTGCCAGTCTTCTATGGTTTCCTGTTCAATAAGCGCACGGCTACCCGTATTTTTTTCATAGAGACAAACGCCATTCTTCCAATACAGCGCATTGAGACCTGCCTTACGACCAATCTTTGAAATGAAACTGCGCAATAAGCCTGGATGGTACAATTCATATTCAAACTCCATTCCTTCCGAGGGAAATCCTGAATCCCATTTTTCTTCTAGCTCAGCGCTGATTTCATCTTTATCTGGCAGCAAATCAGGAGCAATATATTCATCTTCAGAATCTTCTGCTTCGTTGCCTTCGTGATGGATAAAACAAATGCCGCAGGATTGCATCATGCTTAGAAAAAGCATTTGCTCATCTTTGCTATAGTTATTCCACACCAGAATTTCAAGTAAAGAACGCGTAAAACGTCCCCGCAGCTGGCGCAACTGCTTATAACATTTTTTACGATGAAATACAGTATAAATGGCCTCTAATGCCCAGCTTTGATCCAGGATTATGCGATCATCAAATAAGCCTTTACGGTAGAAAATAGTCCCAGTGTTATGCAGATACTCCAGTAAATGTTCGGGTGAGCTAATTTTTCCATTGCTTTCCTCGCAAAGCTCACGGAAATATTCCTGACTTAATGTCCGATACTGACGATTCTCTGGTGGAACTGCCATATCGGCATTCCGTAACTCTTCCAATTGACACTTTACCCGGTAGCGCCCAATACCAATCAAGTTTGTTTCTTGTTGCTCCTGTAACCAAATCAATGCGTCTTGCAAGGCTGCATTCAAAGCTTCGCGTCCACGGTTTTTTAAGCTGCTGTAGTGCAACAGTGGCTTACAAAAACGAAAGGTTTCTAGCAATTCACGAGGTATGCCGGGTAAATATCGTGCTTCATCTTCGGGATGGTCACATTGCGTCTGAACGATCAGCACCGGGTTGTTAGATCCACTTAAGTATTTGATATAGTTCAACCAATAACCCAATGGTTCATCGCGGAAAATCATTCCGTCATAAACATGCTCTTGAGCAGAGCTTTCCTGTTGAATCCAGACCAGCATAAAGATCGCCCTGGTGCGCATGAACAAGGCATGTGTGCCATGGTAAATATCCTGCCCACCAAAGTCCCAAATATTTAGCTGGACAGTCTTGCCATGTTTTCGCAGTGGAAAGGGGGTAGAACTGATCAAAATGCCATGAGTCGAAGGAATCTGATCATCAAACTTTTCTCCACGCAAATTGCGGCAGATCTGTGTCTTACCGATTTGTCCATTGCCCAGTACCATCAACTTAACCTCAGCAACCTCAACTGTACCCTGCTCCAGATCAGCAAAATGACTGCGTAAAAACTCAAGACAATTAGCGGTCTTCCTTTGGGATAGCACTTCAGATGGTATGCCGGGAATTTTTGTTTCAAACAAAACAAGTTCCGTTAGAGTTGCTCTGTTTAATAATTCTTTAGGAAAATATGTCAGTGAACAATTAGAGCAATCCAATTTCTTCAGTGCGCTGAGCCCCGCCAACGGCCGCAAATCGTTGATTGGCGTATCGCCACAATGCAATACCTGCAGTGCGCTGAGTCCCGCCAGCGGCGACAAATCGCTGATTGGTGTACTGCTGCAATCCAATACCTGCAGTGCGCTGAGTCCAGTCAGTGGTGACAGAGTCATGATTGGTGTATTGCTGCAATCCAATACCTGCAGTGCGCTGAGTCCAGTCAGTGGCGACAGATCGCTGATTTGAGTCTGTCTGCAATCCAATTTCTGCAGTGCGCTGAGTCCCGCCAGCGGTGACAGAGTCATGATTGATGTATTGCTGCAATCCAATACCTGCAGTGCGCTGAGTCCAGTCAGTGGTGACAGAGTCATGATTGGTGTATTGCTGCAATCCAATACCTGCAGTGCGCTGAGTCCAGTCAGTGGCGACAGATCGCTGATTTGAGCCTGTCTGCAATCCAATTTCTGCAGTGCGCTGAGTCCCGCCAGCGGTGACAGAGTC
This sequence comes from Nitrosomonas communis, assembly GCF_001007935.1. NCBI lineage: Bacteria > Pseudomonadati > Pseudomonadota > Betaproteobacteria > Nitrosomonadales > Nitrosomonadaceae > Nitrosomonas > Nitrosomonas communis. The sequence continues at coordinate 2,786,341 of NZ_CP011451.1, forward strand.
ATGATTGATGTATTGCTGCAATCCAATACCTGCAGTGCGCTGAGTCCAGTCAGTGGTGACAGAGTCATGATTGGTGTATTGCTGCAATCCAATACCTGCAGTGCGCTGAGTCCAGTCAGTGGCGACAGATCGCTGATTTGAGCCTGTCTGCAATCCAATTTCTGCAGTGCGCTGAGTCCCGCCAGCGGTGACAGAGTCATGATTGGTGTATTGCTGCAATCCAATACCTGCAGTGCGCTGAGTCCAGTCAGTGGCGACAGATCGCTGATTGGTGTACTGCTGCAATCCAATACCTGCAGTGCGCTGAGTCCCGCCAGCGGCGACAGATCACTAATTAGTGTATTGCTGCAATGCAATTTCTGCAGTGCGCTGAGTCCCGCCAGCGGCGACAAATCGCTGATTTGAGTCTCGATGCAATGCAATTCCTGCAGCAGGCTGAGTCCCGCCAGCGACGACAGATCGCTGATTAGTGTATTGCTGCAATTCAATACCTGCAGTGCGCTGAGTCCCGCCAGCGGTGACAGATCGCTGATTGGTGTACTGTAGCAATGCAATTTCTGCAGTGCGCTGAGTCCCGCCAGCGGTGACAGAGTTCTGATTGGTGTATTGCTGCAATACAATTCCTGCAGTGCGCTGAGTCCTGCCAGCGGCGATAGATCGCTGATTTGAGTAATGGAGCAATCCAGTATTTGCAATTTTTTTAACTCATTCAACCATGCTAAACCAGCAAGGTCGGTTTTTCCTAAAAACAATTTGTTAAGTTTAGGCAGTTTACTGAGCTGTCCCAAACCGAATTGGATTTTATTTGAAGAAATATTACTGTTTGCTGACAACCACTCATATTCATCATTAATGTAATAAGATCCCAGGTTTAATGACTGTAAATGCTGTAGTTTATATATTTCCTCTGGTAAAGCTGTCAATCCAAGCTGGCCTAAGTCAAGAAAGCCTGTAAAAGCTTCCGCCTCATGAGCAATTCGTTCCCTAGCGATGTGAAATCCATCAGAGTTCTGTTTCACGATAAGAATGATAAAGTTGTAGATTAACTATGATAATGAATTTCTTTATCAGTACCGCACAAATTATAAAAAGACATGCAGATGAAAATAGTTGTTATGTTAGAGATAATAGTAACTTTAATCATTCACTGAATGCCATTCATATAGCATCTATTACATCGAGGTATGTTAACTTGTAGTGATATGCTGTTTGTGAAAAGGCACGTGTTCTGCTCAGGTTATACTTTTGGTCAAAAGTGTACGGCGTTTTTGGAGAAGTTAACATACCCCGCTTTAATTACGAGTATTACCAGATGAAATTGGATTTTTAATACGGTTTTTTTTAATGCAAATTAGAATAAATAAGCCAATACTTTGTACCAAAAAAGTTATATATATATTTTATTCCGCAAAAAATCAAAAAAGTAGTAAGCTAAGATCGTTTATTTAAATAGTACCTATAATTTTTGCGGAAAAGATTTAATTAATCTTGGAGGTATAAATGAACGAAGAATCTTTTAAAACACAATTTATTTCATCATTCTTAGCTGCATGGTGCGCCAATAAATATGAGGAATGCAGCCGTACAGTCGACCATGAAATATTAAGCCGACCTCCAGTTAAAGAAGCTGAATTTCTAGCAAATGCTGCATGGGATGAGTATGTTGATAAGATTATTAATGTGAATACAGGATGAGCATGTTGATAAGATTATTAACGTGAATACAAACTGAGATAATTATTCAGCTCATCCTGAGTCCCGGATGAGCTTGCCATGTGGTCATAACTTTCAGGCTTCATGTTTGCACCAGCGAGAAAAACTTTCAAAAAACGTTCATAAACTGAATTTCACTTGCCCAATGACTATAGCAACCAACGCTATTGTGTGCCATTACATAAAATCCACAATACTCCATTCAACGAACGGTGGCTGTTTCAATGCATCCCGTATACATTCATTCTTGAAGAAATAAGTATCGATATAAATTACTTATTGTTCATCCATTAACTCCTTCTTGTTTATTCATTCCAGCACAAAATGGACCTGGATTTCCATTAATAATATTTACAAAACATCAACAATACCTAATAAACCATATCCTACTTAAAATTCAAAAGCCTTCATTACCTGCCAGAAACATACAATTGTTCGACTGAATTATTGCCTATATTCTCATTGAATAATATGAACAGTTTAAAATTTTCCACGAGATCTTGATCCAGAGAAAATAAGCTACTATGAAGTAGTGAACAATTCTACAGACGAAGATGAGATGTCAAAGACTACCTATGGAAGAACTCATCATACCAACCGTCCATCATTTGTAGCACTCTCAAGAAATCCTTTTTTACAAGGAACAAATTCCGCATAGCCAGTTCCAACATACAAGGCACTGTTGCATAGCGGGCGTTTTGGATAATTGAGTATTTTTAAGTGATTGAGTTTATTAGTCAGATTTAGACAGAAAAGTCTAAAAACAGTTATGCAGAAGTCTCGTCTCTATAAGCAATGTACTTTCATTTTCAGGGGATTGAGTATGATTTATTCTCCTGAATACTATAAATAGGAATTCTTATGCTTGAGACCTGCAATTACAATAGCTCGTCAGGGATCTCTGCAATTGATTTATTTTTGTTTTCAGGAGATTGCTCATGGTCTATTCTCCTGAATATTGTGAATATTAGAAATTCTTACATCTGAGACTTGCAATTATGATAGCTCGTTCTAGAACAGAGAAGTTTTCTTCATCAGAGCTTTAGTCCAATCTTTAATATAACCCTAGATCTCTCTGAGGAGGTTATTATGAAAAAGTCAAATATTTTTTTTCTTGCTATAACTGGAGTCAGCTTATTCGGTTTTATAGCGAATAATGCTATTGGTAAGAACGATAAAGAAGTGTCTAAGGATTCAGATGATGCAGTCGTACGGGCACAAGAAGCTCGAACAGTTGAAAAAAAAGAAATAGACAAACAAACTGAGACTCACGATAAATCGGATATTTTTAAAGCTTCCAATGCCACTCCTCTTTCAGATGCATTTAAAAATCAACCGGATAATGGAAAAATTTCAGGATTTGATTTTTATCGAGATGCGTTAAATTCTAAAAAACCGTTTGAAACTTTTGAAGAAATAAAGAACAAAGATATCAAAGAACGCCCAACCGTTACAAAAACCCAGCAAGCCCTTCTTCAAAAACGTTATGACTTAACTCCTCGTTTAGATCCTGATGCAACGATGACGCGCGGCAAGCCGCTGGCTGTGGGTCCAACTGCAAGATTACCAGATGGTTTAACCTGGCAAAAGCTTGCAAAAATGTCCAGCGACGAAATACGTAAGAAAAATGTTTTCCCCTATCCTTCTCTTCCGCATCCAAAACAGGCAACCGGTGGACAAGTATTCCCCGCTGTTCAGATTAGCATGTTTCCAAGACTCGAAAGGTTCGATGTGGAATTTGATTTACCGGAAGCCTTTTTGCCAGAATTCCCACCCGCAATATTTCTGCAAAATCGTCCAGAGTTAGGAGATGTTTCCCGCGGAGAAGTTGTTTCAATTAATAATTTTTATGAGCTTTTCAAAGATATTTTGACCCCTGTACAATTAAATGGCCTACAAATGCTCCTTACGCCATTACCACAGGAAGAATTTAACCCAACGGATGATCGTAAAACTGAACAACCCAGTCTCGGAGTAACTTGTTTCGATTGTCACGTAAATGGCCATACGACAGGTCAATTTCATCTGAGCCCAGATATCCGACCACAAGAAAGAAGATTCCGCCTTGACACCACAAGTTTAAGGGGAATGTTCAATCAACAGATTCATGGCTCAAAACGAAGCTTGCGATCCGTTGAAGATTTTACTGAATTTGAATTCCGCACAGCTTATTTTAATGGCGATCCTATTCACGCGATGAAAAAAGGATTCCCAGTACTGGATAGAATTCACGTAAGTCATATGGCCCAGTTTCAAAATATGCTGGATTTCCCGCCAGCACCGAAATTAGACAGATTTGGTCATCTCGATAAGGACAAAGCTACGGAACAGGAACTACGCGGTGAAAAGGTTTTTTTTGGTAAAGGCCAATGTTCCACTTGCCATCAACCTCCTGCGTTTCTCGACCATCAAATGCATGATCTAAAGCTTGAACGATTTTTGAATGAACCAGGAGATGGGCCGATCAAAACGTTTACACTTCGCGGTATCAAGGACAGTCCCCCTTATTTACATGATGGGCGTCTATTAACCCTGGAAGATACTGTCGAGTTTTTTAACCTGGTTTTACAACTTCAATTGACGGACGAAGAGAAATCTGATCTTGTGGCATACATGAGGCAATTATAATTTCTCAAGGTCTGTTGGCAATTTGAGATAAGTATTTTAATAAGGTGCAAACTCATCATATTGAGGTTCCTAACCTATAATGAAACGAGTTTGCACTGTCTCCACTGATAATTTGATCATTTTTTACAACTTATCTCAAAATATCACCTTCAGGCTTCAGTGCTTCAGGACGATTGCAGTCATTCATCAATTCAAGCAGGTTGATTTCAATATTCCGTGAGATTGCAGCTAACGGCAGATCGTTCGGATGCAGGCCAAACGGATCTTCAAGCTCATCGCCAATAGCATCGAGTTCAAAGAATGCATACGAAATCATCAGTACCACGAGCGGTGTCAGGATGCCCGTTGTCTCAACTAATCCAAACGGTAAGAGAAAGCAGTAAGAAGCCACAATGCGGTGAATCAATACCCTATAACTAAATGGAATTGGGGTATTTTTAATACGTTCGCAAGCACCGAGTATATTGGATAATTCGTTGAGCTGCACGTCCATAAAGGGGTAACTGAATTCGTTTAGCCAGCGCCGATTGCGTGCGAATGCAAGATCACGACCCAGTTGCTGCAGAATGGCAAGTGGCCGATGTGCGGATTGAATAACCGTGTTTAAATCTTCCGAGGGTAAAAATTTTTTAATTTCTCCTGTCGGATCTTCATTACGCAAATGACAGCGTAGCGCATGTGCAAACGCAATGACACGTTTGACGAAAGCTTCTCGTAAATGTTGCAATTCTACCCTATCCTGGACAGAATCCAGCATAAAGCAAGCTTGGCGCGTCAAGCTACGCGAGGTATTAACTAAGCCCCCCCAAAGCTTGCGACCTTCCCAGAATTTATCGTATGAGGCGTTATTGCGGAAAGCCAAGAAAATGCCCATGATCACCCCGAGCAGCAAAAATGGTGTGGTAGTAAGCGTATAGGCTTGAATATTATAGTACAGTTCTATATAGGTAACAATCATCGAGGTAACCGTTACTGTAAGAATGCGGGGCCACGTTATCATAAAGCTGCTGCCTCGAAAGTGAAATAGCAACCGTACCCACGAAACTTTATCTTTATCTTTAACTATCACGTTAGTAACAGTCTCTTATTGAATTCAATTCGTCCATTTCAGTTAACAAACCACTGATTTCGAAATACTATCCCCAAAAAAGCTACGATAAGTTCATATCATAATCATAAGCCCATACTGTTTATTAAATGAGAATACCTGCCAGCCAAAGCAAATAAAGATGAAGTATGATAAAAGACAGTCCGAGATAATTGACGGGAGAGTTTATGACATACGAACAGCTTGCCTTTGAGAGGAGAATTATATCGAAAACAGATAGTACGCAAAATCCTATATATACGATATAAAGCCCTCTTGATCCATTATTAACCAAGTAGCTTATTCAGAACACAGGCTCTTCGCTACCGCTATAATTTAACTAGGAAATGAACTTAACTATAGCATCAGTGCACAGTAGCCCGGTTAAGGTAGCGCTAGCTGAATCTGAGTAGTTTTACTATTGACGTCGCAAGATTTCGCGCATCGCTAGATTCGCCTCGATCTCGTCCAACATACGCCAGGCGGGGCGAAGTTGCTGTTTAGCAGCTAGCGGTAATTGACTCCCTATCTCGGAAATAGGGTGCTGACTGGCATTGCCATAAGTTGTGAGCACTTGAGCGCGCACAGGCTGTGAGAATTCAACCAGAGCGATATAAGTATCTCCGGAGAATGATTTATATTTGCCATCTTCATCTGGTTCATAAACAATTTCACGAAAGACACCTAATGCAGTGCCGGCACCGTTACCGGGCAAATCAGTCTTGCCACGGCGCAAACGGGCAATCTCGCCCCACGCCACATCGAGTGTGCCTTTAGTTGCCTGCAATTCACTCGCAGCATCCTGCAAGGCCAGTAGCGCCAGCGGTATATCCGCCAAACCATAAGGAGTGGTCAATGGTTGAGTTGCATCAAAAGGTTGAGTATAGAAAAGACTGCCGACAAGCTGATCCGGGGTAAAACTGTAATTGGGATCAGCTACAGTGGCTTTAGCAATCGTTCTTTCCAGCCATTTCTCAAACCACATGCCGAAAAGCCATGCTCCTCGACTTTCCGCCAGATACTGACGATCCCAGTGACCCAATATATCGGCTGCCTGCAATAACAATTGGCTATTGCTCTCGCGCGCAGCGGTGATCAGGTCATCGAGCAATTGATCAGCTACCAGTGCATGTGTTGAATGCTTGGCCGCGATCAATTCTTCGTAACTCATCTGTTGGTATGCATTCAGCATCTTCAATCCACGTAGTTCACGATTATTAGTAACATCAGCTGCGATGTTAGGGGAGTAAAGGCTTTTGTCAAGGAAAGGCATCGTCATATACCACGGTGCGCCGTTGGAATTTTGCACCCAGCCACTGATGGGATCAATCGCTTTGGGCAGATCCGCATAGGAATGCGTCCTACTCCAAATCAGATTAGAATCATTTCCGGGGACAGGCGCTCGCCAGAATGCTGCATCGCCTGTAGTTCGCACAGGAATAATACCATTGTAGACAAGCATAATATGTTTGTCCGCATCTGCATAAACCACATTGAATAAGGGTAGATGCTGACCTTGCAGCACATCCTGGAATTCTTCCAGGTTACGCGCATGCCCCATCTCCCACCATTGTCGGTTCATGCCAGCCAGTAATGGTGTTTCCAATAACGCAAAGCGCACCGCCAGTATCTGGTCATCCACCTCGATTACTGGCCCCTGCTTGGCCCGACGGATGAGTAAAACCTCGTTCGTCATGCTACCATCCTGTTCGCGGCTTTGAATAATTTCGCGAGTAACAGTGAAGGACTGTGTTATCCCATCGAGCAAATATCCGTCATCCAGCTCAGCCCCTGCCCGCTTTAGTTGGTAGAGATCGCAACCATCCATGGTGTTGACAGTGTGCGTCCAGCCGAGGTAATCGTTAAAAGCAATCTGTAGAACCGGAGAGCCCACCAGCGCTGTGCCATAAAGATTCACATCCGCCAGCAGGAAGTGTGACTCATAGAATGTCTCCAGCCCGCGCCAGTCCAGATGCGGATTTGTCAGTAACATGGCATTACCGCTGGCTGAATAGGAAGAACCCAGTGCCCAGCCATTCGAGGCAGCTGGCTGATCAGAAAAATCGAAACCAGGTATTACTGCACCGCATTCGGAAGTACCGGCAATAAAAACGGTCATCACACGCGTAGTGTGTGCAATCACATCCTGCGGTGTCACTGGCAATACCGCTCTGACTGTGTCAGAAATAGTCTGCGGATACTGTTGAGCAAAATCATTGATACCGGCGGCAAATGCATCCAGATTGGCACGAAAGGCAACATCTTGTTCCCTATACCATTTTTCAGCTAGACCTGGAATACCCAATATCCGGACAGACCGGTCCGCGGGCAAATAATCTTCACCAAAAATTTCTGCACCACGACCACGTGCGACGGCGTAGAGCTTAAGTAGCAAATCTGCATGGCTTCGCATCTGTGCCCAGCCAAATGCATAGAAGGCATCGTTATCATTATGTGCAACGATATGCGGCACACCCCAGCTATCCCACAAAATCTCCGGACTGCTATGGATTCGTGTAGGAGGCTGAACGGGTTGGCAAGCACTCAACAATAGCGCTGCCCATAATATGTGCCACAATGCACGCAGCGCGGATTGAATCTTCATTTTAGTTTTCTCAATGGGAGCTGATTATCTAATGAAATCAAAATATATTTGTTGATGAGGATCTGGAAATACAGGCTATTTAAGGCACAGTAGCATGCTCAGCACGCAAAGCTTTTTTATCTATTTTGCCGACACTGGTTTTGGCTATGACTTCAACTAATTTAAATTGCGTGAGTAGCGCGTGTTTTGAAATCGATCCACACTCAATTAGTGAGCGCATTTGATCATGAATAACCGACTCTCTAAACAAAGCTTTATCCACGACCAGCAATGCCATCGGACGCTCACCCCAGCGCTTATCCGGTACGCCGATCACGGCAACTTCCTTGACGCCTGCAACCAAGGTCAAGGCGTTTTCCAATTCCAGTGATGACACCCATTCACCGGCAACTTTAATGACGTCTTTCAGACGGTCAGTAATGTACAAATAACCATCCTGATCAATGGTGCCGATATCCTGCGTATGTAAATAACCACCTTGCCAAAGCACTGTGCTGGCTTCAGGATTATTTAGATAACCCTGCGTCAGCCAAGGTGCACGTACGATGATTTCACCGCTGCCTTGTCCATCATGAACCTGCGGATGCATCGTGTCATCGACGATCCGTAAATCCACCAGCGGTATTGCACGCCCGGCGCAGCATAATGTAGACAGCGCGTCATCCGTAACCGACTCTCGTACACTGTCAAGGGTATTTAATTGTGCCAATGTCAAAATAGGAGCAGTTTCTGATAAACCATAGCCGGAAAAACAATCGACCCCCATTTCCAGTGCTAGTTTAGCTAGCGCTTGCGGCAATGCGGATCCGCCAACGACCACTTTCCAACCACAAAGATCCACACCGGATGATTGCGCTGCAGTCAATATCATTCTTAATAAAGTAGGAACACAATGCGAGAAAGTAACTCGCTCTTCACGAATCAGTTTCAGCAGCATGTCAGGTGTATAACGTCCCGGATAAACCTGTTTCACACCTAGCAGCGTAGCGATATAAGGAATGCCCCATGCATGCACATGAAACATCGGAGTAACCGGCATATATACATCTTCGTTATGGAGGCGTTGTCGTGCAGCCGGTGCAGCTAACGCCATACCAGCTGCCAGCGTGTGCAGCACCAGTTGCCTATGTGTATAGTAAACACCTTTGGGCGCGCCGGTCGTACCGGTGGTATAGAAAACCGTCGCCCGCATATTCTCATCAAAATCCGCAAAGCAGAAATCATCGGCCCGGTCAGCTAGCCAGTTTTCGTATTCATCATCAAATTGCAAAGAGGTTTGTGGCACTGTCGCTCCCTCCGTCATAACGATAATTTTTTTTATGTTAGATAAATTTGTACGGATATTTTCGATAACCGGTATGAAATCAGCATGTAGCAACAATATAGCGGCACCCGAATGATTCAGGGTATAAGCAATCTGTGCCGGTGTCAGCTTGGTGTTGACCGTCATCATAACCGCGCCATACATCGGTATCGCGAAATAGCATTCAAGATAACGGTGACTATCATGATCCATGACCGCGATCACCTCTCCCCGGCGGACACAAGAAGCTCTCAATGCAGCGCCAAATTGACCAATCCGCGTATATACATCGCGATAACTCAGGCGCAGTTGATCACGGTAGACGATTTCCTGATTGACGGCATTTACCAATGGCGTATGCCAGAGCTGTTTCAATAGTAATGGTGACGATGTCATTTTTTCTAAGATTTCAACTTGAGAGTCCACGTATCTGTTTATGAATTTTCTTCTGGCCGGATACTTTCTTTAAGACAACACAACTAACGGGCACCAGCAATAAAGTAACAAATGCTGAGAAAATTTGACCAAATGCAAGCGAAATGACCATTGGCATCAGTTTCTCCGCATCGGAGCTTTGCTCGCTCATGAGAGGCAGCAATCCCATCACAGTCGTTACTGTGGTAAGAAATATCGCACGGAAGCGTGATTTACCCGCCAAAATTACTGCTTTATAAATCGGTATGTTTTTCTGGAGAATTTCATTGATTTTCGCAATCAATATCAGGCTATCGTTGATGGCAACCCCTCCTACGGCAAATAAAGCGACATAAGATTCCAACGATAGAGGAATTTTCAATAACAGATGACCTGCTACTGAGCCGATAAAACCAAAAGGAATGGCTAGCATAATGATGAGCGGTTGCGCATAAGAACGCAGGGGTATTGCCAACAGCGCGTAAATTCCCAGTAATGCCAGCGCTCCATAACTCCATAGATCCGACATTGCTTTTTCTTGTTTTTGCCGAGTTTGACCTGGTTCAATTCTTAGTCCGGGATATTGCGCTTCCAGTTCGGGAATCACATTTGCACGCAAATCGGCAAGAATAGCTTCAACGTGGGCCTCTCCTTTAAAGATATCAGCACTGATTAATTGAATTCGTTCCCGGCTTTGCCGGGTAATGCTCGCAAAACCGGCAGTATATTCAGCTTCTGCTACTGTGGTGAACGGAACAGTATTGCCATTGGTCAAGCTGATTGGCATGCGGTATAAATCATCCAGAGAACGGCGATGCTCGGCAGGAAAGCGTAGCATCACCCTCACTTCATCCCGATCCAGAAAAAAGCGCTGTACTTCCAGCCCAAAAAATCCATGGCGAACTTGCTCACCTAGACTCTGCATTGTTAATCCATAAAATGCTGCTTCTGGTTTAAGCTTGAGGCGCAACTCGGATTTACCTGTTTGCATAGAACTTGTTACGCTGTGCACGCCAGCATAAGAAGAAAGTTTGGTTTTAAGAATTTCACCGACTGTGCTTTGTAGCGCAGCATCTGAGGCAACCAATTTCAATTCAATCGCTTTTGCAGAATGCGTCGTTGGCATGCCAAGATCTTTGGGCCAGAAAGTCTGGAAAGACAGCGTCGCACCGGAAGGAAGCTCACCGAATCGCTCCTGCCATTGTTTCTTCATGCTATCCATCCGGGAACGAATACGCTCATCAATCGCTATTTCGATATCAACAAATCCGGTATTGTCGTCGCTGACAGCAATAATATGCTGAAAACTGTCTTTTAATTTAGTCGATTCGTCGATTCCAAACTCTGTGTTTAACTCAGAGCGCATCTCACTGGCAATGCGCTCCAGCCGCATTATTTGATAATCAACTTCCTCAAATGGGGTGCCCGGCGGAAGTTGGAGAATGGCAAACAAATAATAGTCATTGACAGGTGCTTCCATCACGCTTTGAATACGTCCGGAAAAAACGAGTGCAGCAGTAATCAGTAATATAATGGCAAACACGGATAGCGTGATATAACGAAGCCGTACCAGTCCTTTCAGTAGTGGCGCATAGACATCATCAATAAACCATTGCAATCCTCTATCCACTCGATCTTGCACAGAACTCATAGCAGCGGACCAGATATTACGATCTGTTTTTGAAGGGAAGCTGGCTGCCAAGTGCGAAGGCAAGATCAAAAGTGCTTCCAACATGGAAAATGCCAAAGTTACAATAACCACCAGACATATGTTGTACATCAGATAGCCGCTGAGCCCCGGCAACAAAAGGCCGGGAACAAAAGCAATCATCGTGGACAACACCATCAACACCACTAGGGGTGCCACCTCGAGTGTGCCACTGATTGCACCCGCTAAACCGGGACGTCCCCGCTGCTGATGCGTGTAAATATTCTCACCTACAATAATAGCATCATCCGCTAAGACACCCAGGATAAGAATCAGAGCGGCAATCGAATAAGTATTTAAAGAAATTCCCAGCATCGGCATCAGCCAAAGTGCTCCTAGCAATGAGATCAAAATACCACTGCTTACCCATAACGCCAGATAAAACCGCATGGTAAACATCAATATCAGAAAAACCAGAATAAAACCTGATACTGCGTTTTCCCATAACATGGACATATTATGTTTGTAATATTTTGACCAGTCATCCCACGTTGAAATGCCAATGCCATCAGGCAAGTCAGGGCGGAATGCTTCAATGATTTCATTGACCGCTTCGACAGTTGTCGCAATCCGGTCTTTTGACATTACGAAGAGCTGCGCAGCCGGCTTGCCATCGATTCTTGCCAAAAAATCTTTTTCACTCACTATTTCGCGAATCTGCGCAATATCACCAAGCAGCAAGTGCGCACCATGCGGTTCAGATCGTAGCTTGATCGCAGCATAATCAGCCAAAGACATGGCCTGATTCTTACTTCGCAATAGCAGTTTGCTATCGGATTGCTTAAGCTCTCCTGCCGGTATGTTATTAGATGCAGCCCGAATAGCCTCGGCAATTTCCTCAAAAGTCAGCGCATAGCGGCGTAAATTAGATTCTGTGATTTCAATCGATATTTCATAAGGAGGTTTCGGCCAAGGTGTCAATAATCCGATATCCGGGTGTTTGCTTAGCATGGCTTGCAATCGATCGCGTTGACGCATTAGGGCTAGCATACCAACCTCACCATGCACCATTATAGTTACTGCAGTTGTGCCGATTTTCATTTCCTGAATTTTCAGCTTCTCAGCTTCTTTTGGAAAAGACGTAATGCGATCCATCCTAGCCTGCACGGCAGACTGGAAACGTGTCGTTTCAATCGAGGGATCAAACTCAACGATAATTTCGCATTCTGCCTGGTTAGCAACGGTATTGATATGCCGAACGCCTTCCAAATCATGGATAGCTTCCTCAATAGGAATGCATAGCGCTTGCTCCACTTCTGCAGGTCCTGCGCCAGGATAGCCCATCTCGATTTTCAGTTGATTCTGTGGTGCAGGGGGAACAGTATAGCGCTTGGACACGGTTAGCCCCATCAATCCGCCTGCGACAATAATCAGCATGAGCAAATTGGCAGCAATAGGGTTCCTGGCAAACCAGATGATCAGTTTCATGGAACAATCTCAGTAGGGATGACTTCTATTCCCTCAACCGGATGATGCAGGCCGGACACAAGCACATATTCTCCTTCCTGTAATCCCGTTTTAATGATCACTTGTTCTCGTTCTCTACTGAGTACTTCCACTGTGCGGAAACGTAACTGCTGTTTCTGATCAACGATAACTACCCGATTATTATTGCGTAATGCACTGGCAGGTAAAATAACAAAATCTTCAAACCAGCGCCCTTCAATGGTGGCTTCTACGTACAAGCCTACCGGTAAACTAGTAGTAAACGATTTCGTGCTTTCTGTGCCAGACGAGTTAATTTTTTTTGCGCCAAGACCGAATGGATCCGGGATTTGTGCAACCAGCACTACCATGCCGGTATCTTGCTCAACCACGCCTTCGCTTCGCACAATATGGCCTAGCCAGGTTTGTTGCTGCCCCTGGTAGTTTGCTGTGAACCTTACTGGTGCACCCTGCCTGGATTCATTACGAGTGGGGGAGTCTGAGAAATCGATGAAAGCAAGTTCATGTGTGCTTAATGGCAAGCGCACTTCGGCCAGATCACTGCTGTAAATTCTTCCCAATACCGCACCGCTACTCAGATACTGACCCATCCCTACTTCCTTATTACGTACCCGACCATTAAAAGGAGCGCGTATATCTGTGCGTTGACGTAATAACCTGGCATTCTTCAGCTCTTCTCGCTCTGCTGCCAGCTTAGCTTTCTTTTCCTTAAGCTGCGGAATCCTCAGATTTAACGAATTAGGCTTTCCCTGTCCGAGATGTTGCCATTCATCACGTGCCTGTTCCGCTTCTGCTTCTTCTCGTGTCAGCTGATACTGGGCTTCCATTACCCTGGCTTGTGCTTGCGCTACCCGCAAATCATATTCTGCTGGATCGATTGAAATCAGCAAATCCCCTTTCTTGAAGAATCCACCGCTGACAAATTCAGGTGATATTTTGATGATATTGCCTGAGACACCAGTCACCAGGTCTATTTCTGTTTGCGCCATGACACGCCCTCGCGACCGGACATCCATACGCAGCCGCTGAGGCTTTACTTTGATGACCTGAACGGATAGCGGTGTAACAATATCCTCCTGCTGCTCGGTTTGCGGCGGTGAAGTAACAATGGCAAAGGCAGCCAGTCCCCCCCCAATCGCAATCAGTAGCGCGATGAGTAATTGCTGGCGTGTTTTCATGGAGTAGTAACGATTAAATACCGGTTTCGGATCACTGCATCTGCCTCGTTACACATCTCCACCCAGAGCCAAATAAAGATTGATGCGATTGCTAAGTAACTGCCGAGTGACAGACAAATGGGCGCTCTGTGCATTGAGTGTGCTGCGGTAACTGTCGAGTAAGGTGAGAATTCCGATCAGATTGTTACGATAAGAATAAACAGCCAATCTCTGGCTGGATTCAGTTTGTTCAACCGCTTTCCTAAGGGACGCTTCTTGTTGCCGTAGCCACTCTTCTGCTGCCAGCGCTTGTTCAACTTCGCGGAAAGCATTAAGTGCGGTATTTTTGTAAAAATTCAGTGCTTCCTCTGCGCGTGCCTGATTCCGGAAAATTTCACCTTGGATACGTCCTCCGGTAAACAGAGGTTGCATGAGTCCGACAAATACATTCCAAGCCACTGCCTTAGGGTCAATCAGTTCAGTCAGATCGCTGCTGCGCGTCCCGCCGGCAGCAGTCAGGGTAATACGCGGCAGACGCAGTTTTTTCGAGCTGGCTGTTCGGAAATCTGCAGCCTGCAGACGGTCAAATGCTGCAACTACGTCCGGTCTCCGTTCTAGTAATTCGGAAGGTAATCCAGCAGGGATATCAACAGGCAATTGCGGCAAGGCTATAGCATCTATTTCATTTCCACCCGGATAACGTCCCAGTAAAATTTCCAGGCGGCGCGTGATCATCTGTATTCTATTACGCGTTTGCTTGAGTTGCGCTTCTGCATTGGCCAAATCAGTGAGGGCCAGGCGTAAGTCGAGACCGCGCTCCAGACCTCGTTGGAAACGTCCCCGGACTAAACTCACTATAATAGTTCGATCTTTGACCGATTGCTCGACCACCTTTGCCTGCAGATTTGCTTCAACTAACTCAAAATAGCTTTGTGCTACCCGTGCTGCCAAGGACAGTTTTACTCCATAATAATCGACAGCGGTTGCATCAGCTTCCAAAACTGCAGCCTGCTGAAAATCACGTATTCTCCCCCAAACATCCAATTCCCAACTCATCCCGAACAGAACTTCAAATACATCGAATCTTGATGATCCAAACCCTGCTTCCCGAATTTGAGCTCGCTCATGTTCAGCTGTGAGAAAAAGCTGCGGCCAACGGCCTGATCCATCAATTCGTGCCTGGGCTATCGCTGCATCGACCCTTGCTGCTGCCGCTTTCAGTTCATAATTATCAGCCAGCGCATTGTCAACCAAAGCACTTAGCTGAGGATCACCAAAAGTTTCTACCCATTTAGTCGGCATCGGTTGGCCGAGTGCTTTATCCTCAACCCATTGATCTGGTATCTCTGCGCCTACTTCCTCAACATGTCGCTGCGGCAGCATGTTACAACCTGTCAGGATAAGAAAAAGGATGATGCAAATAAAAATCCTAATCACTTAATCCATCCGATTCTAGTTATAAAAATGTCTAATAAACGCTGAAGGATAAAGATGCATATCTGATCTAACAGTTATTCCGGTTTGGGTAAAACTCATTAGCGAGCGCATTAGCGATATCCTTACGTACCTGATAAGCCTCATTAACAATGCTTCCAAGACGCGCGAAATCATGCGTCATTCCAGGATAAATTCTGACGAGCGTGGAAACATCTGCAGCCTTGAGCCGATCGGCATATGCAATACCTTCATCTATCAGGGGGTCATATTCGGCTAGAATCAGAAAGGAAGGAGCGAGACCACTCAGATTACTCGCTTCAAGAGGCGCAAAACGCCAATCTTTTCGATCTGCTGCATCACGTAAATAATGAGTAAACATCCATTGCAGAGTTGTTGCTTCAAGCAGATAGCCTTGTGCAAAACGACGATGCGACTCGGTATTCTGCCATGCGCTGGTACAAGGATAAAGCAATACCTGATATACAGGTTGTGGCCAACTGCTATCACGCGATGCTAAACACAGCCCGGTTGCCAGCGTCCCACCCGCACTATCTCCTCCCACAGCAATACGTGTAATATCCCAATTATATTCAGTACCTGCTGATAACATCCACTGATAGGCATCCTGTGCATCATAAACAGCTGTCGGGAAGCGATATTCAGGTGCCAGCCGATAGGCAACATTGAGCACACAGCAGGGCGTTAATGCCGCCAAAGATCGACACAAAGAATCATGAGAATCCAGTCCGCCTACACAATATCCTCCACCATGAAAATAGAGTAATACTGGTAAAGGTCCCTTTTCTTCTGCTAACTTAATTGGCTTATAAAACCGTGCATGGATGTGCTGACCATCTCGGCATGGAATACTGATAGAGGTCACACTCTCAACAGCCATCCCAGGAACATCCAATATCTGCGTTGAAGCATCATATTCTACCCGCGCCTGCGCAGGTGTTAACTCATGCATGCTGGGTTTACTTCCGCTCATGACATTAGCTTCAACCAATTCAAGAAATGCAGCGAGATCCGGGTCAAGCGACATTCAATCTTCTCCGATAGTTAATAAAATCCAGCGCTATCGCCTGGCAAGGATACGAATACAACCTAACACCAACTAGAATCTATATTTCAAAGTTCCTACGACGGTTCGTTGTGTTCCAAGAAAAAAATTACCACCAAGATTAGACGATACATATTGGTTATTAAAAATATTGCTAGCGTTAATATTAAATAGCCAAGGTCCATAATCGTAGCGCAGCGTGGCATCGAATAAAGTAAATGCCGGGGTCGTACTGGTATTTTCCGGATCATTGTATACTCTACCGACATAACGAACGCCTCCTCCGATCCCTAATCCCCGCAGCCAATCTATGCCCAGACTCCTGAAAGAATAATCCAGCCAGGCCGAAGCCATGGTATTAGGCACTAAAATAGGCATTTTGTCTAAGTCGATATCGTTGCTTTTGGTAACGGTTACTTCCTGATAGGTAAATGAGCCAATAAAATTCAAGCCAGGTAACAGGTCAGGTAACAGCTCTGCTTTAGCTTCCAGTTCAGCGCCGCGCGAACCGATCTCGCCTGTTTGTATGCTACGAAACGGATCATTGGGATCACGTGTCAGTACATTGGTTTTAGTCAGATCAAATAATGCAAGTGTATAGAGGCTTCTGCCACCCACTGGCTGGTATTTAACCCCCACTTCATATTGAGCCCCACGCGTTGGATCAAATGGATTATTGCTGGAATCAAAACCCGGTTGTGGTAAGAATGATTGTGAATAACTCACATAAGGGGCAATGCCATTAGCAAACCGATAGGTTAAACCAGCCCGGCCGGTAAATGCATCCTGTTTGGCTTTTGTTGTGACAGCACTCAGAAGATCGTTATCAGTAGAATGAATTCTGTCATAACGACCACTTAAGGTCAGAATCCAATTGTCATCGTATCGAATTTGGTCTTGTAAATAAACACCAAATTGATTAATTTTCTGCTTGGCATGGGTACCCAAGATATCAGGCTTAGCAATCGGTAGTGAGTACACCGGATTAAGAATGTCGATGCCAGGTGTAACAGAGCCATCCTGGCTTCCTTCAAAGAATTTGAGTGAAGCATTGGTTACATTCCAGTCTACTCCTGTAAGCACCGTATGATGGACTGGACCAGTATTGAGTTTAGTCTGTAAATGGGTGTCGATTACTGTCTGATTCAGCCGTTCTCTTGTAATAAAGGCCGAACGATCCTGCAATGTAGGTTGATCAACCGTATTATAGCCGAGCGGAAAGAAATCATTAAACCGCCCGTCTTGATCCGTATGGCGAAAATTCTGTCGTGCCGTAAACATCTCATTAAAGTGATGCTCGATCTGATAGCTGAAAGAAGATTGATTTGTCGAGTATCTAACAAATTCTGGATCTACTACCAGAACATTGGTACGTCTGCCACCCGGGTCTCCTAGATAAAAAGCGGATGAATTCGTACGATTGTTAAGCACATCGCCCATGAGCGTGATAGTCGTGTTTACTGTTGGCCGCCAAGTCACCGAAGGAGCAATATAAAAGCGTCTAAGAAATGCGCGATCTCCGCCAGTATTGGGAAATTTAACCTGCGTATCCGTATCCAGTCCCAAGCTTACAAGACGGAACATCAACGTGCCATCACTGTTTGTGAATCCTAAATCGGCAGCAACCCGTTTACGGTCAAAATTGCCATACTGCAACTCTATTTCCCGGATTGGATCAGCACTGGGACGCTTGGTCACACGATTGACGATCCCCCCTGCATCACCACGACCAAATAATATCGAGGATGGTCCGCGTAGCACATCAATTCGTTCCAATCCATAGGGATCGGTAATATAAGAACCAAAAAACAAACCAGTCCCTTGATTACTCAAGCCATCACGAAAATTTGCAGTGTTCAATGCATCGAAACCACGCATGAATAGATTTTCAAAGCCACGCCCCTCAAACCCGAAGTTATCAACGGTAACACCCGGTGTATAGCGTAAAGCTTCAGTAAAATTCTGTACGCTGCGCATATCAAGCTCATCACGCGTAACCACCGAGATCGATTGCGGGATTTCAATAATCGGCGTATCTGTCTTGGTCCCAGTCATACTGCGTTTGGCAGCATAACCATTAATCTGATCAGATGCTTTGCCTTTAACTGTCACCGCAGGTAATACGGTGACATTCGACTTATCCGCGTCTGGCTCAGTTGAGCTGGCAGTAGTCTCTGACTGTGGTTTTTTTGCTTCTGCTGCTTTATCCGCTATTTGTTTTGGTTCTGCAGAACTATTGAGTGATATTGTCAATAACGCCAGTTGCACGGCTGATAATAGGATTACGTTTTTTAGTTTAATTGTTCCTTCGGGAGGCGTTATGATGCTATTCATATTAATATGCTGACTAGTTTAAGAAATATTACCTATTAAGCGAATGCTGTAGAAATTCCACGTTTTGCCTGCATAACGCTTGTTTGATTAGAGTTATTCATGAGTGCCTGAGCAATTTCGTTCGTTCGTACAGCTGTTACTGAGAGCAAGGTATCGCTCAATCCATGGCTTGATTCACAAGCACCTTGCAGAAAAACCGCTGGCTTGAAATTAGGTGTACTGCATAGTCGGTATTGACGGTCCACCGTAAAATCTCCGAAATAGGGAGTGAGTGGCGCTAACAAGGATTTGTGATGATCCCGGTGATAGCCCGTGGCAAGCACCACAGCTTCATAAGTTTCTGTTCGTTCACAATGGGTATTCATATCATGTAAAACAAACTGAATACCTTCTTGCAGGGAAAGCGCCTGCCTGACTTCATGTCGCCGCAGAAAACGATGGCGCTCGCTACCTGACACTTTCTGCCGGTAAAGCACATTGAAAATTTGTTCAATTAAAACCAGATCAGGCGCGGCATAGTTGGTATGCCAGAAGTCATTAAGGATTTCAGCGCGATCTTGCTCAGAGCTATTAAAAACAAAATCCGTGAAGTCAGCATTGAAAATCTCATTGACGAATGGACTGTCATCCGATGGCTTAATCGAGCGCGCACGCATAATCAGATCAACCTGAGTTGTCTGGAAACGATCATGCAAATCCATGAAAATTTCTGCTGCACTTTGCCCCCCTCCCACTACTGCAATCCTATTGGCTGAGGGAAATTGTTTAATCTCTTGCAGATAACTACTGGAATGAAATACACGTGGATCACCCTTGAGTGACAAGAAACTATCTGGAATTCTCGGCTGACCGCCGATACTGATTACCAAATTTCGTGCCAATCGCTCGTGCATAATTTGTTCACTATCGCGCGAACGGATACGCAGCAGCACAGTCTCCTCTCCACGTTTTTCCGGTAATATCTCGATTACTTCCTCGCCATAAGCGCAACAGTGGTCAAAATGCGATGCTGCCCATGACAGATAATCATTGAATTCATGGCGACTCGGGAAAAAGGTCTTGAGATTGATAAAATCCTGCAACCGGTTCTTTTGATGGAGATAATTGATAAACGTGAAATGACTTGAAGGATTGCGCATCGTAGCCAAATCCTTGAGAAAAGAAACCTGCATATGCGCGTTATTCAGCATCATGTTGGCATGCCAGGCAAAACTGGGTTGTTTCTCAATGAAAAAAGACTCGATGTTATAACCAGCTTGCTTTTTTTCTTGGAGCGTAATAGCAAGCGCTATATTGGATGGGCCAAAGCCAATACCGATCAAATCGTAAACTTTCATGATGAAATCCTCAGGATAAAAAAACAGAATGGAGTGGTAACGTGCTGCGTGGCACCCACAATTGTTCAGCAAAAAAGCGTTCTCGTAACAACATCCCGAGCATGGCGCGTTTATGGGGGAAATCGAACTCCTTGAGAAGCGCGTAACCGCATTGAGCAAGATTCCGCATCATCTTGTGATTGTCAGCGCGGGGTTCGATGACAATGCGCTGAGTTCTATCATCATCGAGAAATAAATAGTGGGAAATAGACGGCAGCCAAGCGGTTACGAAAGGTTTGCCTCGTAAATGGGGCTCTCCAATTAACACATGCCAGCCACGATCAAAATTTTCTACATCATAATAGGGAGCAATCCGATCTTCTTTGGCCCAATATATTTCAAAATAACCAAAAGGTTCATCATCAAGGCAAGCGATGAGATTGATCACATGTGGATCACTCTGGATACCCTCGAGGTATGAACGGTGTTTAACGAGATCACCCGTTTCCTGCCAGAATTCTGCCACAACCGGATCATTCATCCAGCGACTGAAACGTGCGAGATCGGTCGCGAGATCGACTGTTCGAAATGACAAAGTGCGCCCCAGCCACGTGATATAACGCCGATAAACTATGCCAGCTGGCTTGGGGGGCCGTAGCGGATGGCGGCGGCCATGACTAAAAACAGGATAAATTGGGTATGGCTGGGATCGCGATGAAGAAAGCCATACTCTAGCCTGCTGCCAGAATAGCCCCACATGCACAACATCTCGGCCGCTTTCAGTCTTAACCACTACCCCCGAGTTGAATAACTCACCACACTGCTTAATGGGTGCAGAGAGATATAACTTTTCCTGATTGGGGTAGTAGACCAATGCTGTTTCAATTGCCGCCAGCAATTCAGTGACATCCGGATGTGCTGTATAAGGATCAGCCCACTCTAGCGTTAATTGATCAGATTGCTTATATAAATGCCAGACCGTTCTTTTTTTATTTTCGCAACCCTGCACGCTCAATGTGGTACCTTCACAGGTAACGACGCAACGTGTTTGATCTGGGAAAGATAACAAGTTCACCGGACACATCGACTGCTCCAATAACGTCTCACAAGCTTGCTCGTTTAATTGATACCGTTCCATTTGTCTCCCAGTTAACTGATTTTGGTAAAACCCTCGTTATACTGATTGAAGACGAATGAGAAGTATTATTATTTACATATTTTATAAAATTTTAGTTATCTAGCATGTAGGGAAGAAATAGAAGATAGTTATGCCATTGATAAGCAGAGAAAATTGTCTGCAATGAGCAGCAGCTAGATGCACTGCTTTAGTAAAAATTAGTGAAAGGATGGCTATATTGGTGTTAAACATTTACCGTGACCATTCGTCTTTTTTGGTATATCTCCTCTCTTTTATGTATAAACCATGCTTAAGTATCTTATCAATCAATCCAAACTATTGCTGTTAAGTGCCTCGTTTGCTAGTATCGTGCATGGCATTTGCAGTGTACTGCTGCTTGCTCAAATCAGTGAAGCACTTACTTCGACAGCATCTGATCAGGATGAAATGGCACTCATTTTTGCAGTAACGGCACTCTGTGTCATGCTGAGTTATATGGTGGCAGCAATTCTCTTTGAACGTCTAGGGCAACGCGCACACTCCGAACTACGCAGTTTTATCGCGCAAAGAGTGATTGCTGCCGATTACCGGCAGCTCGAGCAACTCGGCGCTGCACGAGTACAATCTGCCCTTTCCGAACACTGCACACGAGTGGCTGAATTCTTTGTCAGTTTTCCGGTCATTCTTACCAACGCCGTAGTGGTCGCTGGTTGCCTGGTTTACATGGCGTTTTTATCATGGCAGGTATTCCTGCTCGCCCTCGCTGTGATTGGGTTCGGTTCACTAGGCTATCACCTCGCCCATTTACGTGCTATTAAACACCTTGATATTGCCGCCCAGGAACAAGATAACTTATTTGCCTATTTTCGTTCACTTACTGACGGCGCCAAGGAATTGCGCCTCAATCGCGATAAACGCACTGCTTTTTATGATGATGTGCTTAAACGCTCTATCGAAAAGGTACGTAAGGAGCGAACATTTGGTATGTCTGTTTTTGTAGCCTCAGCAAGCTGGGGTAATTTCCTGATTTACGCATTTATTGGTCTGGTGTTATTTTTGCTGGTAGGCGATGTACCTGATCGGACATTGATCATGACGGGCTACGCCCTGGTGTTCGTTTATATGGTAGGACCGCTCGAAGCATTACTGTTGAATATTCCACGGGCTAACCTTGCTCAGGTATCAGCCAATCATATTGAGGAAATTACGCATTCCATGTTCTCTTCTGAATCCCAGACAGACAAAACCGATCTGCCGCCTCTGCAATCTATTGCATTACAGAGGGTGTTGCACCGTTACTATCATGAGCAAAAGGATGAAATGTTTACGCTCGGACCAATTGATTTACAGTTCTGTCCGGGTGAAATCACTTTTCTGATCGGAGGCAATGGCAGTGGTAAAACGACCTTGGCAAAATTGCTGGTGGGACTCTATCCACCAGAAGAAGGTAGCATCAGCCTTAATGGCAAAGCTATCGATGATACAAACCGTGATTACTACCGACAGTTCTTTACCACTATTTTTTCCGACTTTCACCTTTTTGAGCGGCTGCTTGAAACGGATCATGGCAACGATTTGGATCAAAGGGGAAATCAGCTATTAGCTAAACTTCATCTGCAAAATAAAGTAAAAGTCCAGGATGGCGCCTTTACCACGCTCACCTTGTCGCAAGGACAACGTAAACGTCTCGCGTTAGTGATCGCTTATCTGGAAAACAGACCCTTCCTGGTATTCGATGAATGGGCAGCCGATCAGGATCCAGCATTTAAGGAAATCTTTTATTATGAATTGCTTCCAGAATTGCGCGCGATGGGTAAAGCCATCCTGGTTATTTCACATGACGACCGCTACTTCCATTTAGCCGATCGTGTGCTACGCATGGAAAATGGCCGTTTGATCTTTGATCATCGAAAAGCAACCAATACCCAAGCTGAAATAACCACACCCTCTGTGGTGACTGCCAATAGTGTCACTTAACATCATGAAAAAACATGAAAAAATTTGTTGAATCCACGATAACTGCTGATATCACGCAGCAGGAAAAACAGCCCAGCAAATCCAGAGCAAGTCGCCAACTACTCACACTATTGCACCGCTGGGCGGGTCTCTTTCTGGCATCCTTCCTATTCATTTCAGGATTGACTGGCGCTATTATCTCTTGGGATCATGAGCTGGATGAGTGGCTTAACCCTCAATTATTCGAACGACAAAGTCAGGGAAATCCGCTTCCACCCTTGACGCTCGCTAACCAATTCGAAGCATCTCATCCCAAAATTCTGATTACCTGGCTACCGTTGTCCCTGGAACCCGATCAGAACCTTGGGTTAAGTGTAAACTCTCGCCTTAATCCTGATACTGGCAAAGCATATGAGCTGGATTTCAATCAAGTGGCACTTGATCCCGTAAGTGGCGAAGTACGCGGTACCCGCATGTGGGGTGAAGTCTCACTCAGCCGGGAAAATTTCTTGCCCTTCCTGTATAAATTACACTATAGCATGCATATCCCGGATGCTTTTGGACTGGAATTAGGCATATTGTTTATGGGCATACTGGCGATGGTATGGTCAATCGATTGCTTCATTGCACTCTGGATCTCGTTTCCCCATTTTCAGGCATGGCGCAAATCATTTGCTTTCCGCTGGCAGCAAGGCGGTTACAAACTGAATTTCGATGTGCATCGCTCAGGTGGGGTGTGGTTATGGGCTTGTTTATTGATACTTGCCGTAACCGCTATTTCTATGAACCTTAAACAGGAAATCATGCGCCCTCTGGTCTCTGTCTTTTCCACCCTCACCCCAGATCCGTTTGCGCACCGTACCCCCAGGCCACATGATGAGCCGATCGAACCTTCGATCACACGGCATGAAATCATTCAACTCGCCACGACAGAAGCGCAAAGAAGAAATTGGAACATTCCGCCAGGTGGCATGTTTTATGAACCAGAGTATGGCATTTATGGTGTAACATTTCATGAGCCAGGTCAAGATCACGCAAACTTTGCTCTCGGTAATCCTTGGCTTTATTTTGATGGCCAGGACGGATCCTTTCTCGGTGACAATATCCCGGGGGCAGGCAGTATGGGCGACCTATTCTTGCAAGCCCAGTTTCCCTTGCATTCCGGTCGCATCCTTGGCTTGCCTGGACGTATCCTGGTTTCCTTGCTAGGAATAGCAGTCGCAATAGTGTCCGTAACAGGAGTGATTATTTGGCAGAGGAAACGTTGTGCGCGTGCGAGAATCATTAGAAATTACTGTAAATAGTCTTTATTTATTAACGTGAGTTCGACATAAGAATCATCACATAACAGCTGGATAGTTTGAGGAAGCTTGATATACGGATGTGTGCATGTCTAAAGACCAGCATCAATTCATCTCGCATCATTACATGATGGAAAGACAAACCAATCATAGGTGATTTTAAATGTTGTGCTGCACTGGCTTATTGTCTCCAAAAATGTCCGCCAAATTATGGAGCATGAGCTAAGCTATAAAACTATTTTAGAGCACCAGCGAGTAGCTTAAGCTTTCCAGGTAACGCAAGAAATCGTCTGATCGCACGCAAATAGTAGTGAGTGTTGAATAAAAATTATATTTTTTATGCCATGCCTCACAAAGAATACAATCTGGGGCTTTTTAGATGCATGGTTTCATTGCATTTATACAAAGATAAAGTTAGGTAACTTGAAGATAAAAAAATGAGGATGCCGAACTGGCACTCGCTATAGGCCTCAAGGATAAAGAATGTACAGTAACTTAAGAATAACCTGGTGAGGCCAATAGCTCACCAGGTTATATACGAGCATAATAAAGTTAACACAAATTTTTCGACCCGATTTGCAAAATCTTTACTATTTTCTGGTGGCCGTCATTTTTATTCGACCGTAAAAGTCGTTGACATGCCAGCACTGATGTGATCATTGACATGGCAATGATACATCCACTCGCCCTTGACATCTGGCTGCATATCCAGCGTTTTGGTAGCTGCTGGCAACACTTCAGTTACATCCAGGCGGTTACCATTATGCAATAAAGTGGCGCCATGCCAATGCGGCGTATGAAGATCGACCTCGCTCCCCATGCTTATGATATACCAGCGTACCCGTTCTCCAGTGCGCATCACATAACCTTTATTATTGCCATAAAGCAATCCATTGATTCCATGCTTCAGATTACTTTCCTCAAATTCTTCGCTTTTCGGGTCACAAGAACCAGTGCAAGTGGAAAGATTAATATCTTTATATAAGCTGGCGTTCTCATCAAATACCGTAAAAAGAGAAATAAATTCACGATCTACATCCAGTGGTTTCTCTTTATGGCTTGAGATAATGATCGGGCCAATTAGCCCGGCGTTGGTATCGGCAGGTTCATTGACGTGACCATGGTAAACCCATGCGATGGAAGAAGGATCATTTGGACCAGGACCGGCACGCTCTGGAACCTCCCAAATATAAGTGTGCTCCCCTCCCGGTTCCACGATCCCACCAGATTTATGCTTATCATCTGCTGAATGGGCAGCGCCTTCGTGTGACTTGGAATAACGCACGCCATGTGGATGGATACTTGCCGGAAAACGGGTATTGTTTTTAAAATGAACCGTAATTCTGTCTCCCACGGCTGCCCGAATGACAGGCCCAAGTATACCAAGATGCTCCTCCTCAGCGACGCGCGGTTTTACCGCACCAAACCCGGCGGTATATTCCCGATAGACCGACTTTAAATATCGCCGGCCAATTCCTTGCTCGACGAATACACGCTCTTCCGCAGTAAATTCATTGCCTGTCATCGAATTAACAGGAAATGAAGGTGCATAATCCCACACTACTTCATCCGCTGCTATCCAATAAACTCGGTTTCCACCGTTAGCCCAAACAGGATTGCTGATAAATATAGTCAGCATCAAAACTGAAACAAGTGAAATAATTTTATTTTGCAACATCGAATAATCCCTCCTTAAATAGAGAATCTAATGATTAAAGCAATGTATTATTTGTTGAATTGATGCATTTCATTCTTTGAAGAGCAACAGAAATAGCGATTGTTAATGATAATGAATATTATTTAGCTTTACAAATTAAATTAGTAGTAATGCGATTTCTGTATAACTGTATTTCTAGAGCTCTTTTGTGTATGTGTGGCTCATAAAATGAAACACTTAAAAATACCGAGTAACGTGAGTTCGACATAAAGAGCATGCCACTACAACAGGAAGAGTTTGAGGATGTCTGATATTTGGGAAGGTTTCTTCTCATGAATAATGGTGAAACTCTTTTCCAAAATCCATTTATCATAGGGAATTCAGACCCCTTTTGCTGCTTTTCTTATCCCGAACTCACGTTAACTAAAATTACCTGAGCGCAGCCAGCGCTGCTTTCACCCAATCAAAGCCGATGCGTTCCTGTTCCAGCCGCAAATTCTTGCGCAAGCGGTTATCGCGTAAATCATCGTACAGCGCTTTCTCTTCCGGTGTCAGACGCGACAATTCCCGGCCCGTGGGTTGAGTCTCTATCCCCCACTGTGCTTCGAATGCCAGTAAGGTGGCGCGGTCCATTAGAAACGAAGCAACATGCTGGAACTGACTGCGCAGTTGATCAAGCATAGCAAAGCCATGGGTATCAATATCCCCCCAATAGTAAATACGACAATTCTCTAACTATGTTTTCTTGCGCAACATTTCGAAGCCGTAGCCTGCACCGAAGATAATCAAGCTGTGTTCGATATTGGGGAAAGCCAAAAAATTGATCTCATTTTCAGTGATGAAGACGCGCGACAATTTTGGATTGAGCCGGGCAAAACTGTCGGTATCCAGCGAAATATCTCGTTCACCTACCTCGGGTAACAAAGCATGGGTTCGATCCAGAACACGGAAGCGAATACACAGCGGTTTATCCAAAAAGCCGTAACGCTGTGCAAATTGGTTGGTGCCAGAAGCAATGGGATCAATTGCTTCGGCTGGCAGCACGAGGTCGAGCAATTCGCCGAGCACGCCACGATGGTGCTCGATAAATTTGCTGTGTACTCCTGGGATATCGACTTGCCTGAGATAAACGCCAGGACGCGGATGGACTTTGAGCCAGGCAACAATGGCCAGCAAGCGCTGCCATTTATCGACCAACTCCAGCGCACGCTGCGGCTTTTTAGCGAGCCAATCCAGCAATTCTGGCTGTTGTTGGCGTGTCATCATAACCAGGTCAGTGAAATGGGCAGCTTCGCGTTGCTTGCTGATCAGGCTCAAGGCATCCCCGACTGTGTCGATCCAGACCTCATGGGGGAGCGTGTTAGTGCCGAATAGCCGGTGCTTGAATTCGCGCATTTCCAGTCGGCAGCGCGGCATCTTCCTGAGTGCTTCGATCCAGACGCGCACCTCGCTAAAGTATTCTACTATTTCCGTTGAGGTGGGGCGCTTGAGAGATAAACGCCGCGGGAATAAGGGTGCACCCGTGACAAGACTGGCCAAAATCTCTCCGCGCTCCCATAGCTTATGTAGTTGCGCGCGTAGATCAGCTGGCGTGGTCCAGTTCATCCCGTCATCCTTGCCTTTTCTTGTTGGTATGCTTCGATCGAGAGATTGCGCAATTTGGAGGTACGGCCATCTTCGTTATGAACAAAACCAACACTGGAGACGAAAGGCTCGATGATGTGGATTTTTTGCAAGGGAGTGACGATGAGCAGTTGCAAATTAAGCTGGGCAAACAAGCGCAAGCCATATTGCGCTGACTCGTCCGAACCTCGCCCGAACGCCTCGTCGATCACGACAAAGCGAAATGAGCGCGAGCGCACTGCTCCCCATTCCAGACCAAACTGATAAGCCAAGCTCGCGGCCAAAATGGTATAAGCCAGTTTCTCTTTTTGACCGCCAGATTTGCCGCCCGAATCAGAGTAATGTTCATGTTCACTGTCGTCCTCGCGCCAGCGCTCGCTGGCAGCAAATAGAAACCAGTTGCGCACATCGGTAACCTTGGCTGTCCAGCGCCGGTCCTGCTCGGCTAATCCTTGTCGGCCACGAAAGCGTTCGATGATGTGTCGAACTTGCAAAAATTTAGCTTCGGAATATTGACTATCATCAGATCCGGTCAAAGCCCCTTCGGTGCAAGCGCGCAACTCGTTTTGAAAATCGCGGATATCGGCATCCAGCGTTGACTGGGCTTCCAGGATGATGTAGCGGCCTGGGTTGTAGTCGATGTCGGTCAGTGATTCATTTATGTAGGCAATCCTCTCCTTGATCGTTTCCCGTTCGCGCACCAATTGCGAGTGAAAATTCGCTACTTCCCGTATCGTGTTCTCGTTAAGTAATTCCTTGAAGCGCGCCTCAAATCGTGGCAGATCGTCGCTTTGGAGATGATGCAACATATTACGGTATTCGAAAGCCGCTTCAATACTGGCATCGATCTCTGCAGTCTCCAGCTTGAATTCTTCTTTATAGGAAGTCATTGCCTTGATGATCCGCTCTGCCAGCGAACTGAGCGTGCTGGATTTGCTATCGATCTGCTTTTGCAGCCAGTCGCGCATGTCACGTTCACGTGAATCGCAGGACTCGATCGTGAGCGGCTGCTCACCCAGCGCCTGGCTGCGCATCGTGTCAAGCAGCTCGAAGTAGGCAGCGTGAGTAGCCTGCGCCGAATCATCCACGAGCGCTTGTGTCTGCGCACGCAAAACCTCGGTATCGCTTTTTTTCTGCTCGATTTTGGAGCGCTTGTCCTTGTGCACCTCGAGCTGGCTTTCTGTTTTCTGCAAGG
The DNA here is from genome assembly GCF_001007935.1 of Nitrosomonas communis. NCBI lineage: Bacteria > Pseudomonadati > Pseudomonadota > Betaproteobacteria > Nitrosomonadales > Nitrosomonadaceae > Nitrosomonas > Nitrosomonas communis. Next base: position 2,815,401 of record NZ_CP011451.1, read on the forward strand.
CTGCCACGGCTTGATTTAGCCGTTCAGTCAATTGTTTAAGCACATCGGAAGTCAATTCCAGCTTTAACTTTTCATCCTGTAACTTTGCGAGTTCCACGGCAACCAATTGCCAGTCGAGTTCACCAAAATCAGTATATTCATCCAATTTCGACAACGCGGTCAGCCGTGCCTTGAGTATGCTCTGCTCAGCCTGGATTTTGCTGATGAGGCTAGCCAATTCGCCAAGCTGCCTCTCCAGCTTTTTTGCTTTGGTTTCGAGTACAGCGATCTTGGCCGCATTGCTCCAGCCCAGTACATAGCGGCTGCGGTCATTGAGCCGATGGCGATCGTCTTTTTCATGGCGCTCGCCGGGCGCTTTAATCTGTCCCGTACGCGTGATGGCACGCGTCTCGCGCCGAAACTGCTCTTGTGTGGTGCAGCAGGCAAGGTCAAAACGGTGGGACACCTCCCGTTCAAGCCAATCATAGAAAGGCGAGTCAGGTTTGATCACCAGCTTGCGTGCGAGCGAATCCCGGTGCAAATCTGGAGGTTTGTTGCGAGCACTTGCTCGTACCCGGAAATAAACCAGGCGTCCCTGTAAATGGGTATTATCCACCCAATTTACCACAGCAGGATAATGCTCATCCGGCACCAGCAACGACAAACCAAAGTTGCGCAACAACCGCTCTACTGCGCCTTCCCAGTCGCGCTCATCATCACGTATTTGCAGTAACTCGCCAGCAAAGGGCATCTTCTCCTCAGGCAAATCCAGCGCCTGGCAAAGGGCAGTACGCAGGGTGATTTGTTCGGCCGGGA